>JAYTTT010000038.1:0-3003 GCA_043744895.1 Gemmatimonadota bacterium | reverse complement strand
CGCCGCGTTAGGCCAGTGCGCCGCCAAGCCCCTGGTCATCGACGTCCTCGACTCCGAGTACGCCGGCCCGGGCGACCGGTTCGGCGAGGCCGAGTACGAGGCCTTCCTGGCCACCGGCGACCCGGAGTTCGCGTGGCAGCCGCCGGCCGACGAGTGGGATGCGATTTCGCTCAACTACACTTCGGGTACCACCGGCAACCCAAAGGGGGTTGTCTATCATCATCGCGGGGCCCATCTCAACGCGCTCAACGAGATCCTGGCCTGGGGCATGCCTCGTCACCCGGTGTACCTGTGGACGCTGCCGATGTACCACTGCAACGGCTGGTGCTTCCCGTGGACGATCGCGGCGCTGGCGGGCACCAACATTTGCCTGCGCAAGGTCGAGGTCGAGCCGGTGTTCCGGTTGATCAAGGCCCATCGGGTCACCCACTTTTGCGGCGCGCCGATCGTGCACAACACGATGCTGGGCGCCTCGGACGAGCTCTGGTCCGGCATCGACCAGCGTCTCCACGCCTTCATTGCTGGGGCGGCCCCCCCGATTGCGACGCTCGAGGCGATGGAACGCCGCGGGGTCGAGCTGACCCATGTCTACGGCCTGACCGAGGTCTTTGGACCGGCCACGGTCTGCGCCAAGCAGCAAGCGTGGAACGACCTCGACGTCCGAGAGCGGGCCGCCAAGAATGGTCGTCAAGGGGTGCGCTACCTCCTGGTCGATGGGGTCGACGTGATCGATCCGGAGACGATGGAGCCGGTGCCCCGGGACGGTGAGACGATGGGCGAGATCATGTTCCGCGGCAACGTCACGATGAAGGGCTATCTCAAGAACCCGACGGCCACCGCCGAGGCGCTGAAAGACGGCTGGTTCCACCCGGGCGACCTGGCCGTGATGCAGCCCGACGGATACATCAAGATCAAAGACCGGGGCAAAGACATCATCATCTCGGGCGGCGAGAACATCTCTTCGATCGAAGTGGAGGACGCCCTCTACCATCACCCTGCCGTGTTCGCCGCCGCCGTCGTGGCGGCGCCGGACGCCAAATGGGGCGAGACACCGCGGGCGTTCGTTGAGCTCAAGCCGGGCGCGACGGTCACTGAGGCCGAGTTGATCGACCATTGCCGCGACCGGCTGGCCCACTACAAGATTCCGAAGACGGTGGTGTTTGGGACGTTGCCCAAGACCTCCACCGGCAAGATCCAGAAGTTCGTCCTCCGCCAGCAGGCCAAGTCGGCCTCGGCCATCGAATGACCCCTGAGTTGAGCCGGAGTATCTCATGACCGCCACCGTCACCGACGCACCGTTCGTTCTCCGGGAACTCCGCGGGGCCGTGCTCCACCTGACGCTCAACCGGGGCGACCGGTTCAATCCCCTGTCCACGGCCATGATCGCGGCACTCCAGGCCGAGCTTGCCTGGGCTCGAACCAGCGAGGCCCGGGTCATCGTGCTCGGGGCCGAGGGGCGAGGATTCTCGGCCGGCCACGACCTGAAGGAAATGCGGGCCCACGCCGAGGATGGCGGCTGGCAAAACCGGCTGTTCGACGGCTGCAGCCGGATGATGGTGGCGCTGACCCAGATGCCGCAGCCGATCATTGCCCGGGTCCACGGGATCGCGACGGCGGCGGGATGCCAATTGGTCTCGATGTGCGACCTGGCGGTGGCGGCCGACACCGCCACCTTCGCGTTGCCGGGTGTCAACGTCGGGATCTTCTGCTCGACGCCGGCAGTGGGCGTGGGCCGGAACGTGCCCCGGAAACGGGCCATGGAACTGCTCCTGACGGGCCAGCCGATCGACGCGGCCACCGCCGCGGCATGGGGCCTCGTCAACCGGGTGGTGCCGGCGGCCGGGCTCGACGCCGAGATTGCCAAGTTCACCGACCTGATCGTGGCCCGGAGCGCGGCCACGATCGCGCTGGGCAAGCGGGTGTTCTACAACCAGATCGATGCCGGTCTCGACGCCGCCTACTCCACGGCGGGAGGGGCGATGGCCTCGAACATGGGGTTCGCCGACGCCTCGGAGGGGATCGATGCCTTTCTCGGCAAGCGGCCGCCGGTGTGGCAGCATCGTTAGGTAAGAGTCGCAGGGCCCTGATCGGCCAGCGTTAGGGCCATTGGTTTCGGCACGTAGTTCGGCAAGGACTTGCCGCCTTTTGTATTGCAGGCCCCCCTCCGCGCTTCCACCTTCCCCAGAGCAGGAACTCTCTCTCGTCACTTCGCGAGGTCGCATGGGTGTGCGGTGGTTGTCGTCGCCGAAGGGCTCCGGTCGGTACCGTCGTTCGGCCGACGTGAAGGCGGTCAGTCACGGTGACAAGATCGTGTTGATGAACCTTCGATCGGAGCAGTTCTATTCGCTCGATGGCGTGGCCTGCCGGGTCTGGGATCTGCTCGAGGAGCCGGCCACGTCGGTCGGGCTGACGGACCGAATCGCCGATGAGTTCGACGCGCCCCATGACGAGATCCTTCGCGACCTCGACGGCCTGTTGGCCGGGATGCTGAACGACGGCTTGGTGCGGGAGGTCCGATGAAGGGGCGGCAAGGGGTACTGGCCGCGTTCTTGGTCGTGTCGGCCGCCCGGGCCTCGCTCAAGTTTGCGGGGTTCCGCCGGACGGTCCGCGCGGCGAAATGGTTAGGCGACCGATGCCGGAACCGGGCCCCACGGGGTGAGGCGGAGCAGGTGGCCCGGGCGGTCGCGACGGCAGCGGCGTTCTTTCCGGGCCGGGCCATCTGTCTCGAACAATCGGTCGCCCTCCATGTCCTGCTTCGGCGGAGCGGGCACCCCGCCGCGCTCCGGGTCGGCGTTCAGCCCTATCCGTTTCGGGCGCACGCCTGGGTCGAGCTCGATGGACAGCCGGTGTACGAGAATGCCGATCAATTGGTGAAGTTCGTCCCGTTTCCCGAGGCGTTTGCGTGAACCCGTTCTTGTGCGTGGTCGATCTCGAGGGCGGCACGGTCGGGGTTGACGCGCTGACCGCCGCGCTGCCCGCGCTCGGCGAGGGCGACAGCCAGAT
>JAYTTT010000037.1:0-11802 GCA_043744895.1 Gemmatimonadota bacterium | reverse complement strand
ATGCCGAGCGACGGCTGGGCCAGGATTCGGAGCGACGGCTTCTCGACGATCAGGGTGATCTGGCGGGGGACCAGGCCCGCTTCGTAGGCGTCGCTGGTTCCGTCGAGCATCAGGTTGAGCTGGGCGTCGCCGGCCCGGGCAATGATGAAGATGACCCGGTCGAGCTTCGGCGGACCGAGAAAGAAATCGGGATTGGCGGCGAGTTCGGCCTGCCGGCCAGGCTCGAACTTCACCCAGCGGTAGGGCCCGTTGCCGACCGGTCGCGAGACGAACGCCGAGGTGGCGAGCCGGGCGGGGGGAATGGTGTCGAGCAGGTGGGCCGGTAGCGGTGGGGCGTGAAAGACCGCGTCGTACATCTGCTCGGCGTAGGCCCGTCGAAAGGTCACCACGACACGGAGGGGCCCCTCGGCGGTCACGGTGGCGAGGTCGCGGAGAAGGAGCGAGTAGGGGAGCGGTGCGCTGGAATCGCGAGCTCGGTTCAAGCTCCACACCACATCCCGGGAGGTGACCGGCACGCCGTCATGCCACTTGGCCCGCGGATCGAGGTCGAAGGCGAGGGTCAGCGAGTCGCGGCGTTTCCAAGACCGGGCCAGCACCGGCTCGAAGCTCTTCTCGTCCGTGGTCACCAGTTTCCGCCCGGGGCGGGCGAGGGGCAGGAACATCAGACTCGCGACGTCGACGTTGGCCTTGGCCGAGCTCAAGGTTGGAACCGGCAGCGTCGGTTCCGCCCCGATCGTGATCACGATGGTCCCGTGATCACGCCGATCCTGGGCTTGGGCGGGGCCGGCGGCGCCGAGGGCCAGCGTGGCGAAGCCTAACAGTCGAAAGGAGCTCATCGGTCCCAGGTCCAGGCGTCGGATTGGTATGTATCGTAATGCCCTTCGGCCCTCCGGAGTACCTCGTTAGGTCCCCCGTCCGGCAGGGCGGGGAGCCCAGTGGCCCTCAGGGCCGCCGCCACCGCCGCGGCGGCCGTGTCGAAATCGAGCGGTCGGCCAAGGAGCGGGCCGAGTGGCGTCTCGGGTGGCTCGTCGGGGCTTGGCGCCAGGTGGACTCGGCGGACCAGCGATTGGTCGTCCTCGAGCAACATCGAGCCGTGCTGGAGGAGGGCCCGTTCGCCGCGGCGCTGGGCGCTGCCGACCACTTTCTTCCCGGCGACGAGGACCTCGCCCCCGACCGCCACCGCGAAGCAGGGGCCCGAGCCCAAGCCGGGGGTGGTTCGGTCGGGGGCCAGCTCCGGCGTGGCGCCGAGGGCGGTCACTGCGGTGGCGAGGATTTGGTGGATGGTGCGATAGGCGAGATGGAGCGAGCCGTATTGCGACAGTGGAGCTGCCACGGCATAGGTCAGTTCCCGGGCGTGCCACACCGCCCGCCCGCCGGTGGGCCGACGGACGCAGGGGAGATGCTCAGCCGAGATCAGATCGAGGCGATACCGGCGCCGGGCCGGTTCGTGGCGGCCAAACGAGAGGCAGTGCGGTTCCCATCGGTACAGCCGCCAGAGGTGGGCGCCGGTCGCTTCGCTCAGGTCGAACATGGCGTGATCGATCGCCATGTTTTCGAACCCGGGCCGGGGCGCCCGGTCGATCCAAAAACCCCGCAAGCCGCCGGTGGTCACACCCCCGCGTACGCTTCGATCGGCGGACAGGTGCAGACCAAGTTCCGGTCGCCATAGGCCCCGTCGATCCGCGACACCGTTGGCCACACCTTATGACCCCGGGTGGCTGCCGACGGGAAGCCGGCCAGCTCTCGCGAGTAGGGCCGGTTCCACGAGTCGGACAGCACCGTTTCGAGCGGGTGGGGCGCGTGGGAGAGCACGTTGTTGCCGCGTTCGGCCGTGCCGGATTCGATGGCTCGAATTTCCTCGCGGATCGAAATCATGGCATCACAGAATCGGTCGAGCTCTTCTTTCGACTCGCTTTCCGTAGGCTCGATCATCATGGTGCCGGCTACCGGGAACGACACCGTCGGGGGATGGAAGCCGTAGTCGATCAGCCGCTTGGCGACGTCTTCGACCTCGACGCCCGCGGTCTGTTTGAACATCCGGAAGTCGATGATGCACTCGTGGGCGATGAGGCCCTCGTTGCCGGTGTAGAGGATCTTGAAGTGCTCCGAGAGCCGTTTCGCCACGTAGTTCGCGTTCACGATGGCGATCTCGGTGGCCGCTTTGAGCCCGTCGGGCCCCATCATCCGGATATAGGCCCAGGAAATCGGGAGGATCGACGGACTGCCCCATGGCGCGGCCGAGACGGTGCCGCAGCTCTGGGGGCCCCCGACCGGGATGACTGGATGGCTCGGCAGGAACGGCGCCAAATGGGAGGCTACGCCGATCGGACCCATCCCGGGGCCACCCCCGCCATGGGGAATGCAGAAGGTTTTATGGAGGTTCAAGTGACAGACGTCGGCGCCGATCGTGCCCGGGCTGGTGAGGCCAACCTGAGCGTTCATGTTGGCGCCGTCCATGTACACCTGGCCGCCATGGCGGTGGATGATCTCGGTCACGGTACGGATGCCATCCTCGAACACCCCGTGGGTGGACGGGTAGGTGACCATCAGCGCGCCGAGGTTGGCCGCGTGGGCCTCCGCTTGCTTGGCGAGGTCGGCTAGATCGATGTTGCCGCGAGTGTCGGTCTTGACGACCACGACCTCGAAGCCGGCCATGACCGCACTGGCCGGGTTGGTGCCGTGGGCGGATTGGGGAATCAGGCAGACGGTCCGGTGGTGGTCGCCGCGGGACTTGTGGTAGGCCCGGATCACCAGCAGGCCGGCATACTCGCCCTGCGAGCCGGCGTTAGGCTGGAGGGAAATCCTCGCCAAACCGGTGATGTCCGAAAGCCACCGTTCCAGCTCGGCGAACAACTGCTGGTAGCCCGGGGTCTGGTTAATCGGCGCGAAGGGGTGGATGCCGCCGAAGCCTTTCCAGCTGACCCCGACCATCTCGGCCGTGGCGTTGAGCTTCATGGTGCAGGAGCCGAGCGGAATCATGGCGGCGGTCAGCGACAAGTCCTTGGCCTCGAGCCGGCGGATGTAGCGGAGCATCTCAGTTTCCGAGCGATAGCGCCGGAACACCGGATGGGTCAGGAAGCTTGACGTCCGGGTCAGCCCGCCGGGAATGACATCGCCGAGCTCTTTTTCGAGCGCGGCGGGGTCGAATTTGAATTTGCCGGCCGGGTCGAAGCAGGCCACCAGATCGGCCAAGTCTTCGAGCCGGGTGGTTTCGTCGAGGGCAATCCCGATCCGGGTGGCGCTGATGGCCCGGAGGTTCATGCCCCGCTGGTTGGCGGCGGCCTGAATGGCCGAAGCGGTGGCGAGGTCGGTTTCGACGGCGATGGTATCGAAGTAGGCGGGATGGACCACCGCGAACCTGAGCTTCTCGAGGGCCTTGGCCAACAGCTTGGTTCGGTGATGGGTTCGCCGGGCAATGGCGAGAATTCCCTCGGGCCCATGATAGACCGCATACATGCTGGCCATGACGGCCAGGAGAACCTGGGCGGTGCAGATGTTGCTGGTGGCCTTTTCGCGCCGAATGTGCTGCTCGCGGGTCTGGAGCGCCATCCGGAGGGCGGGCCGGCCGTCGCGATCCTTGGACACGCCGATCAGCCGCCCCGGTAGGTGGCGCTTGAAGGCGTCCTTGGTGGCCATGAACGCGGCGTGGGGCCCGCCGTAGCCTAACGGGACGCCGAACCGCTGGGAGTTGCCGACGGCGATATCGGCCCCCCATTCGCCCGGCGGGACCAGCATCGCGAGGGCGAGGAGATCGGTGGCCACCGTGACCAACGCATTGGCCGCATGGGCTCGTTCGCAGATGCCGCCAAAGTCGCGGACGCTGCCCTGGGTGCAGGGATACTGGAGCAGGCAGCCGATCGTGGTGGTGTCGAACTGGAACGCGACCGGATCGGCCACCTCGCAGACGACGCCCCGCGCTTCGGCCCGGGTTTCGACCAGGGCAATCGTCTGGGGGTGGCAGGCGGCGTCGATCAGATACTTCTTGCCCGGTCCGGCCGGGGCCATCGCGAGCGACAAGCCCATGGCTTCGGCGGCGGCGGTGCCTTCGTCGAGGAGCGAAGCGCTGGCCACGGCAAGGCCGGTCAGGTCGCTGATCACGGTTTGGAAATTGAGCAGGGCTTCGAGCCGGCCCTGGGCGATCTCGGGCTGGTAGGGCGTGTATGCGGTGTACCAGCCGGGGTTTTCGAAGATGTTCCGCTGGACCACTCCCGGGATATGGGAGTTGGAGTACCCCATGCCGATATAGGTCCGGAGCGCCTGATTGGCCTCGGCTCGGGCGGCCAGCTCCGCCAGCGCCTCGGGCTCGCTGCAGGCGGCCGGCACGTCGAGGGCACGGCCGAGCCGGATATCCTTCGGCACGAGGGCGGTGATCAGGGCGTCCACGCTCGGGTAGCCTAACGTCTTGAGCATCGACTCGATGTCGGTGCTTCGAGGGCCCAAGTGGCGGTCGAGAAAGGTCGCGGCGGGTCGGGTCATGGGATCACGATCAGGTCACAAGTTCGAGCGACGATGCCCCGCAGGTGGCTCGAGGCACCCCGGGGCATCGAGCAGATTCGAAGGCAGGGCGGAGACGCTCAGGCGCCGATCTGGGATCGATACGCCGCGGGGGTGAGCAGCGTGTCGAATTGCGCCGGATCGGCGAGCTTGAGCCGGATCATCCACCCGTCGGCGTACGGGGCCCGATTCACGACGGCCGGGTCGGCGTCGAGGGCCCCGTTGACCGCGACGATTTGGCCGGGCAACGGGCTGAACAGGTCGGACACCGCTTTGACCGCTTCGATCGTGCCGAACGCCTGGTGCTCGGCGAAGGTCTCCCCGACCTTAGGGAGGTTGACGAAGACGACATCGCCGAGTTCGCCCTGGGCGTATTCGGTGATCCCGATCTCGAGAATGGCCGGATCCGAGGTGCGGCGGGCCCATTCGTGATCGGCGGTGTAGCGAAGATCTTCGGGGACGTTGGCCACCGGTTTTCCTAGCGGAATTGACGGGTAGCAGGATACCCGCCCGGGGCGGCGTGGTCAAGGCGAACGGGCGGCTCGCCGTTCGAGTTGACGCCACACCGTTCGGGCCCGTGCCTCGAGGGTCGGGAAGCCGGCCTCGTTGTCGATGATGAAGGTTGCTTTCGGCCGTTTTTCCGCCGATGGCCGTTGGGCGGCGATCATCGATTCGGCGGCGGCCGGGTCCAGCCCCCGAAGTCGTTCCAGACGTTCGCGGCGGGCCGCGACCGGGGCATCGACGAGCACCACGGCGTCGAATGCGGCCGGGTCCATGAGCTCGAAGAGGAGCGGAATGTCTTGAATCAAGATTTTCGTCCGGGCCGCTTTCGCCTCGGCCATGAGCCGATCCCGCTCCGCGGCCACGGCTGGGTGGACGATCCCGTTGAGCGCGGCGAGCGCATTCCGGTCGCCGAACACCCGAGCCCGAAGGGCGGCCCGGTCGAGGGTACTATCCGGCGCCAGCACCTCTTCACCGAACTTGGCGACGATGGCCTTGAAGACCGGGGTGTCCGGCTGTTGGAGTTCGTGGACGATGGCGTCGGCGTCGATGACGGCGGCGCCCCAGTCGGCAAAGAGCCGGGCCACAGTGGATTTTCCCGACCCGATGTTTCCGGTGAGTCCGACGTTGAGCATAGCCTAGAGGATCCGAGTTTGGTCCTCGTCGCGGCGCGGCACCCGGTGGCAGCGCCGACACCGGGCCTCGTACGCTTCGCTTCCGCCGACCATGATCGTTGGCGAATCGTAGCGGGCGGGGCGGCCGTTGATGAGGCGCTGATTCCGGCAGCCAAGGTCGCCACAGACGACGCAAATAGCCTGGAGCTTGTCGACGTGCTCGGCGATGGCCATGAGTTCGCCCATCTTGCCAAAGGGATCGCCTCGAAAGTCGGTGTCGGTGCCGGCCACGATAACCCGGACGCCCCGCTCGGCGAGGCCGGTGGCGACCGCGACGATGCCGGCGTCCAGGAACTGGGCTTCGTCGATGGCGATCAGCTCGGAGTCGGGCCGGACCTGGCGGAAAATCTCGGCCGAATGGTCGGTCGGCACGGCTTCGATTTCGACGCCGGTGTGGCTCGAGATTCGGGTGATGCCGCCGTAGCGATCGTCGAGGCGCGACTTGAAGACCTGAACCCGCCGGCGGGCGATCAGGGCTCGCCGAACCCGCCGGATCAGCTCTTCACTTTTTCCGCTGAACATGACACCGGCGATGACCTCGATCGAACCGGTGCGCGAGGCGTGGTACATCATGACCCACGATATCCGACCCGGCGCCGATGGTCAAGGCGTTCGGCGCGGTGGTTTCGCGCCGCGATCGACGCGCGCGGTCAGGCGGCGTCCCTTGAACGTCCGCCCAGCCAGCTTCTCGGCCGCCTCTGTGGCGGCGTCCTCGGTCCCGAATTCAATCAACGTGAAGCTGTCCTTGACGTCGATCCGCCCGAGCTTTTCGCGGGGAATGCCGAGATCGATGCTGAGCAGTCCCATCCACTCGCCGAGCGTGACGCCCTCTTTGTTTCCGACGCTGGCCCAGACCTTGGGCATTGCGGCGCGAGCGGATGGCATCGGGCGGATCGGGGGACCGGCGGGGGCCGGGATGGCCGCCTTGGCTCCGGTCCACAAGGAATAGAGGGCCATCACGATGTCGGAGGCGGGATACTGATCCAGCAACGGGGCCACCGTGGCAAAGGCGGCCCGATCGGGGCCGGCGTCGATCCGGCTTCGAATCGCCCGCCGATCGGCGGCAATGGCCCGCTCGGCCTCGTCGCCCGCGCCCCGCAAGTTGATCGGCTCTCGCTTGACCACCAGCCGTGAGACGTAATGCTCGGTGCCCGGCGGCATCAACAACACCGATCGCGCCGGGTTGGCCTGGGCCAGAATGTCGGGGGTGGGAAGATCGTAGTAGATCGTGAACTCGCCCTCGCCGACGGCCACACCGTGACTGGCGAGCCCGGTTGAAACCGCCGCGGCGGTAGTGGGGTCGACGCACCAGACGGTGACCTGATCGAGATCGAGGGCATCCACCAAGAGGCCGAGCGCCCGGCGCCGCTGGTCCCACCCGATCGACGCGACCCGAATCCGGCCCAGACGTTCGGCCGGTTCGGCCCCGAGCGGCCCGGCTACCGCGGCCCGCCAGGCATACCGTTCGACGAAGGGGGCGATCCGCTCAGAGTCGGCGGTGAAGACGATCCGCTGGGTGTCTTTGGGCAGGTCGGCGAAGACCGCGACGAACCGGTCGTCTTGGGTCTCGAGCTCGGGCCAGGCCACCGCGACCGCCGAGAACTCGGCCACCGGGAGCGCGCTCCGGCGGAGGAGCTCGTCGGCGACGGTCACCGTGGTCACCAGGCAGTCGACCCGGCGGCCCACCAGATGGTGGCCGGCCCGGGCCGCCGTCGACCCTTGGGCGGCAACTTTGCCAAGCGACCGGGCCGCGGACGCGGCCGCCTCGGCCCAAGGCGTCAGGGCCGATTCCGGAACCAACAAAAGGAGGGGATTGGCACGCGTGTCTGGGACCCGGCCGAGGACGGCGGTGAGGACCGCAATGGCATAGTCGGGCGACGGAGGGGCAGCCAACACCAGGTTGGCGCCACGAGCGGCGATATCAGACACGGGCGTCTCGGTTGTGAAAGAGAGGTGCTTAGGCGGTTAATATAACATTGACATCGCCGAAACAACCCACGAACCTTCCGATCATCGACCTCAAATCTGGCGGGTTTTCGTGACCAAGGTTCTTCGCCTCCCCGAGCCGCTGTCCAGCAATGTGGCCCATCTCAAGGGCTCCGAAACGATTGCCATCAACACCGAGGCTCGCCGGCTCAGGGCGCTGGGCAAGGACGTGCTCGATCTGAGCGTCGGCGAGCCCGATTTCGACACCCCGGCCCCGGCGGCCCAGGCTGGGATTCAGGCGATCCAAAAGGGCCTGACCCGGTACCCGCCGAATATCGGCATCGGGGAACTCCGAACCGCGATGGCCAAGCACCTGAGCGAGTTGTCGGGCGGCCGGGCGGTCGACCCCGATCGGTTCGTGATCAGCACCGGGTCCAAGCAGTCGTTGTTCAACGCCTGCTTCACCCTCTTCGGGCCGAAGGACAAGGTCTTGATCCCGTCTCCGGCCTGGGTCTCCTATCCGCAAATCGTCCATTTGGCCCGGGCCGAACCGGTGATGGTCCCCGGCGAGGTGGAGTGGGGGCTTAAGGTGAGCGTGAAGGATCTGGAGCGGCACACCGATCGGCTGGTCCGCGGTTTGATCCTCTGCTCTCCCTGCAATCCGACCGGGGCGGTGTATACCCTGAGCGAACTCAAAGCCATCGGGGACTGGGCCCGGAGCCACAACGTCTGGATCATCAGCGACGAGATCTATCGCCGGATCCACTTCGGGTCGGGGCCCGCCCCGTCGTTCTTCGACCTGCCCGATGACTACCTCGAAAGGACCGTTGTCATTTACGGCGCCAGCAAGGCGTATGCGATGACGGGCTGGCGGATCGGCGCGGCGTACGCTCCGGCGGCGATCGCCAAGGCGATGGGGAATCTCCAGTCGCACACCACGACCGGGGCCAACCATCCGGCCCAGGTGGCGGCCGCGATGGCGTTTTCCGATCCGCGGGTCGAGCAGGAAGTGGTCAAGATGACGGCGGCGTTTCGGAAGCGGCGCGACCGGCTGGTCGAGCGATTCCGGACCGAGGCGCCCGGGGTTGAGTTCGTGGAACCCCATGGTGCGTTCTACCTCTTCTTCCGGGTTGACGGGCTGGTGCCGAAGGGCGGGCTTACCGGTACCAAGTTCTGTGAGCGGGTCTTGGGCGAGCACGGGGTTGCCCTGGTACCGGGGGCCGCGTTCGGCGACGATCGCTGGGTTCGGCTCTCGTATGCGACGTCGGAAAAGGACATTGAAAAGGCCGTCGACCGGATCATCCGCTGCTTTGCCGAGTTCGAGGCCGGGACGGTGTGAGCAGCGCGCTGCTGTTCGAGCGGCTCCGGCGCGGATTCGGCCGGGGTGGTCGGGTGACGGTGGCGTCAACGATGCCGCCGGCGGTCGAAGGGCGGCCGGACGATTACCGCCTGGCGCCCTCGCGCCTGATCGAAGGGACGGTGCTCGCGGCGAAAGGGGTCGGGGTGCCGACGCCCTGTCCCGAACCGATGGCGTTCCTCGACGGGACGCAGCGCTATGAAGTGGTCGGCTACTTCGACACGGTGCCGATCGTCGCGGCGCTGATCGCGGCGGCCGTTCGGCTTCGGGTCAACGGCCGTTTTACCACCGTCGAGCGGGCCGAGCGACGGATCCTGGTGACCCGCCAGGACGTCTTAGCGGAACTCACCATCGAGGGTGACGAGTTTGAACCGTACGGCTTCGAGGCCACCGAGCAGGTCCACCCGCTCAAGGAATTGGAGAACGCCCACCGAGCCATCGACCGGGCGCGCGCCGGGCTGGAACGGACGGTCGGGGCCCGATTCCGGGCGACCCACGATGACTGGCTGATCGTGGACGGGGTCATTTCCGACGCCGAGACCTGGGCCCGCGATCCGAAGACGATCGGAATTTCGAAGAGTCATGCCACGCTCCCGTTCGACGGGCCCGACCTGAAGCGGTACCTCACGTTGCCGGCCCATCACCGGACCAGCGTCTTCGAGCCGGCCATGTGGCGGTTCGCCAAGGTCCATTCCTGGGCGCTCAGGCTCTGGCCCTATGAAGGCCAGGATCTCCTTCACGGTTTGGTCCGGGTCGAGGTGGCCGAGTCGGCCCAGGGAGTCGAACGGGCCGATGAACTGTCCCGGTGGATTCTGGCCGAACGGGTGCCGCTCAGCCGGCCCGATCCGCGGTGGGACCGGTTGTTGTACGGCGTGGCCACGGTGGAGCGGCATCTGAGGGCGCGATGATCGGCCGGGTCGTCGCGACCGAGATGAAGCCGAGCACGCCGCACCAGTTCCTGTTCTGGACGGCCCGTGAGTCGGCGGTGGGCATCGGGTCAATCGTTCGGGTCGCCGGGCCGGGCCGCACGGTCTACGGCGTGGTGACCGATGCGTTCGCCTACTCCGATCTGGCCACCCCGATGGATGCCGTCTACGCCGCCGACGGCGACCCCGCGGGCACCATCGAGCCCAGCCACCGGAGCGAGATCCGCCTCTATCAGACCGCGGTGCTCCGGCACGTGCCCGAGGAACCGCTCCAGTCGGTCCCGTTAGGCGAAGTGTACTTAGCCACCGACGCCGACGTCGGCGTGGCCCTCCGGATGGACGCCTATACCACGGGTGACAAACCGACGGGCGTACCGGTGGGCCTCTACGCGGCCGGGGGTTTGGAGGCGCCGATCGAAATCGACGCCGATTTCCTCCTCGGGCCCGAGGCCGCCCACCTGAACATCACCGGGGTGTCGGGCCTGGCCACCAAGACCTCGGCGGTCGAGTTCTTCCTGACCTCGATTTTTCAGCGGTTCCCGGCCCACAAGGGGCGGATCGCGGCTCTCTGCTTCAACGTCAAAGGTCCCGATCTTCTCTTCCTCGATCAGCCCGGCGCCCTGACCGACGAAGATCGCCGGATCTACGAGCGGCTCGGGCTCGATTCGGGTCCGTTTCAGAAGGTCCGGTACTTCGCGCCATTCAAGAACGACGGCGTCAACCTCAATACCCTGCGAACCAATCCCGAACTCAAGCCGACGGAGCCGCTGGTGTGGGGCCTGCGTGAAGTGCTCGACTACACCGAGGTGCTGCTCAATCGGGATGACATCGATGCCAAGGCGGACGGCTTCATCGACTTTCTGGCCGAACGGGTGGTAGGGAAGGAATTCCGCGACGAGGTGTCGGGACAGACCTTCATGGTCCGCACCTTCGCCGAACTCGAGGGGTTTTTCAAATCGATCTTTGAGTTCCTGGAAACCACCGGCCGATCGGAGATCTGGCGGACCCACCACGTCGCCACGATCCGGAAGATTCGAAACCGGCTCGGTAACATCAGCACCCGCTCGAAGGGGCTGGTCACCGACGACGGCGAAGTGAACGACCTGCCCTGGGGCACGTTCGAGGACCGGAGCATCTACGTGGTCGACGTCGCGGGGCTCGATCCGCTGGCCCAGGACCTGGTGTTTGCCCGGATCGTGTCCAAGCTTCGCGAGCATCTCGAGCGCCGGGACTTGGGCGTCGAGCACGTGGTCGTCTTCGTCGATGAGCTCAACAAGTACGCCCCCCAGGAAGGGCACGACACCTACGTCCGAAAGATGCTTCTCGATCTTTCCGAGCGGGGCCGCTATCTCGGCTTGGTCCTGTTCTCGGCCCAGCAATTCCGGTCCCAAGTCCACAAACGGGTGGTCGGCAACGCCGGCACCTCGGTCTTCGGCCGGCTCGACGCCGACGAGTTATCGACGCCCGGCTACGGTATTCTGTCTCCCGCCATCAAGGCCAAGCTCGCCTCGCTGCCCAAGGGCGAGCTGATGCTCCGCCACCCCCACTTCACCCAGCCGATCTTCGTCAAGTTCCCCCGCCCGTCGGTGCTTTCGGGCCGGGAAGGCGTCGAACGTTTCCCGCCCGAGGTGGAAGTTCCCTTTGAGGACGCCGTTGCCCGCCGGCTCCGGGCCTTGAGCTCGTCGGTGTCGGTGACCCGGATCAAAGACCTGGTCTTCGGCCGCGCCACCGACGACGTGGTCCGAGCCCTCCACGCCACGATCCGGAACCGCCCCGACGATGTCACCGCGTTCTTCACGAAATGCCTCGGCCGCGAAGTGAAAGTGCGCTCGGTGGCCCCCCGCGCCGGCGTCGCCTCACTCAAACCTGCCGACGACCCCTATGCGTGAGCTCGGCACTCGGCGCGCGGCACTCGGCACTCGGC
>JAYTTT010000036.1:0-11809 GCA_043744895.1 Gemmatimonadota bacterium | reverse complement strand
CCCGGCTACGGCTACGCGAAACTGTCGTTGGCCGAACGAAAGCGGCTTCGCCAGTTGATCAACGGCGCCATCAGCCGGCGGCCGGGACTTCGAGCCGTGGTCTGGTTGCTCGACATCCGTCACCAGCCAACCGAGGACGACCTGACCATCAGCGAGCTCCTCGCCGATGCCAAGCGGGAGACGATCGTGGTGCTGACAAAATCCGACAAGCTGACCCAATCGGCGCGCGCCGTTGCCCACCGAGCCCGAGCCGCGGACCTCGGAATCGACCCCGAGGAGCTGCTGATGACGTCGAGCTCCAAAGGCACCGGTATCCCCGACCTCGGCGACCTGATCGCCGAAGTGGCGGCCGAGGGGGTTTAGCTCGGCACTCGGCGCTCGGCACTCGGCACTCGGCGGTCCGTGGGGCCGGTGAGCGCCGAGCGCCGAGTGCCGAGCCCGATATATTGAGGCCGATGACTACGGCCGAGCTTTCACTCCTTCATCTTGCCATCGGCGCCATTGCGTTCCTCTACGCTTCGGTTGGCCATGCCGGTGCGTCGGGATACATCGCGGTCCTGGCGCTCGCGGGCCTGGCTGCGGACGTCATCCGGCCGACGGCGCTGGTCCTCAATATCCTGGTCGCCGCGCTCACCGCCTACCAGTTCTATCGGGCCGGATACTTTGCCTGGGGCCGGTTCTGGCCCTTTGCCGTGGTGTCGGTGCCCGCCGCGTTCCTGGGCGGATACCTGCACGTCCCCACCGCTCTGTTCAAGATCCTGGTCGGGGCCATTCTCCTCCTGTCCGCCGCCCGGTTCGCCGTCAAGACGGAGGACCCACCGGTCACCCGGTTTCCGCCCCTCGCCGTGGCGCTGGCCGTGGGGTCCGGGCTCGGTCTCCTGGCCGGCCTGACCGGCACGGGGGGCGGCATCTTTCTCACTCCGCTGATGCTCTGGTTCGGTTGGGCTACGACCAAAGAGACCGCTGCGGTGTCGGCGCCGTTCATTCTGGTCAACTCAATCTCGGGGTTGAGCGGCTTCGTGTCGAGCGGCCGGTCGCTGCCGGCGATTGCCGCGACGCTCGCCATCGTGGCCGTGGCAGGGGGCGGATTGGGGGGATACTGCGGCAGCCGGCGGTTTCCGGTGCGGGCAATTCGGCGGCTGCTGGCGGTCGTCCTGCTGGTGGCCGGCCTCAAGCTCCTGCTCGGGGGCTAGCCCGGGACCGCCGTCATGCCGGCGCGAAGGCGGCTGCCCAGCACCGGGAAGAACGCGGCAAATTCCTCGGGCGGCATCGGTTGTCCCACGAAGTAGCCTTGGATCAGTTGACAGCCACTCTGGGCGAGATAGGCGGCCTGCGCTTCGGTTTCGACCCCTTCGGCCACGACCGAGATGCCGAGCGCCTTTCCGAGCGCAATCACGGCGCAGGTGATGGCGGCGTCGTCCGGATCGGTCAAGACGTCCGTGATGAACGACCGATCAATTTTCAACGTGTCGGCCGGGAAGTGCTTGAGGTAGCTGAGCGAGGAATAGCCGGTCCCGAAGTCGTCGATGGCAAACTGGACGCCGAGCGCGGCCAACGACTGAATCGAGGCCGCCACCGGGCTATCGGGCTGCATCAACACGCTTTCGGTGAGTTCCAGCACCAAGGACTGGGGGGGAAGTTTTGTTTCTCCGAGAATCTCCCGAATCAGGTCGACGATGTCGGGCCGCTGGAGCTGACGGCCCGACAGATTCACCGACCACCGGAGCGGACCGAGTCCTTGATCGGCCCAGACTTTCCCCTGGGCGCACACGGTTCGGAGAATCCACTCGCCGAGCCGGACGATCAGACCCGACTCCTCGGTCAATGAAATGAACTCGCCCGGCGACAAGAGCCCCCGCTCCGGATGATTCCATCGCACCAGCGCCTCGGCACCGACCACGGTTCCCAACTGGGTGTTGACGATCGGCTGATAGACCATCGCGAACTGGCCCGCGTCGACCGCCCGCCGGAGTTGTTGGTCGAGGCGCATCCGTCCCATCGCCTCGGAATTCATGGCCGGTGAATAGAGCCGGCAGGTGTTGCGGCCGTTCTCCTTGGCGTGATACATCGCGACGTCGGCGTTCTTGACGAGGTCCTCGATGGTGTGCCCGTCTTCGGGATAGACCGCGATCCCGATACTGGTCGAGACGTACATCTCGTTGGTGCCGAGCCGGAACGGCTCGCCGAAACAATCAAGGATCCGCCGGGCCACCCGGTCGGCGTCCTGAGCATCGGTCAGGTCGGGCAGGACGACCGTGAATTCATCCCCACCGAGCCGGGAGACCTCCGGTTGGCCGCAGTCGCCGACCAGCCGGCTGATCGTGTCAGTCTCGCGGCAACAGACCGACAACCGGGCGGCGACATCCCGGATCAACTGGTCGCCGAGGTCGTGGCCGAGGGTGTCGTTGATGGCGGAGAAGTGATCGAGATCGAGAAAACAGACTGCCACGTGGCGCCGGCTCCGGGCCGCCCGGGCCAACGCCTGGGTCAGGCGCTCCTTGTAGAGCATCCGATTCGGCAGGCCGGTCAGGTTGTCATAGAATGCCAGGAACTTGACCCGATCCACCATCCGGGCATTGCTGAGCGCCACGGCGACGTGGTCGGCCAGCCGCCCGATCTGGCTCAGATCGGCCGAGTCGCTGCCGGCGCCGGTGCCGCGACGAACCGCCATGGCACCGAACAGGATTCCCCCGAACCGGAGCGGCAGGACGTTGATGGTCCCGCTCCCACCCCGAATGATGTCGGCGACGAATTGTGGCACCGACCGGTCCGGCCGATAGACCATTTGCTCGTCCCGGGCCCGCAACGCCGACAGGTCGGCCGGGCTGAAATTGATCGGGTGTCCGACCGTTTCGACGAGGCCGGCCCCGTTAGCCCGCCACCCCAATCCACACGCCGCTCCGTCCGCCCCATCCAGCAGAGCGATGCCTAACGCCTCGCAGGGGACCAGCTCCGGCAGCCGCTTGAGGGCCGTATCGACGATGGTGGCCCGGTCAACCGACGACAGCACGGCGCGGTCGATTTCCGCGGCGATGGTCACCGACCGAAACTGACGCCCCAGTTGACCCGCCATGGCATTGAATGAGGCGGCAAGTTCCTCGAATTCGTCGCCACTGGTCACCTCTACCCGGGTCTCGAAGTCCTGCCCGGTGACCCGCCGGGTTCCCCGCTGAAGCACCATCAACGGCACCAGGCTCCGGCGAATTTGACTGAGGGCGAACCCGGCCACCACCACGACGCCAAGAATCAGCAGCAGCGGAAAGATCTTGGTGAAGTCGGCCATCGGCGCGAGCACTTGCCTGGTCGGCTCGCTCGCCACGACCCGCCACGCCGGCAGTTGAAGCCGGCGGCTCATCGGAAAGGACCGGTAGGCCGCGAGATATGATTCGTGAGCACCGGACCACTCGAACCCGCCGCTCGGCGCGGATCCCAGACGGCCGGCGGCCTCGTCGCCAAGTCGCGGCGATTCGCCCTTGGCGGCTAGAATGCCCACGGCCGGGTCGATCCAGGCGAACAGGATCGACTCGGGCAGCATGTCGGCGTCGGCTGGGGTCCAGAGGAAATCCAGACTCAGTTGGCCGATCAGGATGGGGCCGTTTCCGTCGGGAACGGCGATATGATGGAGCATGATCAGCCGCGGTTTGCCATCAACGAGGTCGGCGACGACCGCACTGGAACCGCCCGCGATTTTCGGAAACGGAAGCGCGGCGGCCGCGGCGGTCAGGTTGCCGACCAAGGCGCGGACGGTGCCGGTGGCCGGGTCATAGAGAGCCGCTGCAGCGAACGGGTAGGTCAGTTCATCCCCGCACGCCGAATCCGCGGCGCCCCCCGCGCAACGAATCAAGCTCGCCCCGTTCCGACGGAGGTCCGCGTCAATGGTTTCGAGCCGGTCGTAGACCACCCGCTGAATCGAGTTCGCGGTGGCATGGAGGCGATCCTCGCTCTGGGTGGCCAGTTGGCCTCGTACGCTCTGGAACGAGAGCACGGCGACCAAGAGCGTCGGCACCAACGCCGAGCCGATGAACAGCAACAGCAACCGCCGACCAAACGGACTGCCGAAGACCAGCCGATCGCCGGAAAACCGATGGGGCCCGGATGGTCGCGATGAGATCGGCAAGGTCGAGGCTTTCGAAGAGAGTTGACGACCGATACAAGAGCAATGCCCGTGCCGACTCGGCCGACAATGCTATCTCTTTACGAAACAACGTCTTATGAGAATAGGGCTGAATTGCCCCAGGGGGTTCGCCGCGAAACCCAAGAGGGCCGGGACTTCATCTTTCGGAGGGGGTTTCCCCAGTGCGGGTCCAGATCAGGATCGCCCCACACGGATTGCCGGTACTCTGGAGCTCTGGGGGAAGCTCGCTCGGGCCCCGATACACTTCGATCCCCTCCAAGGATCCGACCAGATAGTCATCGATGTTCGGCGGGTCGTGCCGGTCCCAGGCCCAGATCTGGGCGCCGTCGAGATAGACCGACAGGTAGCAGGCGTCCGGAAAGGCCGTCTTCGGATCGGAAGGACAATACAAATGAAAATCCTGCGACCCGCCTCCGCCGCGACCGGTCGCCGCCGCAAATCCACCCCCACACATCCAGGGCCGAACCACGAGGCGGACGCTGGTCACGGTTCGAAGCACGTTGCTGAGCGGCAACGATTCTTTCCCGAGAAAGTCCGTTCGGGTCATGAACCGGCCGGGTCCGGTCCGCCGACGCCGCTCGAGCTCTTCCATTTTCGCGCTCCGAAATTTAGACCCGGGCCCGCGGGCTTCAAGATCAGGCAGTCGGACCACTTCGGCCGTGAGGCGGACTTCAACGTCGAGGGTGTCAGCATCACCAACAACGATCTCGAACTGCAGCGGCCGATGGCCGATCGCTTGGACGGACGCGGTGTAGCGTCCCGTCGGGAGCGACGCGATGAGATACCCGCCCCGCCCGTCCGATTCGGTCGATCGCCCGAGCGGCTCGAGGCGAATCCGGGCCCCGAACAGGGGCCGCGAACTCGAATCGGAACGAACCACACCGCGGACGACCGACTGGGCGCCGATTCACCAGCCCCTGGCCGATGAGCCGACGATTGCCACGGTGGTCGGCCACGATCTGATCTATGTCGCCAACAGCCAATGGGAAAAATATGACGACCAAGGGCGGCGAAAACCGGGCACGACGCTGGCGCCGACCGTGCTGCTGGCCCTCAAGATCCGATAGGCTGACGGGGAAGCCGGAGGGTCGCGACCGTTCCACCACCCGGACGCTCGGCCAGTTCGAGCTGGCCCGCCTCGCCGTAGAGCCGGGCTAACCGCGCCCTCAAGTTCGCCAGTCCACCGCCGCCCCCGACCTTGCCGGGTTTCCCCTTCGGACCGGCACCGTCGTCTTCCACGGTCAACACCAAGGTGTCGCCTTCTCGCCGGGCGCTGATGACCGGCGGCCCGGACCCGGACGGGGTCCAATCCCGTGGAGGATGGCATTCTCGACCAACGGCTGGAGTCCGAACGCGGGGACCTGGACCGGTTCCGTCACGGCGATGTCCCACGTCACCTTGAGCCGGTCGGCAAACCGGACCTGCTCGATTTCGAGGTACCGGGTGGTGACTTCGAGCTCCTGCTGGAGGGTAATCTCCTGAGTTTCGCCGGCTTTGAGGGTGGCCCGAAGCAGATCCGCCAGCCTCACGACGGTTCGTTGGGCCAGGGGCGGATCCTTGCCGATCAGCGTCACCACCGAGTTCAGCGCGTTGAACAAGAAGTGCGGGTTGAGCTGCGATTGGAGCGCCCGCAACTGGGCCACGGCCAGATCCTGGCCCAACCGGGCCGTCAGCGTATACCAACGAAGCGACACCTGCACCAGGACGATCGCCCAGAAAATCACCGTGAAGAGATCGCCATACTGACGGATCCCAATCAGCAGCATGCTGTCAAGCCCGCGTCGTTCGCTCATCCCGAACCCGAGGCTCACCGCATTGACGATCAGGATTTGACCCGCGATGACCAGGACTGACAATGGCAGGTGGGCAGCGAACGCCCGTGCCATCGCGCCGGGTTGAAACGGGAACCGGCTGCCGACGGCGGCAATCACCAGGGACCATCCGCCCCATGCGAGCCACATCAGCAACTGGGACGCCAGGGACTGCCACACCGTGAGGTCGGGATTGAGCCGGGACGGCACCAGCCAAAGCCCGACCGTGGCGACCAGCGCGGGAACGACCCAGAAGGCGACAAGGATGAGCCGAGCGCGGCCGGCGGCCGTCAAACCTCCCCCGCGATTCGGCGGGCCAGGACCTCGCGATGGCTTCGGCTGACCCGGAGTTTGGACCCGTCCTTCAGCAGCATGATCTGGTCGCCGCCGAACCACGGCTGGATCTCCTTCATGGCGTTGAGATCGACGATGAAGCGGCGATGGATCCTGACGAACCGGCTCGGGTCGAGTCTCGACTCGAGGCTGGCGAGGGATTCTCTGAGGGTGTGCTTCTCGCCGGCGGTATGGAGCAGAACGTAGTTACCGGACGACTCGACCAGGAAGACGTCGGCGAGGGGAACCATGACGGTCCGCTGGTCTTTCTTGATCACCACCCGGTCGGCGAATTTTCGGGGCTCGGCACTCGGCACTCGGCACTCGGCCCCAATCAGTACCGCGATCCGCCGGGCCTCCTCCATCAGGGCCCCGGAGGCCAGTACCCCGATCAGCCGGCGCCAGGCCGCCTGGAAGCGTTCCTCATCGAACGGCTTGAGGAGATAATCGACTGCGGCCACTTCGAACGCCGTCACCGCATGATCGTCGTGGGCGGTGGCGAAGATCGTGGGTGGCATCCGACCGGGGCCGACGGCCTCGATGACCTGGAACCCGGACCGCCCCGGCATCTGGATGTCCAAGATCACGGCGTCGGGAGCCCAGGCCCCGATCAGCAGGACGGCGGCGTCTCCATCCGCGGCTTCCCGGTCCCCAGCCTCCGGCGCCACGACCCGCACCAGCCCCGCCAGTCGCTCCCGCGCCAGCGGCTCGTCATCCACGATCAGTACCACCCGTCATCTGGCCGTCGTGACCCGTTCGTGACCCAGAAGAGGCCGTGGGGCGATCTCACCGGTCGCCGTGACACGATCGTTGCCTGGACGTGCCCAATCAGAGACTCGCGTTGGCCAGGTTTGCCTCGTTCGAGAAACCATTCAACGCCGAGTCGAGACGATGAAGATCTGGTTGGCCCTAGCCCTCATGGCGGCGCCGATGGCCGCGCAGGCTCCCGGCCGGGTGGTCGGCAAAGTCGTCGATGCCGAGCAGGGGGTTCCGGTGGCGGGGGCCGTGGTCGAACTGGTTGGCCTCGCCACCCCCCGGCGGACGACCACCGCGATCGACGGCCGCTACGCCTTTGCCGAGGTGCCGCCCGGGGAAGTCGGGGTTCGGGTCCGGATGATCGGGTACGGACCCAAACTTGTCACTGGCGTCAAGGTGCCGCCGTCCGGGGTCGCGACCCAAGACATTGTCCTCAACGCCGAGACCGTGCAGCTCGAGGAACTGAACGTCACCGCTGAGGCCGAGCGGGGCTCGGTGGCCGACGCACTCAACGAGCAGAAGAACTCGGTTGGGGTGATGAACGCCGTCACGGCCGAACAGATTGCCCGGAGCCCGGACGGCGACGCCGCCGCCGCGGTTCAGCGGGTGAGCGGGGTCACGGTCCAAGACGGGAAGTACGTGTTCGTCCGGGGCCTGGGTGAGCGGTACACCACCACATCGCTCAACGGGGTCCGGATTCCGAGCCCCGAGCCGGAACGGAAGGTGGTCCCACTCGACATGTTTCCCTCCGGCCTGCTCCAGAGCATCACAACCTCGAAGACCTTTACGCCCGACCTGCCGGGCGACTTCAGCGGCGCTCAAGTCAACATTCGCACCCGCGAGTTTCCGACCAACCGTCAGTTCGTGCTGTCAACCTCGACCGGCTTCAACAGCCGGGCCACCAGCAAGACCATCCTTCGCGCGCCCAACGAAGGCCTCGAATGGCTGGCCTTTGGATCGCGCGACCGGCGGCTGCCGGGGTTGGTCGGCGCGGCGGGTGGATTCGAGCCGTCGCCGTCGCAGGCTCAAGTCAACGCGATCGTTGGATCGTTCCGAAATGCCTGGAGCGCCCCAAGTGGTTCCGGTCTTCCGAACTCGTCGCTGAGCTTTTCGCTCGGCGGCAATGACCCGGTCATCGGACAGCGGATCGGCTACCTCTTTTCCGGCACCTATTCGTACGGTCAGGAAATTCAGGACCAGCAGCGGCGGGCCTATGCCCAGCCCGGAAGCCAGCCCGGAATCGTCAGTGAAATCGACCGGTTCGAAGGCGCTACCGGCCGGGCCTCCGTCCTATTGGGCGGGCTGATGAACCTCAGCACCAACATCGGTTCGGGAACCCGGATTTCGGTCAACACCTCGTACAACCGAACCGCCGACAATGACGCCCGGCTCGAGACCGGCGAAAGTGAGAACCTCGGCGGCGCCTTCAGAATCAACCGGCTTCGGTATGTCGAGCGGACCGTGCTCTCGACCCAGTTTCAGGGCGAACACCGGCTCGGGTCACGGCAATCCGTTGACTGGACCGTGGCCCGGTCGCAAGTCAGCCGGGCCGAGCCGGACCGTTCCGAAATCGTCTATTCGCTCGACACCGACCCGACCGGCAACCGGTTGCCCGCCGCTTGGTTCAGCGCCTCCAACGAAGGAGCGGTCCGGACGTTCGCGTCGCTCAACGAGACCAACTTCGAAGGGCAGGCCAACTACCACATCACCCTGGGCAAGCCCAATCGGCCCCACCAACTCCGGTTCGGAGGGCTGTACCGGTCGACCGAGCGCACCGCGGACAATGCCTCCTACAGCATCGCGGCGAACCTGCCCCGGGCGGCCCGCGAGCTTGAGCCGGAAGCCATTTTCGACGGCCGTTTCAGCGCCCCGGGGCAATCATTCTTCCGGGTAACGCCGCTGTCCGCCGGCGGGAGCTACTCCGCCGACGATAAGCTCGTGGCCGGCTACGGGATGTTTCAGCTCTATTTGACGGCCAAGCTCGAACTGTTAGGCGGCGCCCGGGTCGAGCGGTCCGAGGTGACGGTCCTGACGCAGCCGACCGTGGGTGCCTCGGTGACGACCAACCCGACCTACACCGACCTCCTTCCATCGGTTGCCCTGAACTACCGGATCTCCGAGACCCATACCCTCCGGTTCGCCGCCACCCAGACCCTGTCGCGCCCGGAGTATCGGGAGCTCGCCCCGGTCCAGTATCGGGAGGTCATTGGCGGCGACAACATCTTGGGCAACGCCGCCCTCAAGAGGGCCCTGATCCAGAACTACGACGCCCGCTGGGAGTGGTACCCCAACCCAGCCGAGGTGATCAGCATCGGCCTCTTCGCCAAGCGTTTCACGGATCCGATCGAACGGATTTACCAGGCCACGTCAGGGACCCGGGTCGTCAGCTTCCTCAATGCCGAGTCGGGCCAGAACTACGGGGTCGAGTTCGAGGCCCGCAAGAATCTCCGGTTCCTGTCGCCCAAGCTGGTCAATTTTTCGGGTCAGTTGAACACGACCGTGATGAAGAGCCGGATCCGGATCGGCGACGGGATCGCCAGCAAGCTGAACGATGAACGAGCGATGGTCGGGCAAGCCCCCTATGTCGTGAACGGCGGCCTGACCTATACCTCCACCAGCGGAGCCCTCTCGGCCACGGTTCTCTACAACGTGGTCGGCCGGCGGATCGTCAATTCCGCCGAGGCGCCGCTTCCTGATGTCTACGAGAAGGCCCGGCAAATGGTGGACTTCTCGCTCCGGTTCCCAATCCTGACCGGGGTCAAGGGCAAGCTCGACGTCCGGAACCTGCTCGATACCCCGTTCGAGATCCAGCAGGGCACGGTCACTCGGGAGTACTACCGAACGGGTCGAATCTTCACGGTTGGGCTGTCTTGGCAGCCGTGAGGCTCGATGCTCGGCACTCGGCGCTCGGCGCTCGGCACTTGTAACCTTAGCAAGGGGAAATTTCTGATGTTGACAGCAATGCGATCGCGGGTTGGGCTCGTGGCTCTCGCCGGTATCTTCGGGGTGGGGTGCGGCAAAGATACGCCGACTGAGCCGGCGAATCCGAATCCGCCTACTGGGGTCACGGCTACCGCGGTATCCGCGGTCGTGGCGCGGGTGGCGTTTACGGCGGTGTCGGGGGCGACGGGCTACCTCGTCGAGCGGGCTGATGGGGCGACGGGCGGGACGTTCGCGCAGGTTGGGACGCCGACCGCGCCGCCGTTCGACGACACCGGTCTCAATCCGACGGCCACCTATCGCTATCGGGTGACCACCGTGTCGGGCAGCAAGACCTCCGCGCCGAGCGCCGAGGCGAGTGTGACGCTGCCGGATCGGGCGCTCACGGTCGTCAATGCCGATATCACGGCCAACACGACCTGGACCCGGGACAAGCGCTACCGGCTCTCCGGCTTCATCCACGTCGGCAACGGGGCCACGCTGACGATCGAGTCCGGGACGATCATCGACGGCGATTTCAACATCGTTGGGTCGTCGCTGTTCATTCTTCGCGGGGCCAAGATCGACGCCCAGGGCACCGCGGCCGCCCCGATCGTGTTCACGTCGTCGCAGCCGGTTGGGCAGCGCCGGGCCGGCGACTGGGGCGGGTTGATTATCCTCGGGAATGGGATCATCAATCGCGCCGCGCCCGTCATCCTCGAGGGCACCGGCACCAACACGGTCACCAATCCGGCGATCGACTACGCCGGCGGCACTAACAACGCCGACAACAGCGGCAAGCTCAAGTATGTCCGGGTCGAATTCGCCGGGTTCGCCACGGCTCCGGACGCCGAGCTCAACTCGTTCACGCTCGCGGCGGTCGGCAGCGGCACCGAGATTGACTACGTCCAGTCGCTTAACGGGCTCGATGACTCGTTCGAGTGGTTCGGGGGCGCCGTCGATGCCAAGCACATCGTGTCGTACAACTCCGGTGACGACCACTTCGACATTTCCGAGGGGTACGTCGGCCGGATCCAATTCGCGATCGCCTTCCAGCAGATCCAGGTGGTGCCCCGCCCGCAGGCCGGCAACGTGTCGCAGGATCCTCAGGGAATCGAGAACGACGGCTGCAACGGCGCCAACTGCACGGCGGGCCAGAACTCCCTGCCCTACACCATCCCACTGATCGCCAACTTCACGATGGTTGGTCCGCCGGCCGGTGTGAATACCCAAGGATCGGGTCTGATCGGCATGATGCTCCGCCGGGGAACTGGGGGCTATTATGTCAACGGGATCGTCTCGCGGTGGGGCCGGGCGGCGATCAGTCTCCGCGACCAGCCGACCTTGGACCGGATTGCCGGAACCCAACTCGTACTCAATAACCTCCTGCTGACCGAAAACGGGGTAACGTTCCAGCCCCAGTCCGGCGCCACCATTCAGGGAACGGTGGACGTCACGGCGAACGCCATCGAGGGCAACACCGCCACCAGCGCCAGCCTCTTCACGGCGCTCCCCGCAACCCCAACCAACGCGGCCGCACTCGACTGGTCGCTGAGTGCTGCCTCTCCCGCCCGAACCGGTGGCCTGGCGACCTTCCCAGCCGCGATCGCCACCAAAGCCGGTACCTTCATCACCGCCACGTCCTACCGCGGCGCCGCCGACCCCAACGGCGTCAAATGGTGGCAGGGCTGGACCAACTACGCGGAGAACTAGCCGAGTGCCGAGCGCCGAGCGCCGAGTGCCGATCCTGTTGTCCGCGATCCTCGCACTGACGCGCCCGGCCCTCCTCCCGGCCCAGGTCGTCGACAGTATCCTTCCACCTGAAGTCGAGCTGGCGCGGGGGGGGGCGCCCCGG
>JAYTTT010000035.1:0-11821 GCA_043744895.1 Gemmatimonadota bacterium | reverse complement strand
GGGCGAGAAGGACAACCCGCTCTCACCGATCTCGGCGTTGGTGGTGAGCCGTTCGACCTTACCCGACGCCAATTCCACTAGATAGAGGTCGGCGTAGTCGCTGGTCTCGGTCACGGTTCGTCGGTACCGGTCGTTGGGCGTGCCGTTGAACCCGATCCACCGGCCATCCGGCGAAATCTCGACCCCTCCGACGGTGTAATCGGTCCCCCCGGTCAACCGCTTCTCGGCCCGGCTGTCGAGGTTCATCGCCCAGAGATGCCGGAGCGGCGAATCCTCGTTCCGGATCTTGACGTCGAATTTCTTCTCGACCCGGTCTTTGTTGTCCTTGTCTACCGTATCGGGCGCAATGAAGTAGAGCGACCGGCTGTCCGGCGACACCTCCCACCAAGTCACCGGAGTCGAGTGTTTGGTCAGCTGGACCGGGGCCGCCGCCAGATCGGCCACCGCCAGCGCCCAGACCTGCTGGTCGTCGGTCTTGCCAACCGAATACACCAGCCACCGGCCGTCCTTGGAAAACGCAAACTGGCCAACCCCGTCTTTGGCCTCGGTAATCTTGCGGGCCTCGCCCCCGTCGGTCCGCATTGCGTAGAGCTGACTGCCGGCTTCCGGCCCGGTGCCGTCGCGATTGGAACTGAACACGAAGAACGATCCGTCCCGCGCCCACCGGGGCGAGGTCTCGTTCTTATCCTTGGTAAACGTCAGTTGCCGCGCCGACTCGACCCCGCGGGTCGTGGAGACCAACCAAATATCGGTGAACCGGCGGGCCTCCTTCCAATCGGGCACCGACAGCGTATAAAGCGCCGACCCTCCGTCGGGCGACAACGCCACGCCGCCGGCCTGCTTCATCTGCTGGACATCGAGGAAGGTCATCGGCCGCTTCGGCTGGGCCGAGAGTGAAGCCGCCACGAATACCACCGCGAGGCGATGCATTACCGTACCCCCCCAACCGGCGGAGGCGATACCGGATACAAACCGGCTTCGACCAACCTCAGGTAGAACGGTTTCAGTTTCGCGAGGAATCCGTTGACCTCGGTCACCGCGCCGGGGATCTCCGCGGCCAGCGCGCGGACGGCCTCCCGATTGGCCTCGCTCGGCCGAACGTGGGCCCCACCGATGTCGCCGCCGGTCATCGACATCCGGATCGGAAGCGCCCGCCTGAGTTCGGCGAAGTCAACGCTGAACAAGTCCTCACCCGGGGCCCGGATCCCGAGCTTTCGCTTGAGGCCGCCCAACTCCTTGGTCAGCGAGTCCATCGTGGCCTTGATTGGGGCCGGCACCTTGGTCGAATCGGGCATCGCCTTCCGAATCGCGCCCAATTGATCGTCGGCGTCCCGAACCGCGTCCGTGGCAATCGTCAGCGTCGCGTTCAGGCCGTGGAGCTGCTTGAGCGCGTCGAACCGCTCCTTCAAGTCGGCAGCGGCAACCCGGATCTCCGGATCGAGCTGGACCAGAACTGGACTCGAGGCCGCCTCCTTGCCGTTCACGAACAGGGAGGCACTGTAGGCGCCCGGGAGGACCACCGGCCCGTTTCGGCCGGTGCCGAAGAAGGCCGGCACGGCGGCGCCCGGCCGCTTCGACGGGGGCAGCGGCTCGACCCGAAAATCCCACACTACGGTATTGACGCCCACGGCGGTCTTCGTCTTGAGGTCGTCGCCCTTGAGCTCGCGGACCAGGGCGCCCGAGCCGTCCTTGATGACGATCCGAACGCTGTCGGCTTTGCTCTTGAGGTGATAAGTGATCGGGGCCCCGACCGGCGGATTTTCACCCAGGAACACCATGTCTCCTTCGAACTCCCGCATTCGGTCCTCAGCGGCCACCCGCTCCACCGCCGGCTCGACCTCGAACACGTGGGCGTCTTTTCCCGCGGCCACCGAGTACTGCTGGAACGGGGTCAGATCATCGAGAATCCAAACGGCCCGGCCGTGGGTGGCCAGGATCATGTCGTTGTCGCGCGGATGGAGGGTGATTTCGTACACCGGCACGGTCGGGAAGTTGGCCTTGACCCGGACCCAGGACCGGCCCCGGTCGGTGGTGACGAAGAGCCCGTTCTCGGCGCCGAGATAGAGCACGTCCTGGTTCTTGATGTCCTCAGTAATGGTGCGAACCACGACTCCGGCCGGCAGGGTACCACCAATCGACCGGAACGAGGCCCCGAAATCGGCGCTGGCATACACATAGGTGCCGTAATCGCCGCTTCGGTGGCCGTCGAACGTCACATAGACCGTCCCCTCGGCAAACTTCGAGGGCTCGACCTTGGACACGTAGGCCCACTTCGGCGCGTTCGCGATCTTGGGCGTCGCGTTGGTCCAGGTGGCGCCGTCATCGCGTGACACATACACCTGGCCGTCGTCTGACCCCGTGTACAACAACCCCTTCTTCAGTTTCGACTCGGCGATCGTGAACAAGGTGCCGTAGACGGTGACGCCGTCATGCTTCGCGATCTTGATGTCCTTGCCCTTGAGTCCCATCACATCGACCGTGTCTCGATCAAGCGCCACGGTCAAATCGCCGCTCACGGCCTTCCACGAATGCCCCCGGTCCGATGACTTGTAGAGCTTGTTGGCGCCGGCATAGATCGTGGCGGGGTCGTGGGGCGACAGCATGAACGGAGTATCCCAGTTCCACCGGAGCGGCTTCTCGCCCGGGGCCGCCTCGGGCCGGATGCTCTTTCGCTCGTTGGTGGTCCGGTCGGTCCGGACGATGTTCCCGTCCTGCGACTCGGCGTAGATGATCTGGTGATTGGTCGGATCGATCAACCCGACGAACCCGTCGCCCCCCTGGGCCACGAACCAGTTGTCGTTACCGCTGCCCTCCTTCGAACGCACCTGGCTCGGCCCGCACCAGGTGTTGTTGTCCTGGAGCCCGCCGCAGACATTGTAAGGGGTCTGCATATCGAACCCGACGTGATAGAACTGACCGACGGGAAGGTGGGGCAGCCACATCCACTTGGCACCCCGGTCGTAACTGACTCCGACGCCACCGTCGCCCCCGATCATCAGGTGCTCGGGATCGGATGGGTTGATCCACATCGCGTGATAGTCAACGTGGATCTTTTCGCCCATCGGCCGGAACGTCTTCCCGCCGTCATCCGACACCAGCACATTGAGACCCGGGAGGTAGACCCGGAGATCGTTCTTGGGGTCAACCTTGATGATCCCGAAATACATCGGACGAGGATTGGTGGCGCCCATCTTTTTCCACGACGCCCCGGCATCGTCGCTCCGGTAGACGCCGCCCTCAGTCGGATGCTCGATCCGGGCGTACACGATGTTCGGGTTGGTGCGGTAGATGTCGAGCCCGGACCGGCCCACCGACCCCTCCGGGAGCCCCTTGGTGAGTTTGGTCCAGGTCCGCCCGGCATCGGCACTCTTCCAGAGGGCGGAGTTCGGCCCGCCGCCGTTCATTCCCCAACTGGTCCGGCGGCGCTGATAGGTGGCCGCGTAGAGGACCTTGTTGTTGGTCGGATCCATGACCAGCTCGATGGCCCCGGCATCCGGCCCGGCATCGAGCACCCGCGACCAGGAAATCCCCCCATCGGTGGTCTTATATATCCCCCGCTCTCCGCCGGCCTTCCAGAGGTCACCCAGGGCGGCCACATAGACCACTTCGTAGTCCACCGGGTCGACCACGATCCTGGCGATCTGCTTCGATTCCCGGAGCCCCATGTGTTTCCAGGACTTACCGCCGTCGGTGGACTTGTAGATCCCGTCCCCCCACGAGGAACTCTGCCGGTTGTTGGCCTCGCCGGTGCCGACCCAGACCAGGTTGGCGTCGGCCGGGGCGATCGCGACGGCGCCGACCGACCCCGACCCCCCGTCATCGAATACCGGGGTGACCGTCACGCCATGGTTGGTGGTCTTCCAGACCCCGCCGGTGGCCGCGGCGATGTAAAAGGTCCGCGGATCCCGGGCCAGGACGGCAAAATCATCGATCCGGCCGCTGGGCGTGGCCGGTCCGATGCTCCGGAACTTGAGCCCGTCGAACTGGGCGGCGGCGGGAAGGGGTTGAACCAAGGCGAACAGCAGCAGGGCGCATCGCATGGAAACTCGCAGGTTAGAGCTTATCTTTAGGCATGAAAGTCAAAGTCTTCAATAATCAGAGCCAGCTGGTCGCCGCCGACACCGAACCGGTCGTCAAGCCGGACAGCCACTGGCGGGCTATGCTCAGCCCCGAGCAGTACCAAATTGCCCGCGGTAAGGGAACCGAACGGCCCTTCTGCGGAACCTTGCTCGACAACAAGCGGAAGGGGTTCTACTCCTGCGTCTGCTGCGACCTTCCGCTGTTCGCATCCGACGCCAAGTTCGACTCCGGCACCGGATGGCCGAGCTTCTTTCAACCGGTGGCCGCCGAGAACATCAAGACCCGCGCCGACAAGACCGCGGGCATGGCCCGGACCGAAATCCTTTGTGTCCGGTGCGACTGCCATCTGGGCCACGTCTTCCCGGACGGACCGGCGCCGACTAAGCTCCGCTATTGCATCAACTCGGAGTCGCTCGTGTTCACGGAGTTGCCGGGCCGGTGAACTTCTGATACCAGCTCATCATGTAGAGCTGGGTTCGGATGAAATTCGACGGCTTCGACGACGTCCCGTGATACTCCCCGGCAAACCGAAGCAACTCGGTCGGGACGTTGAGCCGTTTGAGGGCCGAGTAGAACTCTTCGGATTGCGGCATCGGGGTCCGGAGATCGAGCTCGCCCGTCATTAGTAACGTCGCCGTCTTGACGTTCTTGACGTACATGAGCGGCGAGGTCTTGAGCCATGGGGCCGGATCTTCCCAGAATGGCTTGTCGTAAAAGTTGTCGATGAAGAGCGGGACGTCGGTCTGTCCTGCCATGCTCATCCAGTTGGTGACTGGGCACCGAACCGCCGCGGCCGCAAACCGGGTGGTGTGCCCGATGACCCAACTCGACAACACCCCGCCGCCGCTGCACCCGCCGACGTACATCCGGTTAGTGTCGATATACCCCCGGCCCACCACCGTATCGACGCCGGCCATCAAGTCGTCGTAGTCGACCCCGGGATACTGCCGCTCGATGGCGTTACCGAACCCGGTGCCGTACCCGGTGCTACCCCGCGGATTGGTGAACAGCACCACGTTCCCATTGGCGGCGAAATTCTGGTGCATGTAGCTGAACCCGACCCCGTACATCCCGTGGGGGCCGCCGTGAATCTCCATGATCAGCGGGTACTTCCGGCTCCGGTTGAAATTTGGCGGCTTGACGATCCAGCCCTGGACCTTGGTGCCGCTGGTGGAGGTGTACCAGATCTCCTCGACGTCGCCCAGCTTGATGTTCTGGAGCACGTCGCCGTTGACGTCGGTCAGCTTGGTGATCTCGGTCGGTCGGGCCACTGGAAACCGGACCACATCGCCCGGCTCCTGCGCCGACGTCCGGGTTCCGACCGCGATGCCAGTCTTCGAAATCGAACTGACGTCGAGCATGTGATTCCCGGTGGTCAACTGGCGATAGCCGCCCCGGAGGGATGCGAAGTAGACGTTGGCGGTACCTTTGTCCTGGGTTCCGAAGTAGACCCCGCTGCCGTCGGGAGCCCAGCTCAGGTCACCGACGTCGCGGTCGAGATCTCCCGAGGTGAGCCGCTGGTTGCTGCCGTCGATTCCGATGAAATAGAGCTCGGCCGTCTTATAGCTCTTCCGGCTCGAATCGTTGCCGGCAAACGCCACCGTCCGGCCGTCGGGCGACACCACGGGATTGGTCCAGGTACCGGGCTTGGTCGTCAGGGTCCGGATCGCGCCGGTGGCCACATCGACCAAGTGGATCGCGGAGTTCCGGTAGTTCTTGTCGGCGTTGGTTTGCCGGTGGCCGTCGAACACGATGCTCTTGCCGTCCGGGGTCCAGTCGTAGTTGGCGCCGCCGCCGAGCTGATCGAACCGGGCCCCGACGTTGAAGTCGCCCTTGGTGATCTGGCGGGGCGTGCCGCCGTCGGCCGGCACCACGAACAGTTGGGTATAGGACAAATCCATGAAGCCGCCCCGGTCCTGGCGGTAGTGGAGCTCGGTGACCCGGCGGGGCGCCGGCGTCCATTTGGCTCCTTGCGGCGCGGCCGGCATGCTGATCGCCCACGGACGTTCGAACTTGACCCCCATCGTGAACGAGAGCCACTTCCCGTCCGGCGACCACGCCAACGCGCCCGGCGCTTCGGTGAGCCTGGTGATCTGGGAGACCGCCCCTTCCGCATCCATCCAGCGGACGAAGATCTGCGGTTTCCCGTCGGCCTCCGCGATGTAGGCGATCCGGGTTCCGTCCGGCGACCATCGGGCCGAGCCGCCTTTCAGCAAAAACCGCTGCCTGGTCCCGTCGGCCCCCATGATCCAGAGGGCGGCGTCCCAGCGGTCTTCCTGCTGGTTGATCCACCGGCGGGCATAGACGATCTGGGTTCCGTCGGGTGAAATCTGCGGGTCGCCGACCTGTTCCCAGTTGAGATAGTGCTGGACGGTGAGCAGGGTGTCGGAGGGTGTTTCTTGAGCGGAGGCCAGCGGTGCTCCCATTACGAGCGTCGTGGCCACTGCGGCGGCGGCAAGTCGAATCCGGACCATGGAATTATCTCCTTGAGACGGCGGCGAGAATGGATCCAATATACGCGCCGGCGGATCGGTTCGTTACCCGTCCACGATTGGGTGGTGGCTAGGGGAAGGGCTGACCTTGCAGACGAGGCCGATCGGGCGCATCATAAGGTTGGGTGCACGCCTTCCGACCTCTCGTTCGATGATCCAAGTAGTTCCGCACTGTTTAACTGGGGAGTCAGCATGAACAGAACGCTGATCGTGCTCGCGCTCGTCGGCGCGAGCATGCCGCGTGAACCCGTCGCCGCCCAGAGCAAACCGACCGTGGCCGTCATCGGAACTGGTAATCTTGCCGGCGCGCTTGGCCCCGCGCTCGGTCAGCAGGGCTACCTGGTCGTGTACGGCAGCCGTGACCCGGAACGGGAGTCGGTGCGGGCCCTCGTGGCGCGCAGCGGTGCGAACGCGTCCGCCGTCAGCCAGCGGGACGCCGCCGCGCGCGCAGACATCATCGTGCTCGCCGTGCCGGGTGAAGTGCTGGAGGAGGTGTCCGGTAGCCTGGGCCGGCTCGACGGGAAGATCATCGTGGACGTGAGTGGGGGCCAGAAGCGGGTTGCCGCGGACGGATATCTGGAACTCATTCCCGACAGCGCGAGCGCCGAACGAATTCAGGCGAGACATCTGAACGCCCGAGTCGTCCGAATCAATATCCCGAGCATTCTGTTCTTTGCGGACCCGCAGCTTCTGGGCACGCGGCCCACTGTCCTCATCGCCGGCACCCATCCACGAGCCCGCGAGGCCGTAGCGCGCCTTATATTCGACACTGGCCTGGATCCGTGGGATGCCGGTCCGCTGCGTTTCTCCCGGGTTTTTGACGCCATCAACGTGATGAGTCTGGTCCCGGCGCAGCAGGGACGCATCGAAGGGTTCGAACTCAAACTGCTCCCGAGCGCCCCGTTGTCTTGCTTCGTGGAGATGTCCGAACTCTTCGGGTTCGGCCGCCCGTACTTGATCCCAAGGCCGAGCGGACCGCCGACCTGATCAAGTACCTCACCATGATGGGTCCCGCCATGGCCCGGGCGGTGAGGGTAGGAACCTTTGACGAGGCCAGCTGGATTGGCACGCCACTCGCGAGCCCGGGCATCGAGGGTGGTCCCGCAGGCACCACAGCCGTGCCCGCGTCCCGTCATCTGGATCCGCACCGGAGCGGGCTTGATCCCTCGAGCCAACGAGCGGCGCGGCGCGATTGACGCGGAGATCTTTGCTCGTATTCTTCGGCAATTCCTACGGAACACCCCCCCACACTGTCGAGCGTGATATGGGCCGCCCCGTCGTGTTTCTTCCTGCCGTTCTCGCCTTGCTCGCCCTGTCGCACCCCGCCTCGGCGCAGCACATCATCGGCCTCCGAGACGCCAACGCGGCGCGCACCGACAGCGTCTTCCGGCCGTTCGACCGGACCGACTCGCCCGGCTGCGCCGTCGGCGTCTATCAGGACGGGAAGCCGCTGTATGCCCGCGGCTATGGCATGGCGAGCCTCGAGCACGGCGTGCCGCTTTCGCCCCGCTCGGTGCTCGATGTCGGGTCGATCTCGAAGCAGTTCACCGCGATGGCGATCCTGATCCTCGAGAAGGAAGGGAAGCTCCGCCTCGACGATCCGGTTCGGAAATACTTCCCGGAGATGCCCGCGTATGCCGATCGGGTCACCCTCCGCCGGGCGCTCAGTCAAACCAGCGGATTGCGCGACCTCTGGAGCCTCTGGGGGCAGACCGGCCGGACCTTCGCGGGCGACACGGTCGATGCGCTCCACATCATCCTGCGCTCGGCGGAACCCAACTACGAACCCGGCGAGCGGTACCTCTACACCAACTCCGGGTGGATCCTGGCGTCGCAACTCGTCTATCGTCTGACCGGGAAATCTCTCGCCCAGTTTGCCGACGAACGGATCTTCGCGCCGCTCGGCATGCGCGACACCCGGTTCCTCGCCGACCGCAACGCGATCATCCCGAACTTGGCCGAAAGTTACGCCCCGCGCGAGAAGGAGTTCCGGATCCAGCGCTCCTCCTACGACGGCGCGATCCAAGGGCCGGGTGGCATCCACACGACGGTGGAGGACTTTGGCCGCTGGCTCAACAACTATGACGACGCCACCGTCGGGGGGCGCGACATCATCAAGGCCATGACGACGGCCACATTGTTGAACGACGGCTCGCCGGCCACCTCGGCACCGGGGCAGGCCTACGCCATCGGCCTGGTGGTCGGGACGGTGCGCGGCCTCCGCGTCGTCTCGCATGGCGGCAGCTGGGGAGGTTTTCGGGGACACTTCCTCCGCTTCCCCGACCAGCGATTTGCCGTCGCGACGTTCTGCAACCTGACGACGTCGGGCCCCGATTCGCTCGCGCAGAAGGTGGCGGCGATCTACCTTGGCGACCGGATGCAGCCCGATACCGTGGCGGCATGGACCGAGGCGCTTGCCCAGGCGCCCCGGGTCGAGGCGTCTTCGGCTGCGCTCCAGCGACTCGCCGGGGTATGGCGCAACATCGAGCGCGGCGAAGTGCGGCGGACCCGCGTGAAGGGCGACACGCTCGTTTCCGATGGAACCACGCCGACGGCGTATGTACCGTTAGGCGGGGGCCGGTTCCGAACCGAACGCGGGACCGAGGTTCGCTTCGAGCCGGACGCGTCGGCACCGGCACGGATGTTGGTCCGCGCTGCGTCCGGCACCGTGACCTTCACGCGTGCCGACACCGTGGCGCTCGACAGCGCGAGGCTCGTCGAGTACGCCGGCGACTATCGGAGCGACGAGGTGGAGGCGACGCACACGTGGAAGGTGGAGAAGGGACAGCTGGCCGTATACGCGGACTACCGGCGGCTCGGGGTGCTGGAGCCGAGCTACCGGGACGGCTTTACCAGGAGCGGAACGGTGATCGATATGGTGCGGGATGGGAAAGGACGCATTACCGGGTTCCTGCTCGAGTCAGGCCGGGTCCGGCACCTGCGATTCACGCGCGTGCGATAGACCGAGCCTCGCGACGCCGTGACCGCCATCGTCCTCTTTGCCTGTGTCCACAACGCCGGCCGGTCCCAGATGGCCGCCGCGTGGCTCAACCATCTGGCCGATCCCGCTAAGGCCCGCGCGATCTCGGCGGGCACGGCACCCGGTGCCGCCGTCCACCCCGAGACCATCACGGTCATGCGCGAAGTCGGGATTGACCTCTCGGCCGCCAAGCCGCGGTTTCTCTCGGAGGCACTCGCCGCCCAGTCGCAGTACCTGATCACCATGGGCTGTGGCGACCAATGCCCGGTCGTTCCGGGTGCGGTGCGCGACGACTGGCCCCTCCCCGATCCGAAAGGCCAGGCCCTGGATGCGGTTCGGGCCATTCGGGACGATATTCGGCACCGCGTCGAAACCATGGTCGCGGCCAATGGATGGCGATAACCTTCTCGGAGCTCCGACCGACCCCATGAAGACAGCAGCACTCCTTGCGGCTACCGCTCTCGCATCCACCGCCTGCGAAACGACCAAATCCGGGTATCACGACACCACCGGCCGCGACGACATCCTGACCGGCGGCGTTAAGATGATCCCCATCACGACCCCGAAAGGCACGTTCAAGGTCTGGACCAAACGGGTCGGCAACAACCCCAAAATGAAAGTGCTCTTGCTGCACGGCGGCCCCGGCCTCACCCACGAAGGGTTCGAGGCCCTCGACAGCTTTCTTCCCGGGGCCGAGATCGAGTACTACTACTACGATCAGCTCGGCTCCTATTACAGCGATCAGCCGAACGAGCCCGACCTCTGGGACCTGCCTCGCTTCGTCGAGGAAGTCGAACAGGTCCGAGTCGCGCTCGGTCTCAACCAAGGCAATTTCTACTTGCTCGGACATTCGTGGGGCGGGCTGCTCGCGATCGAGTATGCCCTCAAGTACCAGCAGAATCTCAAGGGTCTGATCATCTCGAACATGATGTCGAGCATTCCGGCCTATGTCGAGTACGCCGAGAAAGTGCTGATGCCGGCCATGGACCCGAAAGTCTTGGCCGAAGTCAAAGCGCTCGAGGCCAAGCAGGACTACGTGAACCCCCGGTACATGGAGCTGCTGATTCCAAACCACTACCAGCAGCACATCCTCCGAATGCCCCAGGACCAATGGCCCGACCCGGTAAACCGGGCCTTCAAACACCTGAACCAGGCCGTGTATATCCCGATGCAGGGCCCGAGCGAGTTGGGGGCCGGCGGCAAGCTCGCGACCTGGGACCGGAGCCGGGATCTCGGCAAAATCACGGTGCCCACGCTCGTCATCGGAGCCAAGCACGACTCGATGGACCCCAAGCATATGAAGTGGATGTCGGAACAGTTCCCGAAAGGGCGGTATCTCGAGTGCCCGAACGGAAGCCACTTTGCGCTCTACGACGATCAACTGAACTACGCCAACGGCTTGATCCAGTTCATCACCGATGTCAACACCGGGACCCGCTGACATGACCATGATCCGAGGACTTCGCACGGTGTCGTACCCAGCCCCCGACTTGGCCAAGGCCAAGGCATGGTACACCCGAGTGCTGGAAAAAGAGCCGTACTTCGACGAGCCGTTCTACGTCGGCTATAACGTGGGGGGATTCGAGCTGGGCCTGGTCCCGGATGCCAAACCCGGAGCCGACGGCCCGATCGGATTCTGGGCCGTCGACGACTGCGCCGCCGCCTTGCAGCACCTAATCGACTTGGGGGCCCCGATGCTGGCCCCCGTCACCGACGTCGGCGGCGGCATCAAGGTGGCCACGGTGACCGACCCGTTCGGCAACACCTTCGGCATCATCGAGAACCCGCACTTCGACCCGACCGAAGTGCGGTGAAGCCGCGCCCCTACGGCTTCTCGACCGGCTTCGGCACCGCCGGGTACAGACCAGCCTCCGCCAAGCGCTGGTAGAACGGCCTCAGCTTGGCCACCAATCCGTTGACCTGATCGATCGCCGCGGGCACCTCGCCTTTGAGTTCGTTCCACTGCGCCAGGTCGCCCTCCGTCGGCGGCACCGTCGTACCGCCGATGCTGCTGATCACTCCGCTCAACCTGAAGGTGATGACCTTCCGGAATTCCGAGAAATCAAACTCCGATTCGTCGCCCTCGTCGCGAATGAAGAACTTCTTCTTGATCGGCTCGAGTTCCTTCTTCAGGCTGTCGTAGGTAGCCCGGATCGGGGCCGGTACGGTGGCGGTGTCGGCGAGTGCACTCTTCATTCCGGCCAACTGAGTGTTGGCGGTGCGGGCCGCCGTGGCCGCCTCCGAGAGCCGAGCCTCGAGCCGCTGGCCC
>JAYTTT010000034.1:0-3016 GCA_043744895.1 Gemmatimonadota bacterium | reverse complement strand
AGTCGGAGCAGCTTGTCTGAGGATGACGATGCCGGGCGCGAGGAATAGCAGCGAGGACACGGTGTTCGCGGGCTGGCGGATCAGCCGATCCCGGATCGCTTCGCAGAAACAGGCATCCGGAAAGCAACTGGCCCCGCGCCAGCCTGCCCAGATCGACGGCGCATCGGCCCCGAGGGCTATGCCGAGCCCCGCAGCAGCGGTGATCGCTAGAGCGATCGGCCAATCGAGTGGTCGTGACATCGCCCTACGTTACCGCCACGTTGACGGCGCCGCCAATCGGAACCAAGTTCCGGGATGACCAAGACTCGTCGTGAATTCGTCCGCCTGGCTGCGTCGGCCGGCGTCGTTGGAACCGGCGTGCGGTCAGCCGGTTTCGAAATTTTGATCCCGCGCCATCGGCCCGCCAAGCTCAAGATCCTGATCCTCGGCGGGACCGGTTTTATCGGCCCCTACCAGGTCCAGTACGCCCTCGACCGCGGTCACTCGGTCACCCTCTTCAACCGGGGTCGCACCAATCCCGGGTTGTTTCCGACGGTCGAGAAGTTGGTCGGCGACCGGAGCAGCGACCTCACGTCGCTCGAGGGCCGGGAGTGGGACCTCGTCATCGACAATTCGGCCACCGATCCGACCTGGGTCGAACGGTCGGCCGTGCTGCTCCAGCAAGCTGTGAAACGTTACTGCTTCGTGTCGACTCGGTCGGTGTACTTCGACGCCAGCCGGGTGCCGATGACGATCGAGGCGCCGGTCTGCACCTCGGAAAACACGCCGGTCGAACCCGGCAAGCCGCTGCCGTACTGCCTGGCAAAAGCCCTCTCGGAGAACCTGGTCCGGAAGTACTATGGCAACCGGACCCTGATCGTCCGGCCTTCGCTGGTGGTCGGCCCCGGCGATCTCACCGACCGGTTCACCTACTGGCCGGTCCGGATCGAGCGCGGCGGCGAGATCCTCGCCCCGGGCGACGGCAACGATTACGTCCAGGTCATCGATGCTCGGGATCTGGGGGAGTGGATGATCCGCCTGGCGGAAATGGGAACGACGGGCACCTATAACGCCCTCGGCCCGAAGACGCCCCGGCTCTTTTCCGAGGTTCTCTACGGCATCAAGGCGGTGACCACCTCCGATGCCACGTTCACCTGGGTCGACGCCGACTTCCTCGAGCAGCATCAGGTCCGGGCGTACCAAGAGATGCCCGTGTGGATGCCTTCGCGGGGTACTCGGGCCGGCTTTGGGCGGTTCGATATCAGCCGGGAGGTGGCGCTCGGCCTCACCTTCCGCTCGCTGGCCGCCACGGCGCGCGATACCCTCGACTACTACCACGCCCAACCCGCCGACCGTCAAGAGAAGCTCAAGGCCGGGATCACCCCGGCCCGGGAGGCCGAAGTCCTCCGAGCCTGGAAAGCCCGGCCCTAGCCCCCCGCCGAGCGCCGAGTGCCGAGCGCCGAGTGCCGAGTGCCGAGCCCGAGTTCCCCCCCTTGCTTCTCGATGGCCCGGCCTGTATACTTAAAGGCTACAAGCACTTACGCTAAGCACACGAGCCGCAGAGCAGCCGAGGAAAGCAGAATGGGGTACGACAAGCAGGGCATCATGACGAAGCACCGCCAGCACGAAACCGACACTGGGTCGGCCCGAGTCCAGGTGGCCCTTCTCACCGAGCGCATCAACTCCCTCACGGATCACTTCCGGGCCCACGCCAAAGACCACCACGGTCGGCGCGGTCTGCTCAAGATGGTCGGTCAGCGACGTCGTCTTCTGACGTACCTTCGCAATACCGACCTGGTGACCTACCGAGGGCTCATCCAAGATCTCGGGCTCCGACACTAAGCATCCACCACGACACGAGGGCGTCCAGACCAATCGGGACGCCCTTGGTGTATTGGTGGGTGCTCAGGGTGGACATTCGTCCATCCTGATCACTGACGAGGAATATCCCCATGCATCGCATTGAAACGACATTCGCCGGCCGGCGTCTCATTCTCGAGACGGGCCGCCTTGCCAAACAGGCCGCTGGTTCCGTGATGGTCCAGTTTGGCGACACGGTGGTGCTATCCTCCGTGACGGTCAGTAACAATCAATCCAACTTGCCGTTTTTTCCCTTGACGGTCGAGTATCGCGAAAAGACCTACGCGGCGGGCAAGATTCCCGGCGGGTTCCTCAAGCGGGAAGGCCGCCCCTCCGACAAAGAAATCTTGGCCGCTCGGATTATCGACCGGTCGATCCGGCCGTTGTTCCCGGAAGGCTTCAAGAACGAAGTCCAGGTATTCGTGACCGTGGTCTCGGCCGACCAGGAGCACGATGCCGATGTGTTAGGCGCCTTCGCGGCCTCGGCGGCGCTGTCGATCTCGCCGATTCCGTGGAATGGTCCGTTGGCAACCGTGAGGGTGGGACGGGTCGAGGGCAACTGGATCCTCAATCCGACGTTCCACCAGCTTGAGTTCTCCGATCTCGACGTGTCGGTGAGCGGCAGCGGTGAGTTCGTCGATATGGTCGAGGGGGGCGCTCTCGAAGTGTCTGAGGCCGATATCCTCGAAGCGCTCCGAGTGGCCCAGAAGGGCATCGTCGAGCTTCGGGGCCACATCGAGACCTTGGTGGCCAAAGAAGGCCAGAAGAAGATGGCCTGGGTCAAGCCCGAGCATGACAAGGCCGTGATCAAACGGATCAAGGAACTGGCCGAGAAGGACATGACGAAGGCCATCAACCACAAGGACAAGGCCGGACGGGCGGCGCAACTCAAGGCGGTTCGGCAGGCCGCGATGGCCACGATCGCCACCGAGTTCCCGGACAAGATCAAGGATGCCGAACACGAGTTCGAAGAGATCGAGTACCGGGTCATGCGGGCTCAGGTTCTCGACAAGGGCGAGCGGATCGACGGCCGCGATCTCGAGACAGTTCGGCCGATTTCCATCGAGGCCGGCATCCTGCCCCGCGTCCACGGCTCGGCGCTGTTTACCAGGGGCCAGACCCAGGCCCTCGTCGCGGTGACGTTAGGGACGTCGGACGATGAGCAGCGGATCGATTC
>JAYTTT010000033.1:0-3019 GCA_043744895.1 Gemmatimonadota bacterium | reverse complement strand
CGAGCGCTGCGGCGTCGAGTGTACCCGGTCGGGTGACGTCCATCTCCGGCACCACCGAGGTGATCCCGAGCGTCGGGCCGTAGAGCGCAAACGGCGCGAACGCAGCGACCAGACGGTCCTCCGGGGTGATGGCGTAGAGGTCCGCGAGTATGTCCCGCTGAGCCTGGATTTGATGGTGGCGGTAGACGACTCCCTTCGACGGACCGGTGGACCCGGAGGTGAAGACGATGGCTGCGAGGTCCTCGGCCGATGGCGCGGGTGGCACCGGCCGGCTCGCGCCGAGCACCCCCAACTCATCCAGCGTGTGCTCGATCCCGAGGGCGCGCCGGGCCCCGCTGCTCGATCGCCCAACGACGATGCGACGGCCCGGCCACCGAAGGACCCGGGCGGAGACCATGGCCTTGGTGATACCGATCAGATGTGCGGGATTGGCGGAAGCGAGGGCACGGCTCATATTGCGGGGCCCGAGCCCGGAGTCGATGAGCACGGCAACCGCACCCATTCGCCAACAGGCATAGAGCACGACCGTCAGGTCGACACCCGGTGGGATCATCAGCGCAAGCCGGTCTCCAGGCCGAACGCCAACCTCGATCAAACCGGCGGCAGTAGCGTTCACCCGATATCCCAGCTCGCCGAAGTCGATTCTGCGGATCACCCCACCGGCCTGTTCGACCACCGCAGCGCGAAGAACCAGTTCCGGATCCGCGGCGGCACGATCGATCGCTGCCCAGAGGGAGTCACGTTCTGCTCGTAGTACGTGTTTCGAACCGGGAGCGGACACCGTGTGGCCTTCGCCAACTGACTCAAGCCAGCCAAAGATAGCGCCGGCCACGTCGGCCGCTTCGGAAACGAAATGGCCGGCACCCTCGAACCGGTGAACTTGAGCGCCGGGCAACCGACGTTCCAGATCGTGGAGGTACAGGTCCGAGAAGACCCGATCGGACGGACCCCATAGCAGCAGAGTCGGGATGTCCACCAGGGCATCGAGCCCTGCGGCAACGGTGGACAACGCCAAATAGGACGGGTGGGACTCATCAAGCGGGATGTCCTCGACGAAATCCGCGATGGCCTGGCGGCGGCTGGACGTCGCGTACGGTGCGAGGAACGCCCTTCGAACCTCGGGATCGAGTCGCGGCCGCGACATCTCCATCGCGCCGCGAATGAACGTCGTGGTGTCGACCGTGACACGGCGGAGCAAGCCCGGTGTGCGGGCCGCCCGGATGAGCGCCGGAGCAGGGGATCCCGCGGGCTGGTGCACCGCTGTGTTCGTGAGCACGATGCCACGGAGCCGTCCGGGCTCATCAGCTGCGAGATGCTGGGCCCAGCCCAGAGAGATCGGGCCGCCCCAATCATGGGCCACCGTGATGACCGGTCCGTGGAGACCGATCGCATTGGTGAGCGCCACGAGGTCCGCGATGCGCTCGGCGAGGCGCCGCACCACGCCCGTCCTTTCGGAGAATCCCATGTCCAACTGATCGACGGCAATGACCCGGACATCGGTTGGCGCCTCGGTCAGGACTTTGCGCCAGAGAAAGGACCACGAGGGGTTTCCGTGGACGCACAGGATGGTCAGCCTTGGAACGGCAACACCATTGTCGAGCAGGTGCCATGTTCGCTCCACTCCGGCATGATCTGGAGCGGTAACCAGCCGGGACCAGCCCGGCTCGAGCCCGATCAACCCCGACGGGGGCAACTGGGCGGGGATCCCCACCGTGGAAGCCGAGCGCTTCACCAGAGGAGTTCGATGACCGACGCGTTCAGACCCGATCCGATCCCCATGCAGAGCACTCGGTCACCTGGCTCGAGGGTGTCGGACACGCTGGCCAGGGTGAACGGTATGGCGGCTGGGCCCAAGTTGCCGAAGTCAGGGAAGGTCAGCGGCACCCGCTCCGGATCAATACCCAAGACATCGACCATGGCTGCAGTGTGGACCTTCGACACCTGATGCAGAATGTAGCGGTCCATGTCGAGCCAGTCGGACTTGTCAGCTTCGTCCCATGCGATCTTCGCCAGATCGGTTCCGGCATCGAGCAGTGCCCTTGAATCGGTGCTCATCTTTTCGAGCGAACCGACACACAGCTCATGATGCTCGCTGGCGGCGCGGAAGAACCCGCGGATCACCCGGTGACTACCCGCATTGTCAGAATGTCGACCGAGCACCATCCCCGCAGCTCCCGAGCCGAGGGTCAGCGAAGAGAAGTGCTCGAAGAAATTCTCGACCGAGGCATCGGCGCTGAGTAGTCGGGCGATCGTGTTGTCGTAGAACTCGCGGGTGCCTTCGGCGTCCACGATCAGCGCGTAGTCGATCTGGCCGGATTCGATCATGACACCAGCCAGATGGATGCCGTTGAGAAACCCCAGGCAGGCATTGGAGATGTCGAAGTTCAGACAAGTGCTCGGCAACCCAAGTATGTGGTGCACGGTGACCGCGCTGGACGGCTCGAGCCGTTCCCGACAGACCGAGGTGTCCAACAGCAGTCCGATCCGGGCCGGATCGACACCCGACTCGTCCAGAACACGCTGCCCGGCCATGGCCGCCGCATCCATGAACGACGTGCCCTCGTGCCACTGGCGACGTTCGCGAATGCCAGCAAGTGATCGCAGCAGACCGGGCCGGACCTTCGCCCGTTCGTAGTAAGTGCCGAGCCGCTTATCGACATCGCCGGTGGTAACCACCTCTGGCGCTTCGCATGCCACGACGGAGAGCAGAGCGACGTCATCGAATCTGAAACCAGCATTTCCCGACATCGGATTCCTCGCGTTCGGCCTATCAGTGAGTCTCGCACGAACCAACCCTCACGGCGCAAAAGGGGTGCCGCGTTCCCCGGACCCCTTCGCCGGGGCATCGCACCCATCGACGATACGATTCATGCCCGAAAATAAGCCGGTAAAACCACGATCCAAGACACCATAGCGTAGTGGTGAGGATTGCGGCCCCTAGGATAACTATTCCTCCACAGAGAAACCCCAACGCCGGTAGACCGTAAAGAAAGGACAAGGCTGAACCCGCCAACAATAA
>JAYTTT010000032.1:0-3023 GCA_043744895.1 Gemmatimonadota bacterium | reverse complement strand
GAACGGGGGGCTCGATACGTCGTTTGTACCGGGGGCGAACCGTTGCTCCAGCTCGATGTCCCGCTGATCGAGGCGTTGCACCGGCGGGGGTTCGAAGTCGGGATCGAGACGAACGGCACCATCGCGGTCCCGGCCGGCGTGGACTGGGTGTGTGTCAGCCCCAAGGCCAATGCCAACCTCGTCGTCCACCAGGGCGACGAGCTGAAGCTCGTCTATCCGCAACCCGGGCTCTCGCCAGACCGGGTCACTCACCTCCGGTTCGGACACTGGTTTCTCCAGCCGATGGATGGGCCTTCGCGCGACCTCCACACTCGCCAAACCATCGACTACTGCCTCGCGCATCCGGAGTGGCGTCTGTCATTGCAAACGCATAAGTTGACCGGACTCAAGTAAGATCCAGCGAATCCATGTACTCCGACCGCATTCACCACGCCTTCGCCTTCGCGGCGAAACATTTCCCGGAGCGGGTTTCCCGCTATGACGGGCAGTCGTGCCTGATCCGAACCTCGAGCGTGGCGGTGGTGCTGGCCCGATACGGCGCCGACGAATCGACCATCGTGGCCGGGATTCTCAAACAGCTCGTCGACGCCTCGCCCTATCTGACCCAGGCCACACTGGCGCGCACGATCATGGGAAAATTCGGCCCGGTCGTGGCGTTCGCCGTCGGTGAAGCGGCCGACCCCCGGTTCGATGTCAGAGGACGGGAACGAACCTGGAAGGCGGGCCGAATGGAGCATTTGGCCCGGATCATCGACGCCTCCGAAATCGCGGTTGACCTCTGCGTAGCCGAGGAGCTCCATCGGGTGGGGTCGGCCCTCACGGCCGTGCGCCGTCTGGGCGTCGAGTACCTCGAGGGTGTCGGTACCCCCACTCCCGACGACACGGTGTGGTGGCTCAACAGCCTGCTCGGAGCCCTTCGGGGCCACCCGTCGTGGCGACGGGCCGAGATGCTGAGCGAGCTCGATCGCCTAGCGACCGAGCTCGCCCTCCGGGTTGGTGAAAACAGCTAGAAGGCTAGGGCTCAGATTTCTTCTTCTTGCCGGACACCTTCTTCTCGCCCTCGCCGTGCCCGGTCCCCAGGGCCGCCGCTTTCGGCTTCGTCTCGGCCTCCTCGGGCTCTCGGACCAGTTGGTTGTAGCCTGACGCCAAGCTGGTATTGACGTGCACGACGGCGTCGTTGAGGGCACGAAACGGGTAACCGTCGGTAATCAGGGGAAGCTTATCCGCGACGTGCTGCTCGGTGATGGTCTGCCCGGCGGGCACATATCGATGGGCTGCAATGGTCACGCCGATCACCTTGGCGCCCGGCTCGATTACGACTCCCTCGCCAACCCATGACTTGAAGACCATGGCCTGCATGCCGACAAAGACGTTGTCGTCGACCCGGGCCGGGCCGTGGACCAGCGACTGGTGGGCCAGCGAAACCCGCTTCCCGATGTAGACCGCATAGTCCCGGCCGCCAACCGAATAGGTGCGACCCGGAACTTCCTTGCCCTCCTGGACCGTCTCGAGGGCGTGGACGACGGCGCCATCCTGAACGTTGGCGCCGTCTCCGATGAAGATCGGTTGCCCTTCATCGCCTCGGATCGAGGCAAACGGCGCCAGGTAGACGCTCTTGCCGATCCGGACGTGACCGACCACGCTGGCCAGCGGATCGACGAACGCCGAGGGATCGAGCAATGGGCTCTCGATATCAGGGTTGAAATCGGTCTCGACATTCGGGCGGCCTTTGACGAACCCCCGCAGCGGCATGGCCTGGGCCAGCGCCATCCGGAGACTGTCGACCGTCTCCTCGAGCTTGACGACATCCTCGCCGCTCCGTTTGACCTCCCGGCCGGTCATGGTAATCACGCCGACCAACAACGCCCCGCCGAACGACGCCGCCGCGGTGGCGACCAGCTTCATCGCGAACATCCCGATTCTCCTTGGCATAGAGTCTGCCTACCCAGCACAGGGGTAGTTATCGACGTACGGAGCGGAACCTTAAGCCGGGCAGCCACTTGCGCTCTTTGTGATGGGCGGTGGCCACCCTATCTTGGAGCTATGGCTATCGAGCAACCTGCCACGTTGAGGGTCGAAGGGCTGACCGGCGCCTTTGCGCAGGCCTGCCGGCAGGCGCGCTCGGAGGGGGAGTTGTTCGAACGGTGTCGGAAGGTCCTGGCCGAGCGACTCCAATCCGATCAGCTGTGGTTCTCGATTCTCGCGACCGGGAGGCCGGTCGAGCGCTATGGGCCCACGGCGCCGGTCCGGGATCAGGTCGAGGTTTCGCGGCACTCGACCGGCGCGGTGGAGATCCGGATCGAAGCGGAGACGGCGTTGGTCCCGATCCTCAAGCCGGTTGCGTTCCACCTGAGCTTCGCCATGGGTGTCGTGACCGAACTCCGGTCCGTGCTGGTCGAGCGGCAACTGGCGCTTGACGACTCGGTGTTCCAGCTGCGGGCTCTCCGGCAGGTAGCCCGGTTGCTCTCGTCCGCCCATTCGACCGAGGAGTCCGAGCATCTCGTGCTCGACTTCATGGCCGAAGTATTCTTTGCCTGGTGGGCCGTGCTGTACCGACCGAGCGGGGCGGCGTTCGTCCCGAAGTCGCTCCGGTCGCTCGATCGCGACCGGGTTCCGGACAGTATCAGCCGAGAGCTCCTCGAAGTATCGATTCCACTGGGAACCGGCGTCGCGGACCAGGGCGAAGTCGGGCTCGCCGCGCTGTTGCCCAGCGGCACCGAATTGGTCATCCCGTTCGATGCCGGTGGCGAACGGGTTGGCGTACTGCTGCTGGGCGCCCGTCTCAATGGGACGCCGTACGGCCGGGCCGAACGAGACCTGGCCTCGACCTTGGCCTTTGCCGGGGCCATCGCCTTGAAGAATGCCGAGCTGATCGAACGGCTTCAGAGTGCGGCCACCACCGATCAGCTGACCGGTCTGTTCAACCGCCGGGCCCTCGAAGAGCGCCTCGAGGCCGAAATTTCCCGGAGCGTCCGTCACCAGATCCGCACCACCGTCGCGCTGATCGATTTGGACCGGTTCAA
>JAYTTT010000031.1:0-3023 GCA_043744895.1 Gemmatimonadota bacterium | reverse complement strand
GTCATCTCCGAGATACTCGCCGCAACAATAAGCTGCGACATGGTTAAAAGTGGGGGCGGTAACACACTGTCACCGCCCCCCGGGGGAAATTCACGAAGGAATTTCCGGTGCGTTGGCGGTAGCCGACGCGCTCCGTACTAGGGGATAATCCTGTAGAGCCTCAAGGAGTGTGTGCTCCCAGAGATCCGCGGATTTCACCCACAGCGCCCGTACTGTTTCCGGGTCGGTTTCCCGGAAGCCAGTGGAGTGAAGTGTGTCCAGGGTACGTGAGACATAGGAGTCTACTCGCCATCTCGAAGCAGCAGGTCCCGTAGCCAGGATCCAGCCATCGATCACCTGGTAGGTGCGGTGGGGAGAGTCCGGGTATCGGTGGCACTCGTGGAGGCTAGAAGAGAGTTTCTCCCACCACTTCGCGTCGATGTCGAAGGTCATCCTGCCATCGTGGTAGCCGAGGGTGAACCCGAGTAAGCGGGTCCTTTCTCCGGCCAACAGATCGGCGTGGATCCTCTCCTCCGGATCGGTGTCCTCTTTCAAGGCGAGCCGGTACGGGTCGAGGAGACCTTGGCATCGGGCGCGAGTGCCCATGCTGTCGGCAACACTCCTGTTGAGGGTCACGAGGTTATCGGAAAACCTCAGCAGGGGTGAATCGTTAGGATCCCGCTCGTAGACCGAGTCGAGGATCGTGTGCATCAGTAAGTTCATGGCCACCGGCGAGTACGGGGCGCCTTGCGAGAGTTCCAACTCCTTGCCGGCCCCGTCGGCGCCGTACACCAGCGCCTCGATGAACTGGAGCAGTTTCACGTCGTTGATCACCGCCCGGTGGGCGTCCATGACGGCCCCCAAGGGGATGTTCACGAACGCCTGGCGGATGTCGTGGTTGCCGATGACCCAGCGGTGTTCCTTCTCGACAATGACGGCAAGGAGCGCCAGCATGTCGAGGTGGCCGCGTTCTTCCCGGTAGGCGTACGAGCCCCAGTAGAAGAACGTCTCGTAGTACTTGTTAAGCAACAGCGCGGCGGCGGCGGCGACCACCCGGTCGATCACGCTGCCGATAGCGATCGGGCGCGGCTTTTTCCCCTTACGCGGGATCATCACCCGCCGCTCAACACTCGGCCGGTACGTCCCGTGGAGGATCTCGATGGAGATCTGGCGGAATACGCTCGCGGCTTCCGACCGGCCGATGTCGCTCCAGCGGATGCCGTCATTGCCCGTGGCCTTCCCAGCCCACGACTTCCGGTCGTGGAAGACCCGGAGCAGGAAGCCGGGATCGGCGATGTCCTCGAGCGTCGGGCATTTCACCGGCTCGGCGATAGCCGTGTTCGGCTGCCCGGGGGGGCCGACGCGCCTCTTCCGACCGTAGTGCCAATGGTTCGCACGCCGTTTCAGAAAACGAGGCGCTTGGAACTCATTTGAGCTGCTCATCGGTGCCCCCTCCGCGTGACGCCGCGGCGGAACATCCAATAGGCGTGGATGTCCGGGTGCACCCCATAGACCGGCCAATTGGCGTCGAGGTACGCCTCCCCCCGCGAACGTAACCATTTCCGCAGCAGTGCGCCGCCGCGGGCCGCGAAATCGACGACGTAGAGCGGCGGGGACGACGCCGATGGCGATTTCGTCCACGCGAGGAGGGCGTTTGCCATCCCCACGCCCAAGTCGGCACGGAGGACGACATCGATGGCGTTGCCATCCAAACCGGCGGCACCCATTTCGGTGGCGATCTGCCCGATGCCGAGCCTCAGGGGTTCGTTGGGCGCGGTGTTGAGCACCCAACCGGGCAGTTTCTTACTCAGCGACTCGGCGTGGTCGAGCGATTCGACCAATACAACCACGCGCAAGGGCTTGCCCGCGACCCATTCCGCCGGCACCGGCTGGAGGTAGCCGCCGACCGTACCCAGGTCGCCAGCGGCGAGGCATTGCGCCAGCTTCGCTACACTGCGGTTGTGGCTGCGGTTCTTCCACGCCGCCGCGGATTTGACCGCGAAAGGGTCATTGGCACTGCCAAGGGCATTGGCACACTTCGCCCGCGCCCAGAGGAGGGACACTTGACGCGGGTAAACCAGTTTCGCGGGGTCGGAGTTGTGGGAGAGGATCCGGACCGACTGGCAACCGAAGACTTGGCTCAGCCGAACCGACTCAAAGGGCGACTTGGCCTCATCGTCGAGCACAGCGATCAACTTGCCTGTGACGTCGCCCAATCGGGCGAGTTTGGGACAGTAGCCGGCGACGTCCTCCGGTTCAGGATAAGAGGAGAACATCGGGTCGTCCTTGTTCGTCATCAGCGGATCGACGACGACGACCAGGTCGGCAACGCGCAATCCCGTCCCCCCGAGGCTCTTCCAAGTCGAGACGACGACGTTGGATCCTTCGGGGTCGAGAATCTGACTGGTGGAGAGATCGACCTTCCGATCAACCAGCGGGCGGAGCATCGCGCAGAACTGCGGTGCGTTGTCGTCCACCACGACGACGATCTTGCACTGGGGCAGGCCGCTGATGATCTCGGCCACGGCGTCGGCGAGACCGCAATCCCGGCGGTGTACCAGCACCCGGCCCCGATCGACGGCGGTGACGAAATCCACCACCTGCGGATTCCGCGAGCTGAGTCCCACCGAGACGGTGTGGGGTTTCGGCGCGGTGCAACTCTCGAGGGTGCGAACGCCGTGCATGAGGAGGCAACCGCGGAGTGCGGGGATCAGCCCGCTCCGGCAGTGGATTTCCAGTCGGCCCGTCGCGTCGATGCCGGTCTCAACGAGTGGGACAATGATTTTGGAGGTGTCTCCAAAATTGCTGCGTTGCACGCGCCGGGCGGTGAACTCGTCGGTCACGCAATCCCGCAGGTCGGCGCCGACAGGGATGTCGTTGAGCTTGACGGTGCGCAACTGCGACGGTTTTCGGAAGGGGATGGGCATTTCTACGGTCCGAGGGATGAATGCTTCGTGCGGCTTGGCTACTTTGTGAGTCGTTGGGCGTTTGCTGGCGTCTACAGCCCTTCCGCAGCCAGTTCCCGCTCGATGGCCGGCGCCGGC
>JAYTTT010000030.1:0-3026 GCA_043744895.1 Gemmatimonadota bacterium | reverse complement strand
CCGGCACGATGTCATGGCCCATGTCCACGCCCTTGGCGATCAAGCGCCCGCGGCCCGACCGTATCTCCATCTCGGCGCCACCAGTGCCTTCGTGACCGACAACGCCGACATGATGGTCATCCGGGAAAGCCTCCGGCTTCTCCTCGGTCGGCTCATCGCCCTGACCCGGGCGCTGGGCCAGTTCGCCGATCGGTACGCTGGACTACCCTGCCTGGCCTATACTCACTTCCAGCCGGCCCAACTCACCACCGTCGGCAAGCGGGCCACCCTCTGGGCCCAAGACTTCGCCCTCGACCTCGAGGAGCTTTGCCACCGGCTCACCACCCTCCGAACCCGGGGTTGCAAGGGGACGACCGGCACCCAGGCCTCGTTCCTCGAATTGTTCGGCGGCGACCACCGGAAGGTCCGGGACCTGGATCGTCTGGTCACCCGGCGCCTGGGCTTCACCGACTCGATGCCGGTGACCGGTCAGACCTACAGCCGCAAACTTGACAGCATGGCGCTCGACGGTTTGAGCGGCATTGCCCAATCGGCCTCGAAGATGGCCTCCGACCTGCGGCTGTTGCAGCACGAGGGTGAGCTCCTCGAGCCGTTTGAGTCCGAGCAGATCGGGTCGAGCGCCATGGCCTACAAGCGGAACCCGATGCGAGCCGAGCGGATCAATGCCCTGGCCCGGTTCGTCATTTCCCTGACAAGCAACACCGCCCACACCGCCGCCAGCCAGTGGCTCGAACGAACCCTCGACGACAGCGCCAACCGCCGCCTGACGCTGCCCGAAGCGTTCCTGGCTACCGACGCCATCCTCGTCCTCGCCACCAACATCGCGACCGGCCTCGAGGTCCGCGAGGGCGTGATCGCCCGGCACGTAGCGGAGCAGATGCCCTTCATGGCGACGGAGCGGTGGATGATGCTTGGTGTCCAAGCGGGCGGCGATCGCCAGGCGCTCCACGAAGTCATTCGCCAGGCGAGCCACCTGGTTTCGAAACAGGTCAGTGAGGGGGGACCGAACGACTTGCTCGATCGCCTCTCGGGTGCTCCGGAGTTCGCCTCGCTCGGCGCCGACCGCCTGCGGGCCGAACTCGAACCGTCGCGATACGTCGGCCGGGCCCCCGAGCAAACTCGCGAGTTCCTCGCCGAGTTCCTCGAACCGCTGCTCACGACGGCGGCGGCTCTCGCGGCCGAAGCCCCTGCCGCCGAGGTCACCGTATGACGATCGTCACCCAAAGCGCGCTCAGGCTGCCGTTGCTCCGGCGGGGAAAAGTCCGCGAGGTCTACGAGGTCGGCGCCGACCGGTTGCTCCTGGTCGCGAGTGATCGAGTCAGTGCATTCGACGTCGTGATGGCGGAACCGATTCCCCACAAGGGCGTCGTCCTGACCCAGCTCTCGGCTTTTTGGTTCAAGAAACTCGGGCATTTGGGGCCCAGCCACTTCCTGACGGCCGACACCGACGACATCATCCGGGAGCTCCCGGGCTTGGCACCCGATCGCGTCGCCATCGCCGGCCGATCCATGCTGGTTCGGCGGACCGAGCCGGTTAAGTTCGAATGCGTCATTCGAGGCTATCTCTCCGGATCGGCGTGGAAGGAATACCGGGCTACCGGCACTCTGGCCGGCAGCCCGCTGCCGGCGGGCCTCCGGGAAAGCGACCCGTTTTCCGCGCCGCTCTTTTCTCCGGCCACCAAAGCGGAGACCGGCCATGACATCAACGTGACCCCCGAAGCGGTCGCCCGATCGTTAGGCGAATCGATCGCCACCGAACTGGCCCGCCGGAGCCTGGCGATCTACACCGCCGGCCTCCAGTACGCGCTCAGCCGGGGCATCATCATCGCCGACACCAAATTCGAATTCGGAGCCGACAAAAGCGGCGACCTCCGGTTGATCGACGAAGTCCTGACGCCCGACTCGTCGCGGTTCTGGCCGCTCGATCGATACCAGCCGGGGCAGTCACAGCCGAGCTTCGACAAGCAGCCGCTCCGGGACTACCTCCAGACCAAGAGCGATCGCGGCGAGTGGAACATGGCGAGCCCCGGGCCACCGCTGCCGACCGAGGTCATCGCGGCGACGAGCGCTCGTTACCTCGAGGCCTATCAGCGGCTGACCGGATCACCGTTGGCTGAGGCAGACCAATGAATGGTGGTGGAGACATGGTAGACGTTCCGGTCGAAGAACGGCGCACTCGGAAGGGAATCCGACGTGTCGTCGTGGTCGTTCCCAGCTTCTTCACGCTCGCCAACTTGTTTTTTGGGTTCTGGGCGATTGTGATGGCCTTCAACGGCAACTTCAAGTGGGCCGGTTTCTTCATTGTGTTTTCCGGGATCCTCGATATGTTCGACGGCCGGATTGCCCGGCTCTCGAACACCGGCAGTCGGTTCGGCGCCGAACTCGATTCGCTGGTCGATATCGTGTCCTTCGGGGTCGCGCCCGCGCTCGTGATGTACTTCCTGGAATTTTCGAACGCCGGCAAGTTCGGGTGGGTGGTGTGCTACCTCTACGTCGTCGCGGCGGCCCTCCGGCTGGCTCGCTACAACGTCACGGCACACGGTGCACCCCACTCCAACTGGTTTACGGGACTTCCGTCGCCCGCGGCGGGCATGACCCTCGCGGCCTACTACCCGTTCAGCCAAACGCCGTGGTACCAAGCCTCAGTGGCGTACCTCGATCTCCAGCACGAGGGGCTCACCGTGCTGGTGCTGCTGTTGGCGGCCTTGATGGTGAGCAACGTGAAATACTCCCGGTGGCCGCGGATCGGCTTCAGGTCATTCTCCGGCATCCTCGGGATGGTGCTGCATCTCGGTATCATCGCGGGCGCAGTGCTCGCGCCCAGTGCGTTCCTCTTCCCGTTAGGTCTTCTCTACATGATCGCCGGCATCCTTCGCAGCACCTTCCTGAGCCTCCTCGAGCGAGGCCAATCGACCGCCGAAGGGCCCGGGACTCCTTCGACCGCCCCGGTGCATTCCCTGACCGACCGGATCCGCCGGGAGGGCCGATGACCTTCCGGGTCCATGTCCGGGTCATGCCCCGCCGGG
>JAYTTT010000029.1:0-3029 GCA_043744895.1 Gemmatimonadota bacterium | reverse complement strand
GGTGGTAACACGGGTTCGATTCCCGTTGGGGCTATAGCTCGGCATTCGGCGCTCGGCACTCGGCACTCGGCATCACAGCCGAGTGCCGAGTCCCCGGTGCCGAGTGCCGAAAACGTCGCACCGATAGCTCAATTGGTAGAGCAGCTGACTCTTAATCAGTAGGTTCCAGGTTCAAGTCCTGGTCGGTGCATTTCGGAGCTTCTCGCAATGGCAATCTTGATTACGGGCGGGGCGGGGTACATTGGGAGTCACGCCTGCCTGGAACTGCTCCGCGCTGGTCGTGACATCGTCGTGGTCGACAACCTCAGCAATAGTCGGGAGGCCGCCCTCCGTCGCGTCGAGGAACTGGCGGGCCGCTCGATCCCGTTTCACCGGGTCGACATTCGCGACCGGGCGGGCCTCGACCGGGTGTTCGGTTCGACGCCGGTCGAGTCGGTGATCCACTTCGCGGGCCTCAAGGCCGTGGGCGAGTCGGTCGGCCAGCCGCTTCGCTATTACGACAATAATATTAACGGGACCATCGTCCTCCTCGAGGCAATGAAGCAGTTCGGGGTCAAAACCCTGGTCTTCAGCTCCTCGGCCACGGTCTATGGTGATCCCGCCGGGGTACCGATTACCGAGGACTTTCCCCTTTCCGCCATCAATCCCTACGGCCGTTCGAAGCTCTTCATCGAGGACATGCTGCGTGACCTCGTCCGGGCGGAGCCCGATTGGCAGATTGCTTTGCTTCGGTATTTCAACCCGACCGGGGCCGACCTGAGTGGCCGAATTGGGGAGGATCCGAACGGGATTCCGAACAATCTGGTCCCCTACATCGCGCAAGTCGCGGTCGGCAAGTTGCCCCAGGTGTCGGTCCACGGCACCGACTACCCGACGCCGGACGGCACCGGCATTCGTGACTACATCCATGTGACCGACCTCGTTTTCGGGCACCTCAGGGCGCTCGACAAACTGGCGACCAAGCCGGGGCTAGTAACGTACAATCTCGGAACTGGCCGGGGGCATAGCGTACTGGAGATGATCGCGGCCTTTGGCCGGGCCGCTGGGAAACCGATCAACCATCGGCTGGCCCCGAGGCGTCCCGGCGACGCCGCGGAGGCCTGGGCCGATCCGACCCGGGCCAAGGTGGAACTCGGGTGGGAGGCTGGTCTCGGGCTTGACCGGATGTGCGAGGATGTCTGGCGGTGGCAGTCGAAGAACCCGAACGGCTACGCCTAACGGCCGGTGGACCACCGTCGGATCCGTTGACGGGCCGGTTCCTCCACGAATCGATAGATCAGAAGCGACGCGCCGACGGCGACGGCGGTGGTGGTCAGCAGCTCCAAGGCGGTTCGCAGATAGTGCGGTCCCGGGGTCTCATGGCGCGAGACGAGCTGGGCTGACATGAAGATGATCGGGGCGTGCACCAGATAGAGGGCGTAGCTCGCCTTACCGAGCGAGACCATCGTCGGCGACGCGAGCCAGCGACCGAGGCGGCCTTCGCCGTAGGCCAGCGACAGCACCAGCATCGCGTAGATCGGGATCAGAAGGGAATTCTCGAACCGGGACGCCCCGCCCGGCCAGGGCAGCATCCACGCGCCGAGGATGGCGAACGCGGCCAAAGCTGCCCGGTGGGCCGCCCGGCCCAGGGTCACACCGTCCAGGAACCGAAAGCCGATCACCATCCCGATCACGAACTCGGGCAATTGAATCAGGGGGTTGAACTGCAGGACATGGCCCCACCAAATTTTTTCGATCCCATCACCAGGGATTTGCCGGCTGATCATCCACCAGCCGGCGGTCATCCCGATCGAGGCTAACCAGGCCGCCAGCGCGAGCTGCCGGAGCCGCCCTTGCGACGGCCGGGCCAGCGCCCGGGCAAGCCACGGGAACAGGGCGTAGAAGAAGGCCTCAGCCGAGAGCGACCAGCTGGGATAGTTCCACTTGAGAACGGCCGGCGGGAGCCAGGCCTGGAGAAGGAGAAGGCAGGCCAGGCCGGCAGCCCAATGGGTGTTCAACGCCGCCCCGAACGGAACCGGGGTGGTATCGAGTTGAATGTTGTCGTATTGGGGCGGCTGGCCGAGGAACATCGGTAGCGCCAGCAGAAGGGTCAGCAGGTACACCGGGTAGATTCTGGCGACCCGCGCCCCCCAGAACCGCTTGAGGTCGTCGGCAGCCCGCTCCCGATAGGTGTAGACCAGCACGAAGCCGGACAAGATGAAGAAGATCGTGACGCTTTGGGGACCTTGCCTGATCAGCCTCTGGACTGGTGCTGGGACGTGGCTGAGAGATCCTCCCAGGATGTGATACAGCACGACGTGGAACGCGGCCAGGAACCGCAATCCGGTCAGCGAGTCGAGTTGGCGAGAACGAGCAGCATTGGCCGCGGTACCGTTACGCACCACGTGCTCCGCTTCGAAACGTCGACTGCTGCGTCATGAGTTCTTCGGCGAATCTACCTCCGTTTCGGCGGGTCCGCCTCGCTTGCGGCTGGATCGGGTGCCTCGGTGTCGTCGACCTTGGCTTTCAGTCCCCCGACGTCACGTACAAACCCGTCGAGCGAGGTGGCGCGAAGGTACCGCACATCGACGGGCTTGAGGGCGCCCGTTTCGATGGTCGAGGCCTCGTTGCCGAGCGACTCGGATCGGGCCAAGACCACCACGACGGCGACGAAGGCCCCCGTGGTCGTGGTTGCCACGATCCACCGTTTGCCGCGCGACCACTCAGTGGCCAGTTCGAAATGGCCCGCCATCAGCAACGCCCCGGCCGACCACCACGTCAGCACGTCGAGTCCGCCCAGGTCAATGTTTGGCACGAAGAAGCCGAGCCACTCCCGCCCGATCGCCAGGGCCGACCCGGCAGTCACGATCAACACGGCCCACGCCAGATGCCCGAGGAACCGAAACCGGTGGGCCACCAGCCGATTGGTGAACGCCCATGCCGCCGCCCAGAGCGCAGTCAAGATCAGGATCGTCAAGCCGGGAGTCGCCAAGTCCACGAGGCTCTGGGTGCGGGTGCTGGCATAGTAGCGAGTCAGGGCCGAGACTCCG
>JAYTTT010000028.1:0-11954 GCA_043744895.1 Gemmatimonadota bacterium | reverse complement strand
CGAACGCTGTACGCCGCGACGGTATTCACGTCACTGACCCGGATCTTGAAAATGTCGCCGACCGTCAACGCCCCCACGACGACGACCCGAGTCGCCGTGAGCCCAAGCGGAGCCGAGGCCACCTGGTATGAGCCGACCGCCTTGACCTCGGCAATCGCCCCGGTCACCACCAGCAACAACGCCCCGTCCGTTTGGCTGGGACCGTTGTAGGCCACGGTCAGGTCACCGGCTACCGGCTTGATGGGGTCAGTCCCGTCCTTGCCGCCGCAGGCCACGAGCAGGCCAACGGCTGACATCCCAAGGAGCGATCGGCGGATCATCGGGTGCCCTTCGCCTTGGTGGATCGGGCCGCTGCCATGGCCCGCATCAACTCGGGCGACACCGCCTGGCCGCTCCGCTTGAGCAGCGCCAGGTAGTCGCCCACATCGTAGAGCCCGTTCCGGTTGCCGAGCTGATCGAGAAAGAGCTTCTGGTCACTGGTGAGCTTGGCCGTCCCGAGAATTTCGGTCGTCGCATCTGCCACTGGGATCTGCAGCTCGACGACAAACGACGCCTCGAGGTCGTAGGGCCGCCCCATCGGCACCGTGAAGGTCGGCGCCGTCAGTGTGGAATCACCACGCCATCCGATAAAGAGCGACCCCGCCGCTGGTGTGGCGGTGACGACCACCGGGGTTCCCTCGGCGACGAAGATCCCGGTCCCCAAGTCGCCCGAACGATTGGCGGTGACCGTGCCCTGCCCCAGACCGGCCACTGCAACTTGGAGCCGATGATCGGCCGCAAAACGGGCCGCGATGGTATCAGGTTTGACCCCGCTCGTAATGATCTGGCGGCGCGGCCCACCCACGCTCCAGGCCAGGAAACGGGCTCGAGTTCGGCCGGTCAGGACGTCCTGGACCGAATCCACATCGAGCCGCAACTGTTCGCCCTGCGGAATCACCTCTTCGAACCGGCCCCAGATTTGGTCGTTGACTCGGACCGACGCTCCGACGAGTGCCGATCGAACGACCGATGGATCACGGCGGAGAAACCGGAACCGCATCGCCTGGTTGGGGAGGGGCTCGATCCGGTCGATGATGAACCCGGCGTATTCCCCAAAATTCGACTTGGCGGCCGGAAACGTCGTCAGCGACCATTTCGTGCTCCCGGTCGAGCCCGGGTACGCGTCGCCGACATCGCCCCGGTTCCGGGTCGACCCGCTACTCCGAAGATTGTTGAGACCGTCGGCCTGCTCCAGCGCCACGCCCTGGATCGGGCCGGTGTTGATCCGGTTCGACGGGCGCCCGGACGCGATCCGGCCCAAGTCGATATGCCAGAGCAGCAGCCCCGGGCCCTTCCGACAATTGGAGCGGCAGCGGACGATCGGGGTATCCACGTTGGGATTGAGGGGATTGAGCGCCGCGGTGTCCGACTCGACCGCCTGCCGGTTCTCGATCAGCAACAACTCGTTGTTCGCCGCCAATCGCGCCAGGAAAATCGTGTCGGAAATCTGGCGGGCCCCGGTCGTCACGGTTCGACTGGCTTTGAGGGTGTCGATCGTCACCCAGCCGAGTTCGTTCAACGACCAGGCATCGTAGCCGGTCGGGCTATAGGCCCTGGAGTAGTTGCCACTGCCCATGATGCCCCACTCCCCGATCCCTTCGGTTCCGCTGCCGGTAAAGTCGGTATCGTACAGATCGGGCAGTCCGAATGCGTGCCCGGTTTCATGGGAGACGGTACCGATAGGCATGATGAATCCGTCCCCACAACCCGATCCGCCGCCGACCTGACTCTGCATCGTGTAGTTGTCGACTCTGATGAAGGCCCCGGGTATCGGTTGCAAAGCTGAGTTCCTGCGGGGTGTCTTCGTCACGTATTTCGACCCGCGGTTCCAGGCCGAGATGACGAAGCGGTGAGCCCAAACGCCACCATCGAAAGGGACACCGGCGCCGCAAGCCCCGTCCACCCTAGGCTGTATGAAGGTAACGAAGTCAACATCGCCATCGTCATCGCCGGAATTCGGAACCCCATCTGGGCCGTCATTATCGAACTGGGACCAAACAGTGTCCGACCCCGGTCGGCCCGAGATCGAATCGAGAACCGCTATCAGCATGTTTCCGAATCTCTGGCCGCCATCGTTATTTGGGCACGGGCTCCGGACCCCAATGCCGTTGCAATTGTTCTCGTAATAGGTATTGGTCGAATCAACCCGAACGCCGTCGAACACTCGTCCAAACATCTGGATGCGGCCGTTCGAGATCTGCTCGTAGTAGGATTTCAGCGTATAGGGACGCTGATTCGGCGGAGGGGAGCCGAACAAGACCGCTTGAAAATCAGCAACAGAGTACCTGACATCAACGTTGCTATAGGCGATCGGAATGACCGGCACGTAGAATGTCCCGGTCACCGAAAAGCTACTCACCGCAGACCCGGGCGCTTGGAGTGAGAACAGCGGGCGATGGCCGTTTAGGGCCCCGAGATCTCCCCGCTGGATCGCGGCCCACCGATTCGCCCGGACCAGGGCCGCACGGGCCCGCCACGCCGAGTTCGGGGCCCAATCCATACCCGGCACCTCGAATCGCCCCAACTGGGCATTGGGCCGTTGCGCCGCCGCCATGTTACTGAGGCCAACCACGATCAGGCCGACCGCCCCAACCCGAACCCGCATTACTCCCCCTCGGTGGAATCAACCCAAGCTCGAACCTCGAAACATAAGCCAAGCTGGGGCGCCTTGGCGCGGGGGCCCCTCGCTGGGGATGGTTGTCCCCTTCCGAAACGTCCAGCTTGTGCTCACGACCCGGTAATTATAACTTAACTCCTTGTTCCGCAACGGGATCGCTCCATTTCTTCCCGTCAACACCTTTCACCGGCGAGGCCCCATGTCGAGCACCACCGTTTCCACCGACATCCCGCTGTTCAACAAGTGCCGGGACTTCACCCGGGCCGATGAGGTCAAGGCCCTCGGCCTCTACCCCTACTTCAAACCAATCTCCGAGTCCGAAGACACGGTCGTCGTCATCGAGGGGCAGAAGCGAATCATGTTGGGGTCGAACAACTACCTCGGCTTGACCCACCACCCCAAGGTGCTCGAAGCCGCGACCCGGGCCCTTCACACCTATGGCTCGGGCTGCACCGGAAGCCGATTCCTGAACGGCACCCTCGACCTCCACCTCCAGCTCGAGGATACGCTGGCTCGGTTCCTCGGCAAAGACGACTGCATTGTCTTTTCGACCGGATACAACGCCAACCTTGGATTGATTTCCGGACTCGTCAGCAAGGGCGACGTCGTCTTCCTCGACAAGCTCGATCACGCCTCGATCGTCGATGGCGCCAAGATGAGCTACGGGACGACTGAGCGGTTCAATCATGGCTCGCTCGACGGTCTGGAACGAAAGCTCGCCCGAAGCGCGGAGTCCGGCGGCAAGATGGTGATCGTCGACGGAGTCTATTCGATGGAAGGCGACATCGCCGACATCCCGAACCTGCTCAAGGTCTGCCGTCGCCACGGCGCGGCGTTGGCGATCGACGATGCCCACTCGATCGGGGTCTTGGGCCCGAACGGCGACGGCACGGCGGCCCATTTCGGGCTCAGCGACGAGGTCGACATCATCGCCGGCACCTTCTCCAAGTCGTTGGCCTCGATCGGTGGCTTCGTCACCGGCTCCAAGTCGGTCATCAACTACCTTCGCCATCACAGCCGACCGTTGATTTTCACGGCGGCGCTGCCGCCCGCCAACACCGCCGGGGTCCTCGCGGCCTTGGAAGTATTGCAACGGGAACCCGAACGGCGAACCCAGCTGTGGGCCAACACCAAGCGCCTCGCCGATGGATTCAGGAGCTTAGGCTTCGACGTCGGTCCGTCCGAGACGCCAATCATCCCGATTGTGATCGGTCCGCTCGACCGGACGTTGCTGATGTGGCGGAAGGTTTACGACGCCGGGGTCTTCACCAACCCCGTGGTTCCGCCCGCCGTGCCGCTCTCGCAGTGCCGGCTTCGGACCAGCGTCATGGCGACCCACACGGCCGATCAGATCGACTACTCCCTCGACGTCATCGGGAAGTTGGGCCGGGAGATGGGCGTCATCTGACCTCGCCGGTCTCGGTTGGCGCGGTCAGTGACCGCGCCGGGCTCAAGGCCTTCATCGACCTGCCGTTTCGGCTCCACGCGCGGGACCTGTCATGGGTCCCGCCGTTGCGTCGGGACGTCGAGATCCTCCTCTCTCGGGCCAAAAACCCCTTCTTCGAGCACGCCGAGGCCCAGTATTTTCTCGCCTCCCGGAACGGAGAGGTGGTCGGCCGCATCGCCGCGATCGCCAACCGACTGCACAACGAAACCCATCACGATCGGGTCGGGTTCTTCGGATTCTTCGAAACCATCAACGACCAAACCGTGGCGACGGCCCTTATCGACGCGGCGGCCGGCTGGCTTCGGACCCAGGGGTTCGATTCGATTCGGGGACCGGCCTCGTTCTCCGTGAACGACGAGTATGGCCTCCTCGTCGGAGGGTTCGAGACCACCAACACCATCATGATGCCGCACAATCCGGCCAGCTATCCCGGCTTGCTCGAAGGCACCGGGCTTCGGGGCGTGAAGAACCTGACGGCGTATCAAGGCGGCGACGAGCGACATTTCGTCACCCCCCCGGATCGGATTCGCCGGGCGGTCGATATCGCGAAGAAACGGTTTGGCATCACCGTGCGAGCCCTCCGGATGAACGACTTCAAGGCGGAGGTCGATCTCGTCAAGGTGCTGTACAACAAGTGCTGGGAGTCGAACTGGGGTGCCGTCCCGATGACCGACCATGAGATCGATCACCTGGCGGCCCAGTTCAAGCCGGTCGTGGTGCCCGACTTGGTGCCGTTTGCGGAACGGGACGGCGAACCGATCGGGTTCGGGCTCGCCCTGCCCGACTTCAATCAAGTCCTCCGCACCAATCGGCAGGGCCGGATGTTCCCAGCCGCCCTCCAGTTGCTGTGGGCGGTCAAACGCCAGACGATCCGGCGGACCCGCATTCTCCTGTTAGGCGTGCTGCCCGAGCATCGCGGCAAGGCGGTCGATGCGTTGCTCTATCACTGGATCTGGACCAAGGCCGGGGCCCGGAACATGACCTGGGGCGAGGGGGGCTGGGTCTTGGAAGACAACCCGGTCATGAACGCCGGGCTCACCAACTTGGGAATGACAGCCTACAAGACCTACCGCATTTACGAGCGCCCCTTGTGAACGTGTTGGTGACCGGTGCCACCGGCTTCGTCGGCGGCCATTTGGTCGATGCCTTGTTGGCTCGTGGTCACACCGTTTCCGCGCTGGTCCGAAATCCATCCAAAGGCCAAGACCTCGCCCGCCGCGGCGTCATCATCGTCGCCGGCGACCTCGACCACGCGGAAGGACTGGCCAAGGCCTGCGAGGATCAAGCGATTGTTTTTCACCTCGCCGGCCTGGTGGCGGCACGAAACCAAACCGAGTTCGATGCGGTCAACCGCGACGGGACGGCCCGCCTCATCGCCGCCGCCGGCCGGGTTGGCGCGGCGCGGCTGGTGCTGGTCTCGTCCCTCGCCGCCGGGGGGCCGACTACTCCGGGCCACCCGCTCGCCGGCCCAGAGGTTCCTCGGCCAGTGACGCAGTACGGCCGAAGCAAGCTGGCCGGCGAGGACGTGGTTCGGGCTTCGGCGCTCGACTGGACGATCATCCGTCCACCCGCGGTCTACGGCCCCGGCGATCGCGAGATGCTCCGAGTCTTCAAAGCGGCGGCGTTCGGCATCGCTCCGGTATTCGGCGACGGATCCCAGCAGTTGTCGTTGGTCTACGGCCCCGACCTCGCGGAGGCGCTGGTGGCGGCGGGCACTTCGGCGGCCACCTCGCGAGGCACCTTCTACGCCTGTCACCCCGAATCAGTCTCAAGCCGCCGTCTGGTCGAACTGGCGGGTCGCGCGGCCGGCACGCGAGTCCGGGTGATCGGCATTCCAGCACCGGCGGGCCGGGCAATTCTCTGGGTGACCGATCGGGCCGCTCGGCTGGCCGGGAAGGCCACCATCCTCTCGTATGACAAGGCCGCCGAGTTCTTCGCGCCGGCCTGGCTCGCCGATCCGTCTCCGTTCATGCAGGCGACCGGCTGGGCCCCGAACCACGCATTCGAAGCCGGGGCCCGCCTCACGGTCGAATGGTACCGCCGCCACGGGTGGTTGTGAGACCCCGTCCCTCCGAGTGGCTTCTCGCTACCTACGCCTTGGTCATCATCGCCACCGGACTCTTTCGGGTCGATCGGTACCCCGCCGCGATCTGGGCCGTGGTCGCCCATGTCCTGCTGTTCGGGCTCCTGGGCCTGTTTCAGTGGCCCCGGCTCGGGCCCTCCGGTCGGATCATGCGCGATGTGGCCCCGTTTGTCCTGTTGCTCGCGCTCTATGGCGCCCTGGATTTGTTGAGCGGCTTCGGGGCCGAGCCGACATACGACCCCCTGATTCGGCATTGGGAACGGGCCTTGTTCGGCCAAGAAATCAGCCGCGAATGGTGGCAGCGGGCCCCAAGTCCGTTTTGGTCATCCGTGCTCCACACCGCCTACTTCGCCTACTACTTCGTCATTCCGGTCCCGATCCTGCTGGCGATGGCCCGCCGGGACCAACAACGACTCGTGTCCGCCAGCTTCGCCTTGATGACGACCTTCGTGCTGTGCTACCTCGGCTTCCTCTTCTTTCCAGTGGCCGGCCCGTATTACGAATACCCGCGACCGGCCGGATGGTTCACGGCCAACCTGGCTGCCAAGGCGGTGTACGGCGTGCTGGCGGGGGGAAGTTCGTACGGGGCGGCATTTCCATCTTCCCACGTGGCAGCCACCTGGGTGGCCGCCGCGGTTACCTGGCCGGCCTGCCGACGATGGGGCGCCGCCCTTGGGATGGCCGCGGCGCTCCTGACCGTCGGAGTCGTCTACTGCCAAATGCACTACGGCGTCGACGCCGTCGCGGGCCTCGCGGTCGCCGCAGCCGTCGTGCCGGCGACGCGGTGGGCTTCGGCTACTTCAGGTCGTAGCGCTCCAAATAGTTGATCCCGTCGGCGTCAATCTGCCGGACGTAGAGCCCGCGGGCGCCTAACGCCACCGCTCGGCGCCCCACCGGCAACGTCACTCTGGTCGCCACGGCGCCGTCCGGACCAATCACGTCGTAAACCCGCGCAGCCCCGGCGGGCACCGACCGCTCGACCCAGACCCGGCCGTCTGGGCCCGGCACCACCAGCCCCGACGCGCTCGGTTTGGTCGCCGGCCACTCGGTCGCGCTCAGAGCAGGGTCGTCGTTCTCGGCGTGGTCCGAGCGCCCCCGGCTCATCCGCATCGACATCCGGCCGTTGTTGTTCTCCATCGAGACCGAGAGGCCGTTCGCCGCCTGGTCGGCGAGGTATTCCTTCTTCTCGGCGTCTCGAATCGGCACCGGACCACCGGCGATGGGCTTTCCGACCGTCCGTCCGCCCGCCGGCGAGACCCAATCGACCCGGTAGGCCGGCGCCCGCACCAGGGCAACCCGGCCGTCCGGCGCGGCCGTCCACGCGTCCTGCGGCGGATACGGCACTGGCCGCTGGCGAGTGCTGCGGTTGTTCGGTCCCCCCGACTCCTTGGTAATCATGGGCGGGAGCTTCACCCTCGCCACCGTGTCGAACTTCGCCGCGGCCCGATCCCAACGAACGACCACCCCGGAATCAGCCATTGGCCCGCCACCAAACGGCTGATAGTAGATCCGACCCGCCGCATCGACCGACCGAGGAAGCACCAAGGCGAATCCCCCCCGCCCGGGTTGGCCCTGCGCGATCGGAATCGACTCCCGGTACTTGCCGGCGCCGTCGAAGATGCTGAGCCGGGCGTTCCCGAGGTCCACGACCATGGTCGCCCCGTTCGGCCATGGAAAGAGGGCATCGGGAGCCCGGTACTCACCCGGACCGGGGCCGGCTCGGCCGATGGTGTCGATTTTCTGGGTGGCGAGATCGGCGCGGAGCACCACGTTATCGATTCCGTCCGCCACCAACACTCGGCCGTCGGCCAACTCTCGGACCCCACCAATCGTGCTGAACTGATGGGCCAGCCGGGCCGCCGGCTTGACGAGCGTGACCTCTTGGGCCGCGGTCCTGCCGGCAGGAGCTAGGGCGACCAGCAAGACCAGACAGCATCGATTCATTGAGGTTTCCCAAAGGGGGAGAAGGCGGGGTCCGCGATTGAAGATGAGTCACCGGGGCCGACCGTCGCAATGGCGCCCCTAAGCAACGAGGGCCCCGAGTAACCGGGGCCCTCGCGTCAAGCAGCCCGCGTCGGCGCTACTTGATGATCAGGTGGCCATTCATGTTCATGGCCATGTGTGGCGTGCAGGTGAACTTGTAGTCACCGGCTCCCAACCCCGCCAGCGAAATCTCGTACGTCTGGTTCGGCTCAGTCATCAAAGGCCCGTTCAATTCGCCGAGCTTGTCGCCCAGCATCGCCGCGTCCAAGGCCGCCTTGGAGCCGGCCGGAATGCTATCCGCGAAGAACTGTACGTTATGAGGACCGCCGCTGACGTTGACGAACACGATCCGATCGCCGGGTTTGGCTTCGATCCGGCTCGGCACGAACTTGTAGGTGGTTCCGTCGTACTCCATGTTCACCGTGATCGCACCGCCTGTCGCCGCCGGAGCGGCCACCACCGCTGGAGCCGCCGGCGTCGAATCAACCGCCGGTGCCTTCGCGCCCCCACCGCAAGCCGTCAAGCCCAACACCACGCCCGCCGCCAATCCGATCTTCCGCATGCTTCCCCCAGTTGATAGCCGTGGTCCCAGGTTACGATGGACCGCGCCTGCCACGAGGGGTGCGATCGCTTGTGAAATCATTCACAAATATAGGGGACTTGCTCCGCCACTTCCAGGCCCTAGGTTCCGCCAATGGCGAATCCCCCTCCCTGCCGTCGGGTCGGCTCTCAATGCCACGGGCTTGAGGTCACCCTCCGGTGCGCCCACCTCGACGGCGGGGCCAAGTCCGCCGACCACGAGGCCACCTGGCTCCTGGGCCACACCGAACGGATTGATTTTGGGCCTCTGGCCCGGCACGGGGCCGAGCTTCGGAGCGCCGCCTATTTGGCCATCCCCTGCCGCTTCGCGGAAGTAACCGGGCCGATCGTCCATTGCCGAGCCCACGGTTTCGCCGGACCGGCCGCTTCGCTGGAGCGGGCGCCGGCGCTCCGGCAGCTCGGCGGGAATCGATTCGAGTTGGTCGAGAACGGCATGCTGAAGGCCGTCCCTTTACCGGAGTCTGGGGGCGGACTCCCGGTGCTCGACGGCGAAAACCCGTGTGCCACCGCTCGCTGTCGCACCGCCGATCACCAGATCGGCGCCGCATGCTGTCGCGACCTTCAGATCGAGATCCTTTGCGGCCCGGAGGAGGCAGCGCTCGAATCTCTGGTCCGCGCGAGAAAATCGCCGTACCTCTGTAAAGTGGCCTGGGAGAGCCCGGATTCGCTCGGCGTTGAAGTCATCTCCCGCTGTTCCTTCCTCGGCGATGACGGCGTGAGCTGTAGCCTCCACGGTCGGCACCGCCCCGACCAGCGTTCCGCGAAACCTGATTTGTGCTTTGATTGGCCGAAGCCCGGTGACAGCTATCATTCCGGATGCGTCTTTCGACCAGTGACTCCGATTAAGTAGTTGACAAACAACGACTTACAATGCTTGATTTCAGGCCAACCCGTAGCAACTGTGCAACAATCGGCAACCTGGGCGTCATACAACCACTGTCGGACGCGGAAACCTAGGGGGAAGCTCGGGATGACCGATGATTTAGAGCGCCTCTACAAGTCTACCTACTCAGCTGTGGTTCGGTTCCTCTACCGCAAGGTGTGGGACGCCGACCGGGCCGAAGACTTGGCTCAAGAGGTGTTCATCCGCGCCATGGCCCACCGCCCCGAAAAACCGCGAGCCTGGGTGTTTGCCGTCGCCGCCAACTTGGCCCGCGATGAGGCCCGCGCCGCGATCCGCCGGAAAAAGCACTTGACGCTACTCGCGAACGATCCGCTTCCGATGTCGACGCCCGAGTTGCCGGTCGATGAGGTCATGGAACAGGACGAGCGAAAGGCCTTGGTCAACGAGGCCCTGGCCGAATTGTCGGTACGGGACCGGGATGTCTTGCTACTTTGGGATGCCGGCATGAGTTACCCTGAAATCGCGGAACAGACCGGACTCGCGGTTGGCGCGATTGGAACCACCTTGGCGCGAGCCCGCAAACGTCTCCTGGATGCGTATGACCGGATGGATGTCGGAAATAGCCGTGCGGCACGTTCCTGAGGAGGAGCTCCACGCCTATCTCGACCAGGCCCTAAGCCGGTCGCAGTGCGTCGAGATCGAGTGTCACCTCGCCGAATGCCGGAACTGCCGAACTGACCGCGATCGGGTCGCGGCCGTCCGCGACCGCACCACAGCTTTACTAGCTGATGCGGCGCCTCGGCGGCTTGCCGTTGCTCCACCGTTTGAACAATTGGTTGCCAGCCATCGCGAGCGGACATCGGCCCGGATTGTTTCGCTGGCCCGGTTCCGCCGAGTTGGACTGCTGGCCGCCGGCCTCGTGGCGGCGGTCGGCGCAGGGTGGTGGGGCCGGGGAGTGAGTGCGCCGTCCGCGGTTCCAACCTCGGTCGCAGCCGCAACCGCGCCGGTCCCGGAGCGAACCTTAGTCGCGATCGGCACGATCACCCCGGCCGACTCAATGACCGGCATGCCATCAATCAGGGTCTCGCGCGGCCCGCGGGCCCTGCTGGCCCTTTCGGTCCGGGCCCGCTCCGAGTCGCCCTTGGTCACGGTGGCCGATCGGGCACCGGAAGCGGCGGTTCAGGTCAGCGCGTTGGTTGACGAGGACGCGGCCCCGCTTGACGGCCTTTGGCAAACCGTCGACCTGGCCCAGGCGGCGGCCGAAACCGGCGGGAACGTCCCCCGAATTGAGGGTCTGGCAATCCTCGACATCCAGTTGCAGCACAGCCAGGGCGACGAACGGCCCATCGTGGTGGTCGCCCAGCAGCATCCCTCCGGGCGGATCATCCGAACGATTGAGGGCCCGATGGACCGGGTCCAAGACTTGGTGATGCGGCATCGGACGCAGAGCGCGGGGCTCCATGCCAGTCAGCCCGATCTTACCCCGCCAGATTATCTCAGCGACGGAACGGTGAGTGCCCGGCGGGGTCTTCGGATTCTGACGGTTACCGGCCTCCTCCCCTCCGATTCCCTCAACGCCTTGGCCCGAAGCATCGCCCTGAAAGAATAGCTTCCGCGCCCCCAAACGCGGATCACGACAACGGGGTTGACTAGGCGCTGGCTTCCTTCGGCTGGCCAGGCTCACCAACCGGCGCCGCCGGGTGGCTGTGCTGCTGCTCGATTCCCAGAGTGATCTCCGCCAACCGAGGCGAGATCATCGGGAAACGCCGGGCGAAGTTCGCGTAGCAGAAGAGAAAGAGCCCGAGCATCAAGAGAGTCGGACCAGCCTCCGGAAGACCAAAGACCGGCCCATGTTCCTTGGTGACCGACGGCAGCACGAGGAGGTACCGCTCGAGCCACAGCGAGCTAAAGCTCACCAGTGAGAACAAACCGAGAATTGCCGGGGTCTTCTTCGCGGCAACGAAGAGCAGACCCCAGAACGGCAGCAAGAACATCCCAACGAACACGGCCCGGCCGACCGGCATCCATGCGCCCCAGAGGCGAGCGAACACGAAGCCCGTTTCCTCGGGCAAGTTCCCGTACCAGATCACGAGAAACTGAGACCACATCAAATAGGCCCAGAACACCGTGAATCCGAAGCAGAGTTTGCCGAGGTCGTGACGTTGTTTCGGGCTGACGAGGTCTGAGATTCCAAGATGGCTCCCGCCATAGATCATCATCAGGGCTAGACAGGTGTGGCCGCCCAGAAACGAGCCCATGAAGTACCACCCGCCGAGCAGGTTGCTGAACCAATGCGGCTGGAGCGCCATCATGCAGTCAAACGCGACGATCGAAAACACCA
>JAYTTT010000027.1:0-11968 GCA_043744895.1 Gemmatimonadota bacterium | reverse complement strand
CGGTCCGGCTGGCCGGGGTGGGGCTGCTCTTTGCCGGCCTGATGCTCGACACCGTTGACGGCGTGGTGGCCAGGAAGACCGGGCAGACCAGTCTCTTCGGCAGCGTGCTCGACATTGCCGCCGACCGAACCTATGAGCTGGTCTTGTGGAGCTGCTTCGCCGACTTGAGGATGATTCCGCTGGCGATTCCACTGATCGTGATCGTGAGGGCGACCTTGACCGACGCGTTTCGGAGCATCGGAGTCGGACAGGGCACCGCCCCGTTCGCCCAGCACCGGACTTCGCTGGGCCGGTTTCTGGTGGGCTCACCGGTGATGCGGATCGGATACTCGGCGACCAAGACGACGACTTTCTGCGGCTTGGCGGTGGCTCAGGCCTTACCGGCCGGCTCGGTGCCGTCGTTGATCGCGGCGCTGCAGGTTACCGCGTGGATGGCGGTGATTTTTTGCGGGCTGAGAGGCGTGCCGGTCGTCGCCCACGCGGTTCGGGAGTACTGGAGGCCGGCCCTGGGGGGTTCCGGTCACGCCGCCTCGATGTGATCCACGGTCACCGAGGAGGATCTCGACTTTGGCGTCACCGACCGGACGCTGTGGCCGCCGCGGTCTGGCTGCTCCTCGGCGAGGTTCCTGGGTGAAACCCCAGCAAGGACAGCATGACGAAGAAGCCCGCGACATAGGCGACCGCCACGACCCAGCCTGGCGCAGCCACAGGCCGGCGGAACGAGCTTCAGGGTACATGGTGGAGAGGGCCACGCCGGCCGACGAGCCGAACCAGATCATCGAGCCGCGCGACTACGCCGACCCGGATCCAATCAATTCGGGCATCGGGGTTCGCTTCCTTTTGGATCGGGGAGTACTTCTGCTGGAGCAGCGCAGCCGGGATTCCGAAAACCATCATCGCCACGATCGAACCGGCGTAGGCTTCCAGGACTTCGATCGGGTGGACACCGGCGATCCACATCATCGTCGTCGTGGTATCGCCGACCACACTGCCGGAGCCGCCCGCATTGGACGCGGCGACGATGGCGGCCAGATACCCGATGTGGACCTTGCCCTTGAAAACGGTGTGGGCAATGGCGCCGCCGATCAGGGCCGCCGCGATGTTGTCGAGGAAACTCGACAAAATGAAGATCAGCCACAGGAGCACGAAACAGCCGGTCCAGTTGTTGGGCAGGAACCGGGGCAGCACGGCGGGCACCTCGCTGGCCTCGAAGTGCTTGGCCAGGAGCGCAAATCCGACGAGCAGCAGCAGCAGCAGGTTGGTGAGGATGACCCACTCATGCTCCAGATGCAGGGCGAAGCCGCCGATACCGGCTCCGGTCCGGAACGGCGACGCGACGATCTTATACACCGCGATGACGATGCGCCGCCGAGGGCGATTCCCAGCGTGTGGTTGTGGAAGAGGGCCACGCCGGCCAGCACCACGGCGAAAAGGACGAACTCGACCGGGACCCCGAGCATCAGTGAACTCATGAACCCCTTCGGCTGGATGGCGCGGCTGATAACGGCACCAGCGCGTTCATCAAGAGGATAGGGCGATGCGGCGGTCGGAGTCCACCAGGCCATCGACCAGATGGACGATCCGATCGCACTGAGCGGCCAGGCGGTCGTCATGGGTGACGATGATGCAGGTGATGCCGCGCTCCTGGTTGAGCCGGCGGAGGAGGTTCATCACTTGGTGTCCGGACTCCTGATCGAGGTTCCCGGTTGGCTCGTCGGCCAGCACGAGGGCGGGCGACATGGCCAGGGCCCGGGCAATCGCGACCCGCTGCTGTTGTCCCCCAGACAGTTGGCCCGGCGGGGTATCCCGCTTGTCGGCGAGGCCGACTTCGTCGAGGAGACTTGTGGCCGTCCGACGCAGTTCGGGGCTGATCGCCCCCTGTTGGGCGAAGCCGGGCAACATCACGTTTTCGACCGCGGTAAAGGCCGGGAGCAGGTGATGAAACTGGAACACGAATCCGATGGTTTGGCCCCGGAACCGGGCCAGGCCATCGGGGTCAAGGGTGCCGGTGTCGGTGCCCGCCAACACCAGGCGCCCGGTTGTCGCCTGGTCGAGCAATCCGATCAGGTTGAGCAAGGTGCTCTTGCCGGATCCGGACGGGCCGGTCAGCGCCACGAACTCGCCCGGTTCGAACCGGAGGTCGATGCCGCGGAGGGCCCGGGTAACGACCACGGCGCCATAGTCTTTGGTCAGACCGGCGATTTCGAGAATCGGGCTAGCCATTGCGAATGGTCACGGCGGGGTCGAGACGAGAGGCCCGGCGGGCGGGGAGATAGGCCGCAATCAGGGCCGTGATGGTGGCGGTGGCCGCGGCGCGAAGATAGAGACCCCGAGGGCCCGGGCAAGTTCGACCCCGATGACGGCCTGGAAACCGTTGATCGACAGGGTGCCTTCCACGAGCCGCGCCTTCAAGTCAACGATAGCGGAGTACTCCTCTGGATCGAGGCCCCGAATCGCGACCGCCTTGGTGCCATTGCCGCGGAGGGCGAAGGCCGGTCCGTTGACGGTCGGGGCCACGGCAATAACCCCCGGGGTCCGGCGAATGACTGCCGCCGCTTGCTGCCACTGCCGGACCGAACGGATCCGTTGGGGCGGCCGGATAATTCGGGCGTCGGCCCCGGCTAGGGAATCGAGCCCGACCGGCCGGGGAACCTCCTCGGGCGGCCGGACCACGATATGGGCCTGGTTGCCTAACGTCCTGCCGATGATGCTCTCTTGGAGGCCGTTGATCAGGGCTGAGAGAAAGACGATGGTCGCGACCCCGACGGCCACGCCGGTCAGGATCAGCGCCGTCTGGGTGCGGCCCTCGCGAAGGAACCGGAGGGCGACGAACCACTCGAACCGCATGGCGATCAGCCCTTGGGCCGGACCCGGGCGCCGGGCTCGACTCCCTGGGCCGATGCGGCCACCACCCGGTCGCCGTCGGTCAGACCGGTGAGAATCTCCGCCGATCGTTCCCCCGGATGCCTAACGTAACCGGGAGGCGCACGGCGCGGCCGCCCCGCACCACCAGGACCCAGGGTGCCGGCGTCATCAGGTCGCGGATGGCGCTCGACGGGATGGCCAGCGCATTGGACCGGCGGGCAGTCTCGACTTGAACCGACACCGTCATGTCGGGCCGGAGATACGCCGGGACACTGTCGACATCGAGCCGGATTTCGACGGTGCCCTGATCGGGATCGATCGCGGGGGCAACATAGACCACTCGCGCCGCGAAGGTCTGATCCGGAAACGCCTCGGCCGAGGCGGTGGCCGGCTGGCCTTCACGGAGCCGGGCCACGTCCTTCTCGTCAGGCACCGCCACCAGCTGGGTAGTGCCGTCGAGCGCTAGGGTCAGCACCACCCGGCCCGACTGGAGGGCGTCACCAGGCTCGACCGCACGGGTCAGGACCCGGCCCGGGCCGGGCGCGACGATCCGGGTGTTGGCGAGCCGCGCCCGAGCCAGTGCAACGGCCGCCTGGGCTTGAGCGAGGGACGCCTCGGATCCCCGGCGCTCCGATCCGGCTCCGCCAGTGGCGTCGTTCTGGGCCGTGGCAATGTCCCGCTGGCTCCGAGCGGCGGCGAGGACCTGATTGGCGAGGTCGAGTTGCTCCGTTGAGGCGGCCCCGGCCGCCACCAGCCGTTCGGTCCGCCGGTAGTCGAGTTCGGCCTTTCGATAGGCCACCTCGGCCGAGCGAAGGCCGGCGGCGGCCACGGCGGCCCGCACCTCGCCGGCGAGGAGCAGAACCCCGAGGCCGAGCAGGGTCGGCCGGGTGGCGAATCTTCGAAGGATCGGATTCATGGCGGGGGTCAAGATAGCGGCGAAGTCTCACGGATGCTTTGAGGCGGTAGATTCCAGGATGACCTCCCAATCGGTTGTCCAGGATTTCTACCCCGCGGATTTTGCCCGCTGTTACGGCTGTGGCCGGCACAACGACCAGGGCCTCCACCTCCAGAGTGCTTGGGAAGGCGACGAGGTGGTGGCCCGGTTCACACCTCGGCCGGAGCACATTTCGGTTCCCGGGTTCGTCTATGGCGGATTGCTCGCCTCGTTGATCGACTGCCATGCCATGGCCACCGCCGCCGCGGAGGCCGAGCGGTCGGCCGGCCGGGAGATCGGGGCTGGGGAGACGGCCCGGTACGTCACCGCCGCCCTCCACGTCGATTATCTCCGGCCGACCCCGCTTGGAGCTGAACTCGTCCTCCGGGCCAAGGTGGTCGAAACCGGCCGCCGCAAAATGGTCGTTCGGATGACGCTGACCGCGAATGGGGTGGACACGGCTCGCGGTGAAGTCGTGGCCGTTCCGATGCCTGAGTCGATGGCTCGATAAACCCCTGATCCTTGGCCGGCATCCAAGCTCTCGTGACATCCTGGGCCATTCCAATTCCCCTTGCCCGCACCGCCGGCGCCGAAGCCGGACCGGCAGCCGGCCGGTCGCTCGACCCCATGGTCGCGGCGGCGGCCCGGGGCGACGAGGGCGCGTTCGAGCGGATCTACCGGACCCATGTCGGCCGGATCTACGCCCTGGCCCTTCGCTTGGCCGACAACACTGGTCACGCCGACGAGCTGACCCAGGACGTTTTCGTTCGGACTTGGGAGCGGCTGGCGACATTCCGGGGCGACAGCAGCTTCGGGACCTGGCTCCACCGCCTGGCCGTCAACGTGATCCTTTCCGACCGGCGGAGCGCTTGGCGCCGGACTCGGCGGATTACGCCGGAGGGAGACCTGATTGACCTCGAACCCGAAGCGAAGCCGGTGAGTCCCGGCCTCCGGCTCGATCTCGACTCGGCGATCGCGGGCCTCCCGCCGGGGGCTCGCACCGTGTTCGTGCTCCACGACGTCGAGGGCTATCAGCATGGTGAGATCTCCGGGCTGACCGGGATCGCGGTCGGAACGTCCAAGGCTCAATTATTTCGGGCCCGCCGTCTTCTGCGCGAGGCGCTCGACCGATGATCTGCCACACCTTCCGCGACCAGTTCGACGGCTACGTGGCCGGCACCCTCGATCCGGCTGGGCGGGCCGGGGTGGATCTTCACTTGGCCGAGTGCGCCGAGTGTCGGGCCGACTTCGCCTCGGCCGGTTTCCTGGCCGCCCGGACCGCGGGACTCCGGCGGGAGATCGCACCGGCCACGGATCTCTGGACCGGCATCGCGCCGCGGCTGGCGGAGCGGGGCCGGTGCCTGTCGATTCCGGTCTGGTGGCTCGCGGCGGCGGCCGTCGTCCTCGTCTCCGTCAGCTCGGCCCTGACCGTCGCGTTGGTCCGCCGCCCCCGGCCCGAGGCGGTGATCGGATTTGCCTCGACCGAAGCCCGGTACCAGCAGGCCGCCCTGGAAGTGTCGGGCCTCTACCAGCGGGCCCGCGACTCACTCGTCCCAGAAACCCGGCTGGTGCTGGAGCGGAACCTGGCCGTGATCGAACGGGCGTTAGGCGAGGCGCGCGAGGCCCTCAAGGCCGATCCGGCCAACCGGGCGATCGAGGCGATGGTGGTGGCCGCGTATCAGCGGAAGATCGCTTTTCTCGAGCGGGCGGCCTCGCTCGACCGGGAGAGCTGAGATGCGAACCGCGGGGTTTCGCCTGGTGCTCGCCGCCATGGTCGTGGCGGTCCCGGTGGCGGCGCAGCGGAAGCAGACCAAGGCGTTTGCGGCGGCATCGGACGTCGCGATCCGGATCTACAATTTGGTTGGGGTGACGCGGGTAACCGGCTGGGATCGCGACTCGATTTCGGTGGTGGCCGTTATTCCGCCGGGCGGGGGAAGTTTCTTCGGTGGCGGTGGCGGCCGGTTCGCCAAGATGGGGATCGAGGGGCAGGACCCGTCGCTGACGGGGCCTGGATCGGAGCTCGACGTCAACGTCCCCCGCGGCGCCCGGGTTTGGATCAAGAGCGCGTCGGCCAAGGTCGAGCTCACCAACGTCGCCGGCGAGGTCGAAGTCACCAGCATCACCGGATCCATCGAACTTCACGGGTCGCCCCGGGTGGCCACGCTCGAGAGCATCGAGGGCGGCGTGACCGTCACGGGGGGGGTGACCGTGCTCCGGGTCCGCACCGGTGCGGGGCTCGTGAAGGTAACCGGCGCCCGCGGCGACATCTCGGTGAGCACGGTCCAAGGACCGGTCACCATCGAATCCGATCAACTGGTCTCGGCCCGGATCGAGTCGGTCTCGGGCCGAGTCGAGGTTCGGGCCGGAATTTCGCTCGATGGGTTGCTTGAGGTCGAAACCCACGACGGCGACGTGCAGTTGGTGCTTCCCGGTACCACCGACGCGCGTTTCGACCTAACGACGGTGAAGGGCACGATTGGCACCACCTTAGCCGGTCAACCTCCGATTCCCATGGGCGAGCGGTCGGCTCGGTTCGCCGTCGGCAAAAAGGCCGGGGTCGGCCGGGGGGCGGGAATTACCGTGCGAACTTTCTCGGGCGCGGTCCGGATCGATTCCAACCCGAAGGGCGGCTGATCCGCTTTTACACCGCTTCGACGGGTACCCGGTGCCAGGCGTTGTTGAGGTAGCCTTTGACGTTCCACACCTGCGCGAGGTCAGCCGGTTGTTCGGTGCCGCTTTCGTCCCAGGCACGGACCGTCAGCAAATGGCGCCCAGGTTCGAGCGAAACCTCGGCTTCCCAAAACGCCCAAGTCCATCGGGCGTCCTGCCGCGAGATCACCGCCGGGGTCCACACCGCCCCACCATTGGTCGAGACCTCAACCCGGGTGACCCGACTGGCGTGGCTTCCCAGAGCCCACCCGCCGAGCCGAACCGGGCCGGCTTTGACCCGGGCACCGGGCTCGGGCGTCAGGATGGCGGCGTTGATGGTCAATTCGCCGAGTTCTTCCCCGGCCGACACGTCGCGGAGGTCGTTCGGATTCGGAGTCCGTTCGACCCGATAGGCCTTGGTCTGGAAGTAGTTCGCCGAGGGGTCGGCCTGGACGACGATCTCGCTCAGCCACTTGACGCTTCGGGCACCGACCCAGCCCGGCACGACAACCCGGACCGGAAACCCGTGCTCGGGGGTGAGCGGCTCGCCGTTCAAGTCAAAGGCAAGCAGCACCTCCGCGCTCATCGCTTTCTCGATCGGGATTGACCCCCCGAATCCAAACTGATGGCCGTGACGGACCACTTGGTCCTGGCCGGTGAACGCCGTGTAGCGCGCGCCCTCCGAGACGCCGGCCGCCGCGAGGACGTCGCGAAGCGAGACGCCACTCCAACGTCCGGTACTCAGCGGCTCGGGGCCCCATGGCAGTTCGCCGGGCAGCGGGCCGAGGGCGAGGAACTCGTTGCGCCGAAGGCCGGCACAGACCAAGGTGGCGGTCACGTCGTGGCGTGTGAACCGCGACTTGAGATCGCCGAGTGAGAGTTCCTGAGCCGCCTTCACGAGCCCCGAGATTCGGAGCCGCCAGGTGGCCGGGTCAACGGTCGGGATCGGCGCATGGCTCCGGGTAAAGAACTGATCGGTGGGAGTATGAAAGCTGGCCCCGAGCAGCGCGAGTGTCGCGCCGGTATTGAGGCCCTCGTCGTCATGGCAAAGGCGCCGCGGATTCTTCGAGAACATGGACTGCCCCCTCCGAACGGTCAACGAATGGGCGGGAAACCTAACTCGCTGGGCTTCGATTCAAACCCGAAGGGCGACGGCACCGTCTTAGAAGGGCGTGATCACACTCTCAAGGAGGCCTGAATGAAGACCCGACTGTTGCTGCCCTTCGTTGCTCTCGCGCTGGTCACATCACCCCTGTTCGCCGGACCGCCCTGGATCACGATCGAGTTGCCGCCCAACCCGTTCGACCGGGCCAGCCGGGGCGCGTTTGTTCTCGTTCACGCCTTCCACTACTCAGGCGATGGCGGCAATCCGGTCGTGGGGCGGGCGGTTGGATTGGTCGACGGACAGCGACGGAACCTGGTCTTGAGTTTCGAGCGGACCTCGCGTCCGGGCGTCTTCGCGCTGAAGAATTCTTGGGGTGACAAGGGTGAATGGACGCTGGTCATTACGAACCAGCAGGAGGAGCACGGGGGCGGGGCCGCCGAAGTCATGGTGCGAGTGTCGGGCAACCGGGTGATCGGGATCGAGGCGGCCACCGGACCGAGCAAGTACGCGGAACTGCCCCTCGAGCCCCGCCGGTTCACCGATGCGGAGATCGAGGCTTCACTTCGGAATCGTTCGACCGGCGACTGACCTACGATGCCCGGACGAACCGGCAGCCGTTATCCTGCGCCAGCACCACGGCGAAGACGCCAGACGGTTGCATCACGACTCCGGGCACCACCATTTTTCTGACCTGCTCCATCGCCGCTTCGGTACTGACCTTGTCTTGCTCGACGATCAACTGGGCGCAGTCCCGGAGCGCCAAGGAGCAGGCCAGGACCGTCGCACCGCCCTTCATCAGGTCCTCGAGGGTGAAGCCGGCAAACTCGCCGGGCAGAGCCGCGGCCCCGGTTCGTTCGATCACGGGATTTCGGGCGAACGATTTCCGGGTGGCCGGATCGTGAACGTTCCATTTCTTGGCCGTCCCGTATCGTTCCCAGAACAGGTTGCCGAGGGCCAGCGCGATCCCGTCGTGGCGAAGGACCACTACTGTGTTGAGACTGGTTTCCGGAACCCCGAAAATGGTGGCATACTGTTTCCGCCAGATCACCGCTCGCCAGACGCCGTAGCCGTCTTCGACCACGGGCACGTCGAACACCGCCCGGTATTTGCCGGTCAGCTTCTTGGTCCAGGACAAGTCCCAACGCTGGGCCGCCGCTTGGGCTTCTGCCCGGTCGGCGCCGACCGCGCCTAACGCCGCGGCACCGATCGCGCCGGTCGCCAGGGTTTCGAGAAAGTCCCGCCGTCCGGTCTCCATGCTTTCTCCTTTGGACTACGCCCGTAAGAAAATCGGTTGACCCCGGTGAAGAGGATCGCAACGGCTCATGATGGAACCCTCATTCGAGCGGCGCTCACGGCTTGGCCACGAAGGCGGGCTCGATCCAGGCGTGAAATCCGCCCGAGTCATCGACCCGGGCCCGGACGTACGTCAGGTTCCGGTCCCGGGCGGGGTCGAGGACGTAGGCCGGTGCCAGGCCCCCGATCCTGGCCAAGACCCGGCCCTGGTCGCCGATGAAGGTGGTGGTGTACTTGAAGTCACCGTCCGGGCGGATCGTCACCGCCATCGTGGTGGCGGAGACCTGCACGCTATCGAGGGTGACGCCGCTGCTGGCGTAGAACAAGCCCCGCTCGAGGCTTCGCATCAACGCCGTGGTTTCGAGTTGTTCGGCGGCGATCACGACCCAGCCTCGGCCCGGGTTCGAGCGCTCCCGGGTGAACTCGCCCTGAAAGTGATGGGCGTCGTTGACCGCGATGCCGTAGATCCGCTTCCCGGCCGACAAGAGGCCGTCCCAGATCTCTTCCATGCCGGCGGAGCCGTCGCCGCCTTCGTTATTCACGAGGGGGTGGCCGTTGTGGATTTCGAGGAGGGGGTCGTTCCGGACCTGGAGCAGTTCCTTCAACCCGAAGGCCCAGCGAAAATTGGGGTGATTGATGTGCGGTACCCCGGCGACCTCGCGGATCGCGTCGACGTTGCGCTGGATGGTGCCGACCATCGTACTGTCGGCCAGGGGGGCGAGCACCCGCGACAGCGCGAGACCGTTCAGGTGGACCGGCCGTCGCTCAAACTGGCTGGTCAGTTCCTCGCCGCCGATCAGGAGGAAGGTGGAATCGACCAAGTCTCCGAAGCGAGCTGGATTAGTAAAGACGTTATGGTCAGAAAGGACGAGGAATCGGTAGCCGTGGTTCTTGTACCACCGAGCCACCACGTCGGGCGGGGAGTCGCCGTCGCTCTCCGTCGTGTGGGAGTGGGTGTTGCCCTTGAACCATTGGAGCCCGGCGCTTGGGCGGGGTTCGAATCGTTGGGCCATTGCCGGCGCCCCGATGAGCAGCAGGGCGCACGGCAACGCGAAGGGTCGGAGCATGACGGAAAGATCGCCGATGCCGGCCCTGATTCAAGACCCGGGTTTCTGGCTCCACGGCGGCACCACGCCAACCGAGCGGGCGTAGGTGACCAACTGGCCGAGGTGTTCGTGGAGATCACCAGCCATCACGAAGGCGAATTGGGGTAGGCTGACGCTCTGTCCGAACAGCTGACGTCGAGTCAGAAGGGTCGCCAGGTCGGCCGCGAGGAGTTGTTGGCGGGCGTGATTCCATCCTTTGGTGAGATGGTCGATGATTTCGGCCTTCGCGGTCAGTTTCTCGAGTTTCGCTGCGGTCTCGCGTGGGACGCCGAAGTCGGCCGGCGGCTTGCCAGCCGTATTTCGATTCTGGAATCGCCGCGGCGAGGGCCATGACCTTGACGTGGACGGTATCGAGATCGGCCAGGAACCGGTCTCTGATTTCAGTGGCGGATTTGAGGTCGATCACGTCTTGGGCGGCGAGTGAGGTCATCACGGCCGGTACCGCTGCCAGCGCAATCGCGATGGCTACCAGGGGACTTCGCATGGAATCTCCGAGAGAAGGTGGGGAACGAGTGACCCTACGGGGTTCAAAAGATGTTGGTTTCCGGGGGCCGGTCTTGGTTCTCGAACCGACCGATCCGGAGCGGGTCGATGTCGATGGTCCGGGCCCGGCCGTCGAGGATCTCCTCGGCGATCAGCATCCCGGCCGCCGGGGCGTGCTGGACGCCGTGACCGCTGAAGCCGCTGGCATCGACGTAGTTTGGTAAGGCGGGGTGGCGGCCGAGCACCGGCCCGTGATCCGGGGTGATTTCGTAGAGGCCGGCCCAACAGTTTCGAGCGGCGAGACCCGCGGTTTCAAGCACGGGGAAGCGATTGGTTCCGGCCGCGAGCACGGTTGGCAGCCAGTCCCAGTCGACTGAGACGTCCTCGCTCGACGGTTCCGCCTCGTTCGACATCCCGAAAAGGACCTGATCGTGCTCCTTCCGGAGGTAGAAGCCGGTGGCCACGTCGATGGTCAGGGGAATGTCTCGCGGAATAGCCGGGAACGGGTCGGTCAGGTAGATGCACCGGCGGTAGGGTTTGACTGGGATATCGAGGCCGGCCAGCGCGCCAACCCGGCCGGCCCAGGGACCGGCGGCATTGACGACGAGGTTGCAACCGATCGAGCCGGCGGGCGTTTCCACTTCGGTCACTCGGCCTCCGGTCCGGCGAATGGCGGTGACGGGTGAGTCGCAAAGAATCCGGACGCCCAGGTCCCGGGCCCGGTTGAGATAACCCGAGGCCACGCCATGGGGGTCGCAATAGCCGTCGGTGGGGCAGAAGGTGGCGCCGATCAGGTCGTCGGTCTTGGTGCCGGGAACGATCCGGGCGGCTTCGGCCGGCGAGATCATTTCAACCGGGACGCCGAGCGAACGCTGGAGGGCGACGTTTCGTTGATAGCCGGCCCAGGTGGGGGGATGGTCTACCAGCAAGAGATAGCCGACCTGGCGGAGTCCGGCGTGGCCGCCGGTTTCTTCGTCGAAGTGCCGGAGCCGCTCGATGCTCCATTGGGAGAGGCGAATATTGACTTCGGTCCCGAATTGGTGACGTACTCCGGCGGCGGACCGGGCCGAGCTTCCGGTGACTGGGGTGGCTTCGCGTTCGAGTACCAAGACGTTGGTCGCTCCCCGGCGGGCCAGGTGATAGGCCACGGAGGCGCCGATGATTCCGGCGCCGATGATCACGATGTCGGCTCGTTCGGTGGTCGGCATTGGGTAAACCCTAGCTCCCTTGCCTGGGTTTCTTCAATAGACGACCTTTTGGGCCCTTCCTCTACTGCCGTTGGAGTGTTCATGCGACGCCTCGGTATGACGGTCGGCATTTTGGTCCTTTCGGCGGGCGCGCTCCCAGCGCAAGGTGGTTTTCGGTGGCCCGAGAACCCCAAGAATCTCAAGGTGCTTCCGGACAGTATTCGGGGCCAGCGGTTGGGCCAAGTCATGCGAGGCTTTACCAACGCGTTAGGCGTTCGGTGTGAGCACTGCCATGTCGGCCAGGGCGACCTGGCGAACTTCGATTTTGCCTCCGACGACAAGCCGG
>JAYTTT010000026.1:0-3082 GCA_043744895.1 Gemmatimonadota bacterium | reverse complement strand
CAGACAAGCTGCTCCGACTCGAATCGTGGCCCAGCTGTACGGGGGGGCCATGCTTCTGATCGGTCTAGGCAGCGCCTTCTTCCACGCTTCGCTGACGTTCGCCGGCCAAACGGCCGACGTCCTCGGGATGTACCTGCTGGCCACGTTCGCGGTCTTGGGCGGGGCGGCGCGCCGGTTCGGATGGTCCGAGCGGCTGCTGGCGGGGAGTTACTTGGTGGGCAATGTCGGGCTGCTTGCGCTCCTGATCGGGGCGCCCGGAATCCGCCGCTACGCCTTCGCGGCCCTGATTGTGGCCGCCGTCGGGCTCGAACTCACGGGGCCACGCCCGCCGGAGCGCCGTTTGCTGGCCGGAGCGATCGGATGCCTGGCGGTGGGGTTCGCAGCCTGGACGCTCGATACTACCCTGACGGTTTGTGCCCCCACCCTCTGGCTTCAGGGGCACGCGATCTGGCATGCCCTCGGGGCGGCGAGCGCCACCCTGTTCTTTGGCTATATCACTCGCGCCGCCGCACCACGCCTCACCTAACGCATCCGCTCGAACGTGGCGGTCGACGGCGGCCGCAGCTTCTGGATCCGGGCGGCGCTGGCCTCGACCGACCGAAGGACCCGGAGGATATTCCCGCCGGTCAGCTTGGCAAGGTCGGCGTCGGTCCATCCCCGGCGGATCAATTCCGCGATGAGATTCGGAAATCTGGAGACATCCTCGAGGCCCAGCGGCATGTCGCTGCTGCCGTAGAAGTCGCTCCCGATACCGACATGGTCGACGCCGGCCGTCTTTCGGACGTAGTCGATGTGATCGGCCACGTCCTTGAGCGTGGCCACCGGCCTCGGGTGGGTCTTGGCATACTCGGTTTTGATCCGTTCGACATCCGCCAGCGACGGGTTGCCCTTGGTGACCTCGCGGACTTTGAGATCCCAGTCGGCCACCGGCTGCGAGACAAACGCCGGAATGAACGTGACCATGACGACACCGCCGTTCTTGCCCAAACGGCGGAGCACGTCATCCGGCACGTTCCGGGGGTGTTCGGTCAGCGCCTTGGCCGAGGAATGGGAGAACATGACCGGCGCGTCGGCGATGTCGAGGACATCGTGCATCACTTTCGGGGTCACGTGGGAAATGTCGACGATCATCCCGAGCCGGTTCATCTCGCGAACCACTTCTTTCCCGAACGGCGTGAGGCCGTTGTGACGAGGCGCATCCATCGCCGCATCAGCCCAATCGAGCGTGACGTTATGGGTCAGCGTCATGTAGCGGACGCCGAGCCGGTAGTAAGCCCGGAGCGCGCCAAGGGAGTTCTCGATCGCGTGGCCGCCTTCCATCCCGAGCAACGACCCGATCTTGCCGGCCCGAAACGCGGCGGTTACGTCACCGGCGCTCGTCGCCAGCGTCAGGGCCTCCGGGTACCGTTCGATGAACCGGCGGGCGATATCGATCTGTTCGAGCTGCACTTTGGCATAGCCGGAATCCTTGATTTCGCCCGGGATGTAGACCGACCAGAATTGGGCCCCCACCTGACCTCGGCGTAGCCGCTCGAGATCGGTGTCGCCGCTGGTGCGGGTCCGGAGGTCATACGCGGCCACGTCACCGGGAGCCTTGGCGTCTTCTCGGATTACGATGGCCAGGTCGTTGTGCCCATCAATCAGCGGCGACGCCTTGAGAACCCGGCGGGCCCGCGCCAGGGCTGGATCGGCCTGAGCCCCCATCGAACCGGCGACGGATCCAAGCAGTGCCGTCATCGCGAGCCAACGTCGGTACCCCATGGTCAGATCCTCTCAGAAGCCGAGTAATCGGCGGATATCATTGGAAAAGGCGAGCACCATCAGCATGCCGATCGCGACCAAGCCCGCCATCGTCAACCATTCTCTGATTCGCCCGGTCACCGGGCGGCGCATGACTGCTTCGGCAAGCAGGAAGAGGAATTGACCCCCGTCGAGAATCGGAATCGGGAGCAGGTTGATCACGGCCAGGTTGACCGAGATCAGGGCCATGAAGAAGAGGAAGTCCTCGCCGCCCCGCCGGACGCTCTGGCCGGCGGCAATGCCGATCGAAATCGGCCCTCCGACCTCCCGGGTGGAGATCCGGCCGGCAAAGAGCCCTTGCACTGTGCTGACGATCCGGGTGGCGACAAACCAGGTCTGCCGTCCCCCTTGGAGGAGCGCGGCACCGAGCGCCACCGGCTCGCGGGCCTCGGGCTGAGCGGGTCCCGCAATCCCAAGCCGGCCCACCGCACGAGTCGTCCCGGTCACGGAATCAGTCACTTGGTCAACCACCGGCGTGGCGCGAATCGCTACCCGCCCGGTCGAGCGGCCGACCAACACCTCGGTTTCGCGGTTGCCCCGCGATTCGATCTGGCTCACCATGTCACGCCACTGCGTCACGGGCTGGCCATCGAACGCCAGCACCGTGTCTCCAACCGCCAAGCCGGCCTTGGCCCCGGGCCGACCGGCCACCACCTCGCTGATGACCGGGGGCAGGAATGGACGAATCGAGCGAGCGGTGGCCCGCCGGTCGTCCAGGGAGCCGGCCGCGATCGCCACGGTCCGGCCACTCGCGAGTCCGATTCGGACCGAGTCGCCGGCCGGCTCGACGACCCGCCGCAGGTACGCTTCCCAGGAGGCAACCGGCGCCCCATCAACGGTGACGATGGTGTCGCCTAACGAGAGACCGGCCAGGGCTTTCGCGCCCGGCGGCAACCCGGCCGAGTCAACCGACCCAACGGCCGTCACCGGGGTAACCTGGGCCCCGTTGACATAGAGAATGCCGGCCAGGAGCAGCCATGCAAACCCGGCATTCATGACGACCCCGGCCAGGATGACGGCCATGCGGACCCAGACCGGCTTCGACTCGAACATCCGGTTTGGCGGTACCACGACGCCGGGCTCGACGCCTCCTTCAAGAGACGCCCCGGCCCCCTCTTCGAGGGCGCTCGCCATCTTGACGTAGCCGCCGAGGGGAAGCCACGACACCGAGTACTCGGTTTCGCCCCGGCGGAACGACAACCATTTGACCGGGGCGCCGAGTCCGAGCGAAAACCGGTGAACGTAGATGCCGGCCCACTTCGCGGCGAGGAAGTGGCCTAGC
>JAYTTT010000025.1:0-3096 GCA_043744895.1 Gemmatimonadota bacterium | reverse complement strand
TCTCAGCCGGCCTTGACTCGGTCGTGGCTCGGCACGGCCCCCCTGAGGGCGAGGGTTGGCTCTGGCGGAACGCGCATCATGCCAACATCCATCATCTGCTCCGGCTTCCGGCGCTGTCGGCACTCGACCTCGAGGTACCGTCCGGACCCAACACCATCAGCCCCTCCGGGGCAGCCGGAACCCATGGCTCCAGCTGGCGAATGGTCGTGGAGCTGGGATCCGACGTGGTGGGTTGGGCGACCTATCCCGGTGGCCAGTCCGGCAATCCGGCGAGTGCCCACTATCGCGATTTTCTCCCCCGTTGGTTGGCCGGCGAACTCGATTCGCTCGTGGTGCCTCCTCGCCCGGACCTCTTTCCGGCTCTCCGGATCGAGAGACGGATCACGTTTGGAAAAGGACCCTGACCATGGTGATGGTGTATTGGATGCTGGTTCTTGCCAACGGAGTGGCCTTCAGCACCCTCGCGGTCGGGTGGTACGCGGTGCCGGTGATCGGGTTGGTCGGAGCCTGGTTTGCGCCGCGACGGTCGGGGCCCTTGATCACGGTGCCGGCCGGGTGTGTCCTCGGCTGGGCCTGTCTCCTGCTTCGGAGTGCCCGGGCTGATGGCTTCTCGGCGCTGCTCGTCATGTTGGGAAAGTTGTTGCCGGTCCCCCCGAGGGCCTTGCTAGGGGCCACGCTCGGGCTCGCCCTTCTGCTGGGCTTGGGCGCGGCCCTCCTCGGGGCCGCCCTTCGCCGGCCGGCGGCTCAAGACTCGTGATTGGTTCGGTCACCTTTATTCTGGAGTCCAAACTCATGAAGGCAATGCTTGCGGCAATCCTCCTGGTCAGCTCAACGGCCGTGGCGCAGGGTCAGCAGGACACGGTTCGAATCCAGACCGTGCCAGTGGCGTCGGGTATCTACATGCTGGTGGGGTCGGGCGGAAATATCGGCGTATCGGTCGGCGAAGACGCCGTTTTTCTGGTCGACGATCAGTTTGCGCCGCTCACTGGCCGGATCATCGACGCCGTCAAGTCGATTTCCGATAAACCGATCCGGTTCTTGCTGAACACCCACTGGCACGGCGATCACACCGGCGGCAACGAAAATTTCGGCAAGGCTGGGGTCATCATCGTCGCGCATGACAATGTTCGTCGGCGGATGAGCGTCGAGCAGTTCATCGCTCGGTTCAACAGCCGAACTCCGGCGGCCCCGAAGCCGGCCCTCCCGGTGATCACCTTCAGCGATGTCGCGACGTTCCACCTGAATGGAGATGACATCCACGCCGTTCACATCAAGAACGCCCACACCGATGGGGACGTCCTGGTCCACTGGCAGAAGGCCAACGTCATCCACATGGGCGATACGTTCTTCAACGGGATGTACCCCTTTATCGACCTGTCGAGCGGAGGATCGATCAACGGAGCGATCGACGCGATTGCAACCGCGCTCGGGTATGTAAACGACGAGACCCGGATCATCCCCGGTCATGGTCCGTTGTCGGGAAGGGCCGACATGATCGCCTACCGGGACATGCTGGTGGTCGTGCGCGATAAGGTGCAGAAGCTGATTGGCCAGCGGAAGCCGCTCGCTCAGGTGCTCGCGGCGAAGCCGAGCGCGGCGTTTGATGCCAAATGGGGCAATGGCTTCATGAAGGCTGACGATTCGTGACGACGGTCTTCGAGAGCCTCTCGGCAAAGAAGTAGGTCGCGCTACCTGGTAAAGACAAGGATGGCGCCGGCGTCGTAGCCGGTCCCGTACTGGATGCTGGCGTCGGCCGCGTTGAGATACCGGATTTCGCGGACAGTCATTGCCGGAATCTGGGCCAGGGCGCTCACGTCTCCCCGAGGCGCGCCATCGACCACAACTTGGGGCTTGGGAGTATTGGCGCCGTTGGCGGCGTTGCCGAATGAACTGGCGCCCCGCGTCCGAAGGAAACTCGGGCGGAGCCGCAGGATGAGATCGCGCGCCGTGCTCACCTCGGTCCGAATGGCATCGATCTCTTCGACGACGATGACGTTCGGCTGCCGTTTGAACTTTGGTTTGGTGGTCGACGTGTCCTGAGCCGCGAGCGGGTCGCCCAAAGCGACGACCAGGAATAACGAGGCAAGCCACTTCATTGGAATTCCTGGGTAAGCCCGGTGAAAAACATACCCCGTCACCCGGTCTCCTCCAATCGTGACTTGCTCGCGAGTTTCGGCAGTTTGCCGGCCTCGCTCAGCGCGCGTCGGAGGGCAAACTCGATTTGCCCGTTGAGACTTCGGAACTCGGCGGCGGCCCAGCCCTGCAACCCATCGTGGAGGGCCGGGTCGATCCGGATGAGTACCGATTTCCGTTCTGCCACGGCCGATCAGGAGTACAGCGTGCCGGCGTTGATGATCGGTTGGGTCGACCGTTCGCTGCAGAGGACCACGAGCAGATTCGAAACCATCGATGCTTTCCGCTCGTCATCGAGATGCACGATCCCCCGCTTCGACAGCAGCTCGAGGGCGTTCTCGACCATCCCGACCGCACCCTCAACGATCTTTTGTCGAGCGGCGATGATGGCCGATGCCTGCTGCCGCTGGAGCATCGCCTGGGCAATTTCCGGCGAATAGGCCAGATGGCTGATTCGGGCCTCGATGACGTGGACGCCGGCTTTGGCCAGCCGTTCCTCGATATGCAACTGGAGCGTCTTGGAGACCTCCGAGGGGCTGCCGCTCAGGGAGAATTCACCCGACTCATGGGCGTCGTAGGGATAGGTGGACGCGAGGCTCCGAACCGCTGACTCGCTCTGAACTTTGACGAAATGCTCGAAGTCGTCGACCTCAAACAGCGCCTCCGCGCTATCGACGACCTGCCAGACCACGACGGCGCCAATCTCGATCGGGTTGGAGTGATTGTCGTTGACCTTGAGCTTGGTGGTCTCGAAGTTCCTGATCCGGAGGGAGACCTTTTTCTTGATCGCAAACGGGTTGGCGAACCAGATGCCCTCGTGCTTGATGGATCCGGTGTATTGGCCGAACAGGGTCAACACCTTCGCCTCGTTCGGGTTGACAACGAAAATGCCGGCTGCGGCCAACCCCGCCGCGACGAAACCGATCGTGGCGACAATGGCCAAGACCGGGCGCTCGGCTTGAA
>JAYTTT010000024.1:0-12164 GCA_043744895.1 Gemmatimonadota bacterium | reverse complement strand
ATGAAAACGAGATGGGTTTCGACTCCCATGCCGGCCAACGCCTCGGTCAAACCGGAGACGCGGACGGCCAAGCCACCCGCTCGGGCATAGTCATCGGGTCCCTCGAACGCGACCGAGACCACGGTCAGGTTGCCGGTCGTCGGGCTTCGCTCCTCGGCCCCCACCGGCCTGACGATGGCTGTCCTCACCCGGGGCTCAGCGCCGACTGCTAGCACCGCGTTCCCCTTTCCCCCGGCTCGAACCCCCGGATCTCGAGGCGATGCCATTCTTCCTGGCAACACCGATCGCCCCGGTCGCAGCCCGGGTGCTCGCAGCGGAACCGCACCTCGAGTTGTCGGGATCCTTCGGGGATCGGGCCAATCGCGGCGGCGTGACGGTGACTTCCAGCCATGACACCGCCGACGGCGGACAGTCTCGTCGTCTGCGGTGGACCGTCCTCGAACCGCCAGAGCAGCGAGCCAGGACAGTTGGTCCGCACATAGAGGCGGTCTCCCGCATGGAGTGCGGGGTGAGGCTCGGTGAATGTCCACCAGACCTGGGGTGCCACCAACGGCAGGTCCAGAGCCCGGGGGGGTACTACTCCAAACCGGGGATAGACGCTGCGGAGGTGGAGCCGAAACAACTGGTCGAACGCCGCGTCGGCGGCCGATGCCTGATCGGTTCCGTACCACCAGAACCAGTCGCTCCCTTCGGCGGCAAAGAGACCGCGGAAGACTTCGGGTGCCGCGGCCGGTAGCAGGCCGGCAACCGCGAGGTCGTTGCGAACGCTGGCCAACAGCTCCCAGGCCGCGTTTTCCTCTGGCTCGCCAATCCAGGTCCCGACATCAACGCCGGGGGCCGATTCCGCCTCATCGATCCACGACCCGGGAAAGAGGTCGAACACCCGCTCAAGTGACGCGACCGGGTGGGACCGAACCCCTCGCTCCGGGTTGCCGTCGAGCCACTCGCTGAAGGTGACGGTATCGATGTCGGGGTCGGTCGTCAGGGCCTGGTACAGCGCCCGCAAGAACGGGCGGCCGCTGTCTCGATAGGCGCCCCACGCGTTTTCGCCATCGAGGATGATGGGCACCACCACCGTCGACTCGCCATCCATCGGGGCGACGAACCGGGCCTTAAGGTCCGCGATCAATTCCTGAACGGCCTTGGCCGGGTCGTCATAATGCTGGTAGGCGAACCCGATCGAGTCCGATGCTCCTGGGTCTCGGAAGAAGATGGCGACCGCGGTTCCCTCGGTCTCAGCCCGATAGGCTCTGCCGGCTACCTCTGGCCGCGCCACCGGGTAGCCCCATTGACCGGAACGAGCCAGAACCTTGGCGTCGGAGGCGATCCACTTCAGACCGCCATGCGCGAACCGGGGCACCACGGCCTGGGAGACCGCGCCCTCGGCGGGCCACATTCCCCGCGGATCCCGCCCGAAGCACCGTGCATAACATTGGACCGCCATGTGGACCTGCGCCTCCGCATCCTCCGGGTACGAGAAACGCGGCGGGAGCACCGTCCCCTCGCGATCGATGATGGCGGTGTTGGTGTCCTCGATCAACGGCAAGATCGGGTGGTAATACGGGGAGGTGGCCACCTCGATTTGCCCCCGGTCTTGGAGCTGTCGATGCAGCGGGACGATTGCCCGAAGAATCTTGTACTGCTCCGCCACCATCGACTTGATGTCCGCGTGGGAAAAGCCGCGGCCTTGTTCCACAAAGCGGCGCACCGACGCGACCTCACCGGTGACCAGCAGAACCTCACCCCGGAGGAACTCCTCGCCAAACCAGGCCAGGTTGAACCACATCTGGAGGTCTCGAAGTTCCGCCAGAGTGAGCCGCCTCCCTGCGCGGCAGGCGAGAAAGAGTTCCTCGTAGCGTGGGTGCCGAAAGATCTGGGTATGCCAGTCCGCCTCGAAGAAGGTGGCCAGGATCTCGATACGGTCGTCCGAGGTGAGCCGTTGCACCCGCGACAGGGTGAGGTCGAGGCCTCGGTCGGTGGCCCCTCGTTGGACGTAATCCTCGAGTTGCCACAGCAGCACCGGAGTCAGGTTGATGGTTAGGTGAAGCGTGGGGTACTCAGCCGCCAGCGCTGCCATCGAGTAGTAGTCCCGAAGCGCGTGCAATCGAACCCACGGGTGGAGGTAGCTGCCTCGGGCTTCAGGTCGGTTGAGGTCCTTGTAGAGGGGTTGATGCTGGTGCCACATCAAAGCAACATGGAGCGGCCGGCCGACCTCGAAAACTGCTTCCACGGGTGACACGAGCCCCTCCGGGGAGCGGCCCCCAATTGTGTAGCGGACCCGGTCTCCGGCGGCGCTCGGTGGCAGCGAAGCCCGCCAGTAGCTGTTCTCCCCCTCGTTGTGCTCCCAAGTCGTTTCCGCGGCGCCCGCCGTCGTGCCGCCCTGTAGGTGATCGATGGCGTAGTTGACCCACACGACTTGGTCTGGTCCCTGAGGCCAGGTGCCGATCCTGAGAACGGGGGATAGGCCCTCGGGTACCCGAGAAGGTTGTCGGGGCGCGTCCTGGGTCTGGTGCCAGATCGTCCGCATCGGGGCCTGCTCAAACGTTCTGGTCGGAGCGGGGCGAGGCGACGGGGCTCGCCTGCTCCGGCGCCGAACAAACGCTCGCGATCGAGGTGCCGGGTACGAAGAGGGACGGTTCCGCCTGAAACCGGCGGAGGCAGCCCTCCAAGCAGAAGTAGTAGGTCTTCTTGCCAACGGTTTGCCGATGCGGCAGCATTGGAGCCGACAGCATCATCCCGCAGACGGGGGCCTGCTTGATGCTGCCGACGTGGTAGTTCGGATCGTTCTCGATCCGGAGGTAGACGTCCAGAAACGCCAGCAACCGCCCCTCGACCCAGCAACGCACCGCCAATTCCGGGGTGTCCAGTTCAACCGACAAATGGTCGACGGGATCAAGGTCGAAGAGGAGCGGAACGACCGAGAGTCGGTAGACCGCTTCGTACTCGTCGCAATCGCCCGGATGGCATTCCAAACCCACGGTCAGGGTCACAGTCGCCGGGAATCGTTCCGATCGCTCGAATCGGCCAGTCGAAAAGAACCCCGTTTTGGTCCGAAAATGCTCGACGGTGGCATTCGGGAAATGGGCTGCCAACTGCTCGACGCAGGGCCGGATCACCGTTCGGTACAATGGATCGGCAACCTCCTCGAATGTCCGAATTCCTTCGTCGTGCGCTTCCATCGCTGCGACCAACTCCTCGAGCCTCGCAGTGCGGGCCCGGTCTGATCCGGTGAGTCTGTTTTCGAGTTGCATGGCAAAGTCTCCAGCGTCCGCCACGTCTGCCTCCCTCGCGGTTCACTCGTTTTCTTGCTGCGCCGCCCAAAGATCTGGAGACAATATGGCCCCAGTGCTTTGAACTCACGGTGAAGCCAACGTCAAGATTCGTTGACGTCGGAAGCAAGCCGGTAAGCATGCGCCAGGTACTGTTGGACCATCCTCTGGGTATTGAAGAACGATCCGTTCAGCGCGATGGCTGAGCGGCGAATCGCGGTGAACCCGGCAGGCTGGCGGTAATACATTGGCAGAACGACCTGCTCGAGCTTCGAGTAGAGTCCCTGGGCGTCCGCCTGGTCATCAGAAGGGGTTTCGCCGGCATCGCCGACGGCCCACCCGGTGATCCCCTCCAGGCAGCCCTCAACCCACCAACCATCGAGGACGCTGAGGCTCGGGACGCCGTTGAGCGCCGCCTTCATGCCGCTCGTCCCGGAGGCCTCTTCGGGGCGCCGCGGCGTATTCAGCCATACGTCCACACCGGCCGTGAGGAGGCGTGCCCAGCACAAGTCGTAGTCCTCGACGTAGACCATCCGGACTTCGTCGTGGAGGTGGCGGCCCGCCTCGATGACTCGGGCGATGATCCCCTTCCCCAGCTCATCCCGGGGATGGGCTTTGCCCCCGTAAATCACCTGGATCGGCCCCACCTCTGTGCCAATCCGACGGAGCAAGCCGGGGTCCGCCAACAAGAGCTCGGCCCGCTTATAGGCGGCGGCCCGGCGACCGAACCCGAGCGTCAGCACATCTTCGCGAAAAACGGATCCTGTCCGACGGGCGATCTCGTCGATCAGCTGCCGCTTCGTCTCGGCGTGAGCCACCATGACCTCGTCCAGCGATACCGCTGCCACCTACCGGAGGCATAAGTTGTCCCGGCGCCATTCCGGCACGTGGCCGTCATACAAATTCGCGAACGGCGCGGCTACCCACGACAACGTCATGTTGAGCACGCCGTCCGGACAGCAATGGGTGGCCTCGAGCGCGCTGGCCCGCTGTGGCCCCAGGACGTCGACGAGGAGCGATCGGGGGAACTGGTCGTGTCCAGCCGGAATTGGCGTGTGGGTCGTGAAGACGCATTGCGCTCGAACCAGCTCGATGTCGTCTGGTGTGGCTCGATCGAGCTGGGGATGGCCGAGTTGCTGCTCCAACAGGGCGAGGGCCAGGCGAGCCGAGTGCCCCTCGTTCATGTGTTACGTCTTGATCTCGGAATAGCCCAACGCGCCCAACATTGCGGTCCCGCCAAGACCCAGCACTGCCTCCTGACAGAGACGATATCTTTGATCCCCACCGTAGAGATGGTCGGTGAGGGTCCGATCCCACTCCGCGTCCATCGCCACCGAGGTGTCGAGGAGGATCACCGGAACGGCCGTTCCGGTAGCCCCGCCGACCCAGTAGCGCCAGGCCTGGATCGTGACCGGCCGCTGCTCGATCCTCATTTCCACGCTGGCCGTGAGCGGCTCGAGGTTACTCTCCGGGGCCCACTGCTGGGGTTGCTCTTCTTGGTGCCCCTGGGCGGTCAACCTCTGGCGGAAATAGCCGTAGCGGTGCAGCAGGATCACCGCGACTATTGGAACGTTGAGCTCGGCGGCCGACTTCAGAGTGTCGCCCGCCAGCACGCCGAGGCCGCCGCTGTAAGTAGGGATATCGTCAGCAAGCGCGATCTCCATCGAGAAATAGGCGATCCTTCGAGCCCGCTCATCCCGGGTTGACATGCTGCCCACCTTTCGAAAGGGACGGGTAGCCGGCCGCCGGCCACCGCCTGGTCATGTGCCGGGTGGCGTCGAGCACATCGAGTTCCCGGGTGCCATTGCCGGTGCGCAGGTAGTACCGGGCGACCGAGCCGTCCCGGTAATAGGCCGGACCGGCCGATGCTTCGACCGTGATGCAGCACACGTCCCTGCCACCAACGTTGATGAACCGGACGTGAATCTGGGAGCACAGGTGGCCTCCGAGCTTCGCGTGCACCAGCCCGATCAGAAACTGGTGCAGTCCGTCCTGGTTGGGCCGCTTCAGCGTCTGATAGTCACCAGCAAGGCCGATTACCTCGCCAGTGTCGGTGACACCGAGCAGCAGCGCCCCGCCTTGGTGGTTGGCGAAGCCCGCGATCGTGCGGACGACCGCCTCCTCCAGCGCACGGTTGAGTCGGCCCAACTGGGAGTCCCATCGGATCGATGACTTGAACTCGGTCCGTTCTCCCTCACCGGCTGCGATGAGATCCATCACCTTGCGGACGGGGTCGCCCGCACCAGGGACTTCCCGGACCATGAGGGACGGGCGCGTCGCAAGCACCCCAAAGCCCAATCCAATCGTCTCCCCGATCAGCCCGAACAAACCGGTCATCGGAAACATGGCCGGCAGGAAGGCACCCCACAGTCGATGGCCAATCGAGCGCCACAGTGAATCCGTCGCAGTTGTCAGTTGGGTGTGGAACTCGAACCAATAGACGGCCTCCATCATCGGGTGGAGGACCAGGATTCCCAGCACGGCTCCCGCGCTGGTCCACGCCAGCGCCAAAGGCCGCACTCGGCGACGCAGCCTGGCAATCTCGCTTCGCAAGCGCGCTCGCACCGGGCTCGTGGCTGAGAGGTAAGAGGACATGTTCCCTACTGAGGAGTACAGTCGAATGTTGTCTCGTGCGAACCACTCGCATGGTTCCAGCCGGTGCCCATCATCCCCGACCAATGGCCATCATGTCTCTCGTTTCCCATGCGCAACCTCATGGTCTAATCCCGGACGACACTGCTTCCACCGGGGAGGAACCACCGGGGAAACCGGAATTTGCGGGCGACCTCGACGAGGTCCGCCGACAGCAGGCCGTTGGCGTGAAGCGCGCCGATCAGCCCCCCCATACTGCTCCCGGCGACGAATTCGGGGGCGAGGCCCTCGCGCCCGAGCACCTGGAGCACACCGATGTGGGCCAGCCCTCGGCCGCCGCCGCCGCCGAGCGCGAGAGCAAGCCGGGGCCGGCGGACCGGTTCGCCATTTGGCGGTGCCATCGAGGGACCGAGAACCTCCCCGCTCATCGGCGCTCTCCCTGAAGCGTCAACTCAGGGCCGTGCCGCCCCATACCCGGAATCACGGCCCGGCCGAAGTAAGCCTGATGGCCGCCAGTCACGCCTATTCTGTGTCGAACTCGAATACCATCCCGTACGAGCCATTGGTATGCCTCCAACCGCTACCCATCATTCCCAACTGACCGCCCATCGTTTCCCTCGCCGCCCAGCGCCCGCCCATTGCCATGCCATTGCGCTCCATTCCGACGTGCCGGCCGCTGCCATCCATCACACCGCCGCCGAGGTGGACCGTATATCGGGTAGCACGCGCCAACGGCTGTCCGGGCCGGCAGGTAAGCGTCGTCCGGCCGTCCGACCAGTTGCAGTTCATTGGCGTCACCGGGTCAACCGGCCCGCCCTGGTGAAGCGCCAGGTACTGCTCCATCCCGCTCATCATCGACCGGCTGAAGACGAGCACGATCACTGCCGTCGGCGTCACCCCCATTGCGCCTCCGCGGGGGCTGACTGACACGAGTTGGGTTGCAAACCCGGTGTCCATTGGGTTGGAACTGCAGCCCGCCGCGAGAATGGCCAGGCCCGCGGTGAGGCGCCGAACGACGGGAAATGGACTCATGAGAATATCCTCCTCCTTGATACCGGTGAACGTGCCCTCCCAATACGACTCAGACGACCTCCACATTGGCCATCATGCCCCCATCCTCATGCTCGAGGTTATGACAATGCATCAGGAACGATCCCCGGTAGTCCGCGAATCGAACGGCGATCCGAACCGTCTCACCCGGATGCACGAGGACCGTGTCTTTCCAACCGGCATCGGTCGGCGCCGCTCGAGAGGGATCACTCCGTGATACAACCTGGAACTGCAGTCCATGCACGTGCATGGGATGGAACTGGGCGCTGGTATTCCGGAACTCCCAGACCTCAAGGTCGCCCAGAGGGACGCGAACATCGATTCGGGACGGGGCGAAACTTTGACCATTGATGGTCGGACTGCCCCCCATCATACCCTGCATGGCCAGGACGAACGTGCGGGTCCGCCGCGCCAGAACCGGATCCCAACGAATGATTGGCTCGAAAACTGACGGAACCCGGCGGGGCCTGGTCGTGCCTCGGACAATCCTGACCTGCATCAGGTCAAGGCTGGCGCCCTGCTCGGATCCGCCGCGCATTCCGCCCTGGGTTGCGAATCGGTGCGATACCAGATCGACCGTACTGCCGACGGCCCGACTTCCGAAGTCAACCAGGAGGTCAGCCCGTTCGCCTGGTCCGAGCATCACCGCCTCCACTTGGTAGGGGCGGTCCAAGAGTCCACCGTCCGACCCAATGGCCCAGAAGACCGCACGGTCCGCCAGGCCGACGTTGAGCACCCTCGCGTTGGCGCCGTTCAGCACCCGGAAACGGTAGAGACCGGCCTCAACGTCGAGCACTGGAGTAGCCGAGCCATTCACGAATCCCACGTCGCCCAGCAACCCTGAGATCCCGTCCATCATGCCGAGCTGGTATCGGTAGGGCGAACTGCTCCGACGGTCCTGCAGCAGGAGCGGCACCTCGAACTCGCCGGCTGGCAGGCCGTACCGGTCGGCGCCATCATCGACGAGAAAGAATCCTGCCATTCCCTGATAGACTTGGCGCGCGGTATCGCCCTCCGGATGGGGGTGGTACCAGTAAACACCGGGGCGCGCGTTGACCTGGTACCGATAAGAGCGACTCGCCCCAGCCGCAATAAGGTCGGTCGGATGGCCGTCCATCGCGGCGGGCACCGCGAGCCCGTGCCAGTGAACGTTCGTCGGCGCGGACAGCTGATTCCGCACCTCCAGAGCGAAGGCTTCGCCGGGTCGGACGCGAATGGTAGCCGACGGCACGGTCGTACCGAGCATCCAGGCCGCGGGACGGGCGGGGCCGGCGGGCATCCCAACGGACGCGCCGGCCGTCGCCCCAGTGAGCACCGGCGGCAAGAACAACGTGCCACCGGGCACCAGCCCGTCATCCGGCCCCGTGATGCCCGCCCGGCACGCGGCGAGAACCGTTGCGACCGAGGCCCCCCGTATCGTGGCGACCGTCCCCACCATCTGGTTCACGAAGGATCGTCGGTCCGTCATGGCACTGCTGCCCCGATCGGATGGCGCCGTACCGCCCGCTCCTTCCACAGCGAGTAGATCGCTGGAATCACGACCAGCGTCAGGATCGTACTGCTGATCATTCCCCCCCCCATCGGCGCCGCGATCCGCTTCATGACACTGGCGCCGGCTCCCGACCCCCAAAGGATCGGAAGGAGGCCGGCCATGATCGCCGTCACCGTCATCATCTTGGGCCGGACCCGCTCGACCGCGTCCTCCATGACGGCGTCGTACAACTGGCGGAGGCTGGGCCGGCCGCCCTCGGCCTGGCGGGCGGCCCAGGAATGGTCGAGATAGATCAGCATGACAACGCCGGTTTCGGCCGCGACCCCGGCCAACGCGATGAACCCGATCCCAACGGCCGCCGACCAGTTATAGCCGAGGAGCCAGATGAACCAGATCCCGCCCACCAGCGCGAACGGAAGCGATAGCATCACGATCAGGGTCTCACCGACGCTCTTGAAGTTGAAATACAGCAGCATGAAAATGATCGCCAGGGTAGCGGGGATCACCAGCTTCATCCGCTCCTTGGCCCGCTGCATGTACTCGTACTGCCCGCTCCAGACGATCCGATACCCTGGGGGCAGAACCACTGCACTCTCCACCTGCCGCTTGGCATCGGCCACGTAGCCGCCGATGTCCCGGCCGGCCACGTCGACATACACCCAAGCGGTTGGCTGAGCCCCCTCGGTCCGGACCACCATAGGCCCCGCCACCTGTTTGATTGTTGCGATCTGCCCCAACGGGACGAAAGCCTCCCGGCTCCCGGCCAGGGCCGGCGCCCCCATCGGAGCACTCGACATTCCCCCGGCGCCGCCGGTGCTCCCGCCCAAACCGTGCGACGCCGGAATCAGGACCGAGGCGAGTCGCTCCGGGTTGCCCCGCAATTCCTGCGGATATCGGATCCGGACCCCGTACCGCTCCCGCCCCTCCACCGTTTGGGTGATCGTCATCCCGCCGACGGCGGTGGCGATCACTGTCCGGACATCCCCGACATTGAGCCCGTGGCGAGCCGCGGCGGCCCGGTTGATGTCGATGTCGAGGTCTCGGGTGCGGTCGATCGCGGCGGTCAGTTCGCCGAGCCGGCCCCGGGTCTCGGCCCGCATGGCCGTCAACTCGGCCTCCGCGCCAAGCCGCATCGCCCGGGCCTCGTTGCGCATCTGGAACTGGCGTCGGCCGGCCCAGATTGGAACCGAGAATCCAAGCATCAGGCTCACCATCCGATCAGTGCCACCGACCATCGGCCGCTGGCCGTACTGGGCCCCGAATTGGAGGTCCGGCCAGATTTCCCGCTGTGCCCGGCGCTCGGAGACCGCAGCGGCCTCAACCTCGAGGCTGCGGTAAACCTCGCCCAATCGAAGCTTTGGTGGGCCCGCCTCGCCCGGCGTCTGGCCGACAACGGTGGTTGCACCCAGGAAAGCCAGGCCGCTGAGCCAAAACTCCAGTGGCCATCGGCCTCGCGGGATCTTCAGCAGCGTCTCTGTTTCCACGGACGTCCCTTGCGCTCGAATTCGTTATCGCCAAGGAATGCTATCGGAGGAGTGGCCAACCGGGGCTGAAGGGAACATTAAGGTCGCATGAGGTACGATCGATAGCGGGCCTCGCCCTGCCCGATTAGTGGGCGGGCTGCGCCCCGCTGGCGGCCGATGGGGGGCTCGCCCTGGCTCCGCCCTGGCCGAGTCACGGGCGACCGTCGTGGTGTCCGGCGTCGCGGACGGAGGCGGGGGCTCTCAATGTCCGTGGCCACGCCGGCTCTCCATGATCGTGTCGAGAGTCCGGTCGGAGATCCCCAACCCGTGAGCGTAGACCAGTTCGCCGCCGAGGTACCCGCCTCCCCCGGGCCGAGGGCCCAACCAGACCAAGAACCACCTGAAGCCGTAGCCGGTGCGCCCGCCATTGGATCAGCCCGACCACCAGCAACACGCCTAACACGGCGAACGTCACGTTCCGCTTGAAGGTCACTGCTCAGTGGGCCTGATCGGAGGGGTCGACCCGGTTGCAGGCCACCAAGCCGGTGGCCACCGCGCCGATCCTGCCAATCCACCAGAGCAGAAGCGAGCGCCTCGGAGTGCGGTCATCCTGCAACCCAAGCTCTCGTTCGATCCCATTGCCCCTCCCTCACGGCTGGGGATGAAGGAACCGAAGATTGCGTTTGCTACCGGCCACAGTCATGCTGACGACCGCTTGGAACGCTGTGAACTTCTTCGCCTCAAAGTGGGCCACGAGGCGCTTGGCGGCGGCGTCCACGTGCAGGGGCAGGATCACTTGCTCGCCGCCCTTGGGCATCAGAGTGACCGACGCCCCGCTGGGCGGCGCCAGCGGCATCTGCCTCTCGTCCAGTAGCCATACCGCGATAGTGCCGGTCGAATCGGTTTTGAATTCGACGTGGCGGTTGGCCACCTCGACTATGTCCCCACCGTGCGGGCTCTTGTGGGCGTGGCCGCCGGCTTGCGCCACCGAGGTCGTTCCGGCGAACAGCGTCAAGGTGGCCAGCACCGCTCCGACGTGTGTCACAATTCCAGACATAAGCGCTGCTCCTTCGAAGGCATTGATTACTCGCCGAACACCGGGTTTGGTTTCGGCGCCAGAACGAGCTCCGGGTCCTCCGTCGCGACCGACTCCCGGCCAGCGACGAACTTCTTGTACAGTGCGGGAATCACCAGCAGGGTGAGCGGCGTCGCAGTGAACATCCCGCCGAGAATGACGACGGCGAGCGGATACTGCAACTCCGTGCCCGGCTGACCCGCCCGCAACGCGAGCGGGATCAGCCCCACCGAGGCGACCAGCGCGGTCATGAGCACTGGGTTGAGCCGCTCCATCGAGCCCTGCCAGATGACCTCCTCCCACGACTTCCCTTCCGCCCGCAGATGGATGTAGTGGGTGATCATCATGATGCCGTTGCGAGTGGCGATACCGAACAAGGTGATGAACCCAACGATCGACGCGACCGAGAGTGTCTTGTTGGTGAAGTACACGGCGAACACCCCGCCGATGACCGCGAGCGGCAGATTGGAGAGCACCAGGATCGCCGAGCGGACCGATCCGAACGCGACGAACAGCAGCAGGAAGATCGCCACCACCGACACCGATCCGATGCTCAGGAGCTGGCGCATTGCCCGGGCCTGCTGCTCGAATTGCCCGCCCCAGGTGAGGAAGTATCCCTGCGGCAGCTCGACCTGCCGCTCGATGCGGCCGCGGAGGTCCTCCACGAAACCGGTCAGATCGCGGCCCTGGACGTTCGATTGAATGACGATCTTCCGCATCACTGCTTCCCGGCTGATCTGGTTGGGACCAAACCCGTGGCTCACCCGCGCGACCTGCCCCACCGGCACTCTCGTGCCTGAGGGCGTATCGACCAGGAGCGAGCGGATCAGGTCGAGGTTGTTGCGCGAGAGGCTGTCGGTCCACACGACCAGGTCGAACTGCGCCTGTCCCTCAAGCACTCGCGAGACCGCCGAGCCGTTGAGCCCCGTCTGGATCACCGCGGAGATGTCGGCTGGGCCCAGCCCGTAGCGCGCGGCCGCGACGCGGTCGATCGTGATGTTGACTTGGGGCACCAGCGTCTGTTGCTCGACAAAGAGGTCCGCGACCCCGGGCGTGGCGGTCGCTACCGCACGGATCGCTTCGGCTTTCTGGCGCAGCACGGAGAGGTCCGGCCCAAAGAGGTTGATCGCGAGCTGGGCCCGCGTCCCCGAGAGCATATGCTCGATCCGGTGGGAGAGCGGCTGGCCGACGTTGACGTTGATGCCGGGGATCTGTCCCAGATC
>JAYTTT010000023.1:0-3114 GCA_043744895.1 Gemmatimonadota bacterium | reverse complement strand
GCTAAGTCGCGGGCGTGTTCGTCGAGATGAAACTTGAGTTCGGCATCGAGCTCGCGCTCGAGGCGGCTCCGGTGGAGCAGACGGCCAAGCCACGACATTCAGGACCTCCGGACTAGGCAGTACCGAGAACCAGCGACATGATCTGCGAAAGCTGAAGCCAGTCGGCGACCTCGACTTCGAGCTGTTTGCGCCCCTTCGGGGTGAGCCGGTAGAACTTGGCCTCGCGGCCGGTGGCCGTCGGCATCCACTCGCCCTTGAGCAACCCCCGGTTCTCGAGCCGATGGAGCGCCGGATAGAGCGACCCCTGGGGAATCCGGAGCCGCTCGCTCGAAATCAGCCGGATCCGCTGGGCCACCGCGTAGCCGTGCAGCGCCTCGTGAGCCAAGGTCTTGAGAATCACCATGTCGAGCATCCCCTGGAGGATGTCGGTGCGCCGGCGTTCGGAATCGTCTTTCATACCAAGCCATTCTACCTATTGATAGGAAGTCTGTCTAGGCGTCCCCATCCTACGGGCCGCTTTCCGCCTGGGTTTCAGGCCCCGCCACCCGTTATCATCCGCCGATGACACCTCCCCTTCGCGTCGCCGTCATCGGTGCCGGCCGGTGGTCGGCCTCGGCGCACCTTCCCGGCTTCCAGCGCTCCCCGCTTTCGGAACTCGCCGTCATCTGCGACCTCGACCGGGATCTGGCCGATCAGCGGGCCGGCGAGTTCGGGATTCCCGAGGTCACGACCGACTACCGATCGATCCTGTCGCGGACCGACATCGATGTCGTCGACATCGTGACCCGGGATGACCATCAGGACCTGGTGTTCGAGGTCCTCGAGGCCGGGAAGCACTGCTTGGTCGAAAAGCCGGTCTGCCACGACTATCAAGATGTCTGGCGGGCCCACCATGTGGCCCAGTCGAAGGGGCTCAAGACCAAGGTCGGGCTCACCTTCCGGTATGCGCCCGCCATCATGTACGCCTTCGATCTGATCCGTCAGGGTTTCGTCGGGGACCCGTTCATTTTCAACGGCTATGAACAGAACTCCCAGTGGCTCGACCCCGACAATCCGATGGACAAGCGGATCCACAAGACCAGGCCCCTGGGCGAGGCGCCGTGGGGCGTGGATCCCCGCCCCGAAGCCATTACCGTATCGTCACTGGAGGGCTATGGCGCCCCGACGATCGACATCGGCCTCGAGATGGTCGGGAGCGACCTGACGCAGGTCGTGGGAATGCTCGCCAACCTGGTGAAATTCCGCCGCCGGACCAACCTCGACACCGAACGAGAGCGGATCAACATCGACGACGCCGACATGTTCATGGCCGAGGCCGCCAACGGCGCGCTATACTCGCTCCAATCGAGCTACGTGACCGTGGGGAACTATCCCGGCATCGAGGCGAGGATCTTCGGCTCGAAGGGAGCCATCAAGGTCCGACTGGTCGAGGAGTTCGGCGTGATCCAGACGATTCACACGGCGACGGCCGGGCAGGTCGAGTTCGTCGAGCGCGAAATCCCGGCGCAATACTTCCCGCCCGGATTTCGGCCCGAAGATCCGTGGAGCACGGCTTTCTACGGCAACCTGGTTCACAACTTCTGTCAGGAGATCAGGTCGGGGACACCGGAGAACCAGGGCAACTTTGCCCAGAGCGCCCGGGTCCAGGAGATCATCAACGCGGTCGAACTGTCCCATCGGGAGCGTCGGTGGGTGGGGTTGCCGCTTGACAGCTCGGCGCTCGGCGCTCGGCACTCGGCACTCGGCTAGGTGGGGCGGCCGGCGCGGCGGGACCAGACCCAGGGGCCGACTTCGCGAATTGAGGGGAGTTCGACGAAGTCGAGACCGGCGAGGGCATCGGGAGGGACGTGTTCGTGGGGCCAGGTGGTTGGGTAGGGAACGTGGACGGCGGCGCCACCGACCTCGAGGACTGGGAGGACGTCGGAGCGAAGGGAATTGCCGATCATCAGGAACCGGGCCGGGAGGACGTCGTAGCGGGCGAGGATGGCCCGATAGGTCGCGGCGGATTTATCGGCGACGACTTCAACGGTGTCGAAGTACGGGCCGAGGCCGGAGCGGGCCAATTTGCTTTCCTGGTCGAAAAGATCACCCTTGGTCAGCAGCACCAGCCGGCAACCGGTCGCCAGGAAGCCGATCGTCTCCTTGACCCCGTCGAGCAATTCGACCGGTGCCGCGAGCATCGCGTAGCCCCATTCCATGATCCGTTGAATCTCAGCGCCTGAAACCCGGCCTTCAGTCAGCTCGATCGCGGTCTCGATCATCGAGAGAACAAACCCCTTGATGCCGTACCCGAAGTGCTTGAGGTTCTTGACCTCGGTGGCCTGGAGCCGCTGATCGATCCAGTCGCCCGGGTGATACGGCAGCAGCAACTCCCGGAACTGGGTTTGGGTCGCGACGAACAGGGGCTCGTTGTGCCACAGGGTATCGTCGGCGTCGAACGCGATCAGGTCGTACATGCGGCCTCGAGTGCGGCCACCCCGTCCCGGATCCGGCCGATCGCCGATTCGAGATCGGAACTGGCCGACGCAAAGGACAATCGGAGCCGGCCCTCGCCTCGGGCGCCGAAAGCCAGGCCGTCGATGGTGGCCACGCCGTGATGCTCGAGCAAGTGACCGGCCAGCTGGCGGGACGTCATCTGGTGGCGGGCCAGCAGTTCGGAGAAGTCGGGAAAGACGTAGAACGCGCCCGCCGGCACCGGACACCGGACCCCTGGAATGGCATTGAGCCCGGTCACCAGGAGATCCCGGCGAGTCCGGTAAACCGCAACCTGCGCCGCCACACCGTCCTGGGGACCGGTCAAGGCCGCCACGCCGGCCCGCTGGATGAACGGGGCCACGCAGGTAAACCCGTTGATCGCGAGCGTGGTGAGGCGTTCGACCCACGCCTTGGGAACCGCCATGTACCCGAGCCGATACCCGGTCATCGCGTAGGTCTTGGAGAACCCGTCAACCACGATGGTCCGGTCGCGGGCGCCCTCGAAGGCGGCGAGACAGGCCGCCCGCCCACCCTGGAACAGCAAGCGAGAATAGATGTCGTCGGATACCACCGTGAGGCGGTGACGGGCCACCAAGCCGGCGAGTCGCTCGGTCGCCGCGGCGTCGAGCGCGCCGCCCG
>JAYTTT010000022.1:0-12245 GCA_043744895.1 Gemmatimonadota bacterium | reverse complement strand
CTGCGGCGTATAGAGCGACCCCCCGGTGGTGACGGAGGCGGCCCCGATCGTATAGGTGCCCGGCACCAGCGACCGAATCGTCGCGGTGGCCGTCATCAGATTGGTGAAGCCGCCGGGGCCGGTGACGGTCACGCTCCCAAGGACCCCGTTAGGCAGGCCGGTCAGGCTGACGGTCAGCGCCCCGGTCTTGATCCGATACGTCGCGGCGGCACTCACCGCCACTGGACTCGGCGTGACCTGGACCGCGGCGGGCACGATGTCGGCCTCGTAGAGGTCGCCGGCGTCGTTGATGACCGTGCCGCGGAGGCTGTACTGACCCGGGACCAGACCCTTAATGATTTGGGGGCCCGTGGCCGCGACGGAAAACCCGCTCGGTCCATCGAGCGCGATCATCCCAGTGGCGCCCTCGGGAACCCCGGTCAGGCTCAGGTCGAGCCGGCCCGAGGCGAGTTGATAGAGGACCGCGGCCGGTGAGACGCCGGTGCCGGGCGTCACCAGTACCAGGAGCGAATCAACCGCGGACCCAAAGCGATCGCCGTCGATCACCACCGAGCGGGGCCGGACCACGAGCGTCCCGTTCGGGAGACCCTTCACCGTATCGGCGCGCGTTACGGTTCGGCTGAAGCCGCCCGGTCCCGACACCAAGACATCCGCCGACCCCGGCGGAACCCCATCGATCGAGAGCAGCATTCGCCCGGTGGCAATGGCATAGATGGCGGTGACGGGCGAGGTCTGCGAGGCCCGAACCACCACCGCCTGGGTCACCGGAGCGACCGCATAACCGTCGCCGTCGACCGTCACGTCGGCGGCCGTCAAGGTGTAGCTGCCCGCCGGAAGATCCGCGATCGTCCCCGATGTCGTCACCGAGCGGCTATAGCCGCCGGGCCCGGACAGCGTCAACGCGGCATCGGCCCCGCTCGGGAGCCCGAGCACAATCACCGAGACCGACCCGGGCTTGAGGGGTTCCGGATCGAGCCCACCCGCCCCCCCGCTCTTGCAGCCGGCCAAAATGACCAACCCGATGCCAAGCCCTGCTCGGGCAACCTGCAAGACCGATCGCCCGAGCCGGTCGGTGCAGCGGGCTGCACCAGGCCGCCCAAAGCGAGGTAGGACAACGCTATTCGGACCAGCCGTCGGGACGCTCGGGAGATTGGCTCGCATGGGGTCGAGGCAGGGGGCAGGTCGCGTGCCCGCTTGCGGGGAAGGGTCAGAATGCGGAGATTGCATCATCCTCAAATCGAGTCCGACCATGGCCACCCGCCGGGATTTCGTGTCCTCCGTCGTCGGCGCTTCCGCCGCGATGCCAGCCTTCCGCTCCGACGCCTTCCGCAAGGTCCTTCGAGCCACCGAGCGGGGCACCGGAGGCCCGGAAGACGAGTCCTATTGGGGCGAGATCCAGCGGGCCTTCGATACCGACCGGACCATGGTCAACTTGAACAACGGCGGGGTCTGCCCGACCCCCACCCACGTCCTCGAGGCCATGATCCGCGACCTCCGGTTCAGCAACGAACTTCCGGTCAACCACATGTGGTCGGTCTTGGAACCCCGGATCGAAAGCGTCCGCCGCGACTTGGCTCACGACTTCGGATGCGACCCCGAAGAAATGGCCATCACCCGAAACGCCTCCGAATCTAACGAGATCATGATTTTCGGACTCGATCTCAAACGGGGCGACGAAGTGGTCGTCACCAATCAGAACTACGGCCGGATGCTGACCAGCTGGGACCAGCGGGTCCGCCGGGACGGCATCGTGGTCAAGCAGATTGCCTTCAAGGTGCCGCCCCCGTCACCCCAATACCTCGTCGATCAGTTCCGGGCCGCCATCACGCCGAGGACCCGGGTCATCGAGGTCACCCACATTACCAACCTGACCGGCCAGATCATGCCGATCCGGGAAATCGTCGAAATGGCCCGGCCGCTTGGCATCGAAGTGCTGGTGGACGGGGCCCACGCCTACGCCCACTTCCCGTTCCAAATCAACGATCTCAAGTGCGACTACTACGGGACCAGTCTCCACAAATGGCTCCTGGCGCCGATCGGGACGGGCTTTCTCTATGTCAAGAAGGAAAGGCAGAAGGCGCTCTGGCCGCTGATGGCGGCGTCGAAGGAGATGGACGACAACATCCGGAAATACGAGGAAATCGGAACCCACCCGGCGGCCAATCACAACGCCATCGCGGCGGCGCTGGCCTTCCATCGGTCGATCGGCGCAGAACGAAAGATTGCCCGCCTCCGCTACCTCCGGGACCGGTGGGCCAAGCGGCTCCTGGCCGAAAGCACCCGGGTCGTGATTCCGACCCAGCTCGACACCCCGTATGCCGGGGCCATCGCCCTGGTAGGCATCACGGGCATTGATCCGGTCAAACTGCACACTTGGCTGCTCGACCGGCACAAAATCCAAACCGTGGCCATTGTCCACCCCGAGTTCGGCGGCCTCCGGATCACCCCGAACGTATTCACCACGCTCGACGATGTCGACCTCTTTGCCGACAAGATGTTACAGGCGATTCGAAGCGGCGTCGCCTAACGGGCGGCGTACCGTAACGGCGGATTCGGCTCCCGCTCCACTTGGTCGATATTAGCCACGTGGAGCGAGCCCCGTTGATAGAGATACTCCACGTGAGCCCCCACCTCCGTCAACGCCAACAGCACGTTCCACCCCTCCAGGGTCGGGTACATCCGGCGAGTGAGTTCCTGGATCGTGAGCCCGGCCGGCTCCTTAAGGAGCCCGAAGATCCGGTCCAGCTTTCGCTCGTGGTCGATCCGGATCGCCTCGACCCGGGGGTAGAAATCGAGAATGGGCCCTTCGTGGCCGCCTAACGCCAGCCGCACCCCCTCCACCTTGGCAATCTTGACCAGGGCCTCGAGGTAGTGCCCCAACCCCGTCCACGCCGTGATGCTCTCGGGGTTCTGGTGGGGAGTCGTCCGGGGCAGCACGTGGTCGGCCGAGAGAAGGACATCCCCGATCTTGATGCAAACCTGGCCGGGACAGTGCCCCGGGGTGTGGATGATCTCGAGGCCATCGAACACTTGCTCGTCGAACAAAGTGAAATCGACGTGGACGCTCTTCACATGACGCTTGCCGTAGGAGTACAGCTCCAGCAGCCCGGTCCGGTCTTCCGGCGTCACCCCCGCCTGCTCCAAGTAGAACGACATCCCTTTCGTGGCGACCACCACCCGCTCCTCGTACGACTCGAGCACCCACTTGTCGAGTTCGTGGATCCGCACTTCGGCGGTGATCGGGCCCGCCATCTGGGCCAAGCCGCCAAAATGATCCATGTGGCCGTGAGTGATGATGACCCGCTCGATGTCCCGGACCGACACCGCTTCGCCGAATTGGGTCCGGATGGTGTCGATGCCGGCGAGGAGCTGGGGGGTCGAGTCACCGTAGCCGCTCCCGGTGTCGACCAGGGTGAGCGGACCGGCGCCCACCAGGATGTAGGTATGGGCAACGAGGGTGGGAAACGCTTGGCAGGAAACCCGATAGATCCGAACCCCGGTGCTGGACTCGAACCGTTCGACCGGAGGAATCGTCACCGGCAACTAGGCAGCGACGTGTTCGGTCCGCGCCCGGGTGGCCGTTCGCCAGGCTTCGGCCCCATGGTGCTTGAGCATCCGATAGTGTGACCGCACCGCCGCCATCAAGGTCGGCTGATCGTGGTACGGGACTCCGTGACGCTTGGCCACCGCCTCCACAATCCGGCTCAGCGCCGGATAGTGCGCACTGCAGACCTTCGGGAATAAATGATGCTCGACCTGGTAGTTGAGCCCGCCCACGTACCAGGTCAGCGGCGCGTTGCCCCGGGCAAAGTTCGAGGTAGTCTCCATTTCGTGGAGCAGCCACTGATGTTCCATTCGGCCGGCCGAGTCCGGCGCCGGATACTCGGTGCCTTCGACCACGTGGGCCAGCTGGAACACCACGCCGAGGATGAAGCCCGCCACCAAATGGAGGACCACAAACCCAATCAAGAACTGCCACCAGGCCACGTTCGTGAGAACGACCAGCGGAACCACGATGGCCCAGGTGTAGTAGATGGCCTTGGTCGCGAACAAATTGACCCACTCGCCGGTCGGATGCTTCTTGTCTTTGTAGGGCCCGAGATCCTTCTGGAAGAAGTACTTGAAGTCCTTCACAAAGACCCAGAAAATCGTGGAAAACCCGTAGGCCAGGAAGGCGTAGTAGTGCTGAAACCGATGGATCGACAACAGCGGCGACGTGGGCGACAGCCTGAGGAGCGGCGAAACGGTCAGGTCCTCGTCGATCCCTTCAATGTTGGTATAGGTATGGTGGATGACATTGTGAGTGATCTTCCACATGTACCCGTTGGCCCCGAGCAGATCGAAGAGCCAGCCGATCGCCGCGTTGACCTTGGGCCGATCCGAGTAGGCGCCGTGCAAGGCATCGTGGGTCACCGCAAAGCCGATCCCCGCGAAGCCAAGGCCCATCAGGACCATCAAGCCCAGCATCGGCCAGAAGGTCGGATTCAGGACCAGCATCACCGCGTAACTACCGAAGGTGAGCGCGAGCAGCGCCACGGTCTTCATGACCATGCCGGGGGTGGCCTTCGGCGAGAGGCTGCGGGACGCGAAATAGGCGTCCGCTTCCTGCTTCACATCGCGAACGAAGGACTCGGCGTCGCGGGCCGGGAACGTAATACTTGGAGTGGTCACCCCTTGAAGTTGTACCCCGGCGGGCCCTTGGGCAAGGGAGGACCCGAACGAGCCCCACCCGGGGCAGTAGCGAGCAGCCCAGCGGATGACCAGATTCCTCCACCGCCGGCCCAACCCGCATTAAGGACATACTCATGAAGGCACTGCTGCCCCGCGTCGCGATCTTTCTCGTCCCCGGCATCCTGATCGCCACGCCGATCCAGGACCCCCCGCCGATTCCGGGGTTTTCCGCCGAAGGCAGCCGAGTCCAGCGCGAGTGGGAAGCCAAGTTCAAGAGCGTCCCGGCACTCGACAGTCTCCGCTCCTACCTCAAAATGCTCGCGGCCCGGCCCCAACATCTCGGCTCGCCCTACGGCAAGGCCAATGCGGAGTGGCTCGTCAAGCTGTTTGCCGGCTGGGGTCTCGACGCCAAGATCGAAACCTTCGAGGTCCTTTTTCCGACCCCGAAGGAACGACTTGTCGAAATGGTGGCGCCGACCCGGTTCGTGGCCAAACTCAAAGAGCCGGTCGTTCCGGGTGACGCCTCCTCGGCGCAGGTGGCCGAGCAGTTGCCGACCTACAATGCCTACTCGGTTGACGGCGACGTTACCGGCCCGCTGGTCTTCGTCAACTACGGGATCCCGGCCGATTACGAGGAATTGGAGCGCCGGGGCATCTCGGTCAAGGGTGCGATCGTGATCGCGAAGTACGGCGGCTCCTGGCGCGGAATCAAGCCGAAAGTGGCCGCCGAGCACGGGGCCATCGGCACCTTGATCTACTCCGATCCGGCCGACGACGGCTACGGCCAGGGCGACGTCTATCCCAAGGGCCCGTATCGGCCCTCCGACGGAGTCCAGCGGGGCAGCGTGGCCGACATGCCGCTCTACCCCGGCGATCCGTCAACCCCGGGCCGCGGTTCCGTACCGGGCGTGACCCCGCTCCCGCTGAACCAGATCGAAACGATCACCAAGATTCCGGTCCTTCCGATTTCCTACGCCGACGCCCAGCCGCTGCTCGCGGCCCTTGGCGGCGATGTCGTGCCCCCGTCGTGGCGAGGCGCTCTGCCGATCACCTACAAGACCGGCGGGCCCGGACCGGCGCAAGTCCACCTCAAGCTGGCGTTCAACTGGAACCGAGTCCCGCTCCACAACGTGATCGTCCGGATCCCCGGCGCCGAGCGTCCGGACGAGTGGATCGTCCGGGGCAACCACCGCGACGGCTGGGTCAATGGCGCCTCGGACCCTCTCTCGGGCCTGATTGCGGAGATGGAAGAGCTGCGGGGGTTTGCCACCCTCCTCAAGCAAGGGTGGCGGCCCCGGCGGACGATCGTCTACGCCGCCTGGGACGGAGAGGAGCAAGGCCTCCTCGGCAGCACCGAATGGGTCGAGACCCACAAGGCCGAACTGATCGAAAAGGCCATCGCCTATATCAACACCGATTCGAACGGCCGCGGTTACCTGGGAATGGCTGGCTCGCACTCGCTCGAACGATTCATCAACGATGTGGCCCGCGACATTACCGACCCGGAAACCGGGCTCTCCGCCTGGAAACGGGTTCAGCTGGCCGGCCTCGCCACGGCGTCCGGCGCGAAGGCTCGCACCGAGCTTCGGTCCCGCCCCGACCTCCGGATCGAAGCGCTAGGGTCCGGCTCCGACTTCTCGCCCTTCCTCCAGCACGCCGGGGTCGCGTCGCTGAACGTTGGCTTCGGCGGTGAAGGCGGCGACGGCATTTACCACTCGATCTATGACAATTTCGAGCACTTCATGCGGTTCAGCGATACCAGCTTCGTCTATGGCCGAGCCTTGGCTCAAACGGTCGGGACGGCCACCATGCGCCTCGCCAGCGCCGAACTGCTGCCGTTCCAGTTCGGGAACATGACCGACACCTATCAGGGGTACATCGACGAGCTCAAGACGCTGCTCGCCAACCGGCGCGACGAAGCCGTCGAGCGGAATCGCCAATTGGATGAAGGGGTGTACTCGGCCACGCAGGACCCCCGACGGTCTCGGAAGCCACCGGCCCGGGCCGACGTTGCCCCGTACCTCAACCTGGCACCGCTCGACAACGCGATCGCCACGCTTCGACTGGCGACCGAACGGTACGATGGTGCCGCCGCGACGCTCAGACTCACCGGAAGCACCCGAACCTCGGTCAACCGAATCCTGATCCAGGTCGAGCAGGCCTTTACCAGTCCCGAAGGACTGCCGCGACGGGCATGGTACCGGCATCAGATCTACGCCCCCGGTTTCTATACCGGCTACGGAGTGAAGACGATGCCGGGGGTGCGGGAAGCCCTCGAGCAGGGCGCCTGGAAGGAGGCCGAAGAACAAGCGGCCCGGATCGCGGCCCGGCTCGAAGCGGCCGCCCGACTGATCGACCAGGCCCGGATCGGGCTCGATCAGTAGCCGATAAGCTAGGAGGCCGCGGCCCCGAGCGCCGCGGCCCTCCCAGTGGCCCAGGCCCAGGCGAAGTTGTAGCCGCCGATCGGGCCAAAGGCATCGAGCATTTCACCGCAGAAGAAAAGCCCCGGGCACCTTCGGCTCTCGAGGGTCTCGGGGTTCACTTCCGACAGCGCGACCCCGCCGCCGGTCACTTCCGCTTTCTTGTAGCCCTCGTCGCCGGTCCAGGGCAGGTCGTAGTCGGTCAAGAGCCCAACCAAGGTTCGGCGTTGGTCCTTGCCTAACTGGGCCAGGGTCTGATCGGCGGGAATCGCGGCCTCGACCAACAACCGTTCAGCCAATCGCGCCGGAAGCTCCCGCCGGATCACCGTCGCCACGGCGTGCCGCCCTTGGGTCCGGAGGATGCCGTCCCACCCCTCTCGATCGTGGCGGGTCCATTGGGCCTTGATCTTGGCCAAGGGCCCTCCGGCCATCCGGGACCGGACGGCCAGATGGGAGAGATCGAGTACGGTCGGACCGCTGTAGCCCCGGTGGGTAAACAGGAACCCGCCGGTCGCGGTTGCCGCGCGCCCCGCATTGTCACGACCCCGGAGCGTGACCTCGAGGGAAACGCCGGCCAGGTCCGAGTGGACCGCAGGCTCGGCCACCAGCGGAGTAAGCGCCGGGTATGTCGGGTGGATCTCGTGGCCAAGCCGCCGGGCCAACTCAAGGCCGAAGCCATCACTGCCGGTGGCGGGTACGCTCAAACCGCCGGTGGCGATGATCACCCGATCGGCCCGAGAGGCGGGCCCGTCACCCAACTCCACTGACCAGCCGTCGGCCAGGGGCTTCACCGCCGTCACCGTCGTACCAAACCGGACCGTGGCTCCCGATTGACGGGTCGCGAAGAGCAACGCATCCCGAACCTCGCGGGCCCGGTTGGACACCGGAAAAAGCTTCCCGGTCTCTGCCTCGAGGGCCAGGGGTACGCCGAGGGATTCCTCAAAGAACCCCCGCTGGGCCGCGACCGGCCAGGAGCGGAGGATCTTCGCCATTGTATGACGGGAGGAGTCGGTGACGAAGCGACCTTCATCGAGCTCGGCCGGCAGAACGTTACACCGGCCGCCCCCACTGATCAGGATCTTCCGGCCCCCGTCAGCGGTCCGTTCCAACAGGGTGACCGGTTTGCCGGTCCGGGCGGCCTGGATCGCGGCCATGAAGCCGGCCGCGCCGGCGCCAATGACGACGATCAATTTTCCCTACCGGCGGCCGCCCTTGTCCCGATCCTTCGGCCGGTTCTTTTCCCGCTCGACCGCCTCGGCCTCGGCCTTTCGGATCATTTGAGCCGGGGTCATGGGGTTCGCCCCGGGGCGTGGGGCCCCCATCTTGAGGACGACCTGGTTGGCCTCATCGAGGGTCACGTCAACCGGCCGGCCGCCCTTGACCTCATAAGCGCCCAAGACCTCCTCGCCGACGGTGGCGCCGGGCTTGACCCGCTCGACCAAGGCCTCGCGGCTCGGAAAGCCCTCCAACGACACGAATTTGACCCCGCTGGCCCCCTGGAGCCGCAACAAGGCCGCAAACCGGGCCCCGGTGAGGTTCCGGACCGATCGAAGCTCGGTGCCCTTGGCCGCCGCTTTGGCCCACCGCACCGCCTCTTGTTCCGGGACGGAAAGGGCCGGGCCGGCGGCTGCGGGCCCGCCCGGAACGCTTCGCTTGGCCTCGCGCTCCTCGCGGCTCCGTCTAAGTCGTTGCAGGTATTCTGGTTCGTCCGCCACATCAACCTCGTCATCAAGGGGATTTTGCCCCCTAGAATAAGGTCAAACGGGAGGGGATGGTAGAGGGGGTTCCCGGCGATCTTCGTCTTGGGCCAACCGAAGGCTGGCGGAAAACGCCCGTTGGGCGGTCAGGATGGTGCTCTGCCGAAGGGCGTTGATGTCCTCGACGTCAGGCGGAACCTGCCCCGGGAACAGAACCGCGAACCGCCCAGCATGGTCCTCGGCCGCCTCGTCGGTGATGTCCGCGAGGATCTGCGCCACCCGGCGGATCTGGTCCGAGCTCCGGCGGAGCACGTCGGCGGGCCGAATAGCGGAAACCGAAGGCAGCATGGTGACACCCTTTCAATCCTCCAGTATCGGCACGACCTTCCGACCCCTTGAATAGCCCCCGTTCCCGGAGTTCCCGTGCAGCTGATCGTCGAGAACCTGCCCAAGACCTACCTGCTCGCCCCCCATCGCCGAGCGCCGAGCCCTGAACTACCGAACCAAATGGAACCGGTCTTGCCGCCGAAGCGCCCACCGGGGCCGCCCGTCGGAGCCCAAGATGAAATCTTCCTCCTGGGCAATGCGAACCGCCTGGCCACCCCACTCGGCCACTGGCGTGGTCACCTGGAGTTCGGCGGAAAACCACATGCTGGGAATGATGGCGTGATCACCCCGGCCCGGGACCCCTTCCTGATAATCCCACAAGCCAATCAGCGGTCCGGCTCCATGGCCGTGCATGCCGATGGGATGGGTGTAGACGGTGCCGTTCAACCCCTCGGCTTTCATCGCCGCCAAGACCGACGCCAACACGGCATTGCCGGTCCGTCCCGGCTGGGTTTCGCGGAGCAGAAGATCCTGAAGCCGGTTCGCGTTGGTCAGGGCTTTCTGGAGGCCGGCCGGTACCTCCGTCTCCCCAGCGCGCAAGACGTACCCGTTGTGCTGGGTGTCGGTATTGAGACGCAACGCCGTGATCCCGACGTCACACCAGAGCACGTCGCCGCGCTCGATGATCGGATCTTCGCCCAACTGCTCCGCGGTCCGGCCTTGCCGCTGAACGGCGACGGACGGCTGGAACCAAGTACCCAGCCCCAGATCGTTGACCCGTTGCCGCCACCACCACACCAGGTCGCTGGTCCGGGAGGTGCCTGGGATGACGGTCTTGCTCGAGAACATTTCGGTCGTTAGGTCCCAGACCACCCGGCTCAAGGTGGCGTAGAAAGCCTCCTCCTCAGGCAGCCGCTGGGCAATCATGTCCACCGCCAACCCCTCAGCCGGCCGGAACCGCGCGGTCCACTTCGGCCCCAGAGCCTCACTCATGCCCGCCAACTCGCCTGACGACAAGCCGTCCGAGAAGGCAAAGACCCGCGAGGTGTTGATGCCGATGACCTTCGGGTTCCGCTGCTCGATGGCGTCTTTCAAGACCTGCCATTGCTGGTCGCCCCAGAGTTCCGCCTGACGGCCGCCAACGGTAGGGTTGACCGCTTTGGTCGAGCGGACCGCCTCGTACACGCCACCCTGCGAGGTCCCTCCAAGGGCAATCCGTTCGATGCCCTTCTCGGCGCCGCGATCAAAGAACAGGTAGATCGTGCGGCGACGAGCGGCGAACGTCGTGGGCGACACCAGGGACGTGAAGGTCGGGTCCTCGTTGTATTCCCGCATCGGCACGACCCACATGTCGATCCCATACCGGCGCATCAGCGCCGGTAAGATCGTGTCCATTCGTTGCTCGAGCCACCGTTGTTGACGATCGGCTTGCTCGCGGAGGGTCCCGAACGGGCGCGTTTGGGCGGGGACGACGGTCGCTCCCCAGCAGGCGAGGAAAACCGTGGTGATGAGGTGACGCATGATCGGAGGTCCGAAGGAGGAGGCCGGTAGGCTACCCCCGCCCCGCCCGAACTGCAACAACCGGCACCCCGATTCGATTGGTGCGCGGACCCTCGTCCCCGGCATCTCCCAAAAGGAACGCTCTTTGCCACTCCTTCGCCTCACCATCTCAGGAGGTCCCAGTGCTCAAGCAGGTCTACCTGGCGGGGTTCGCCTACTTGGCGCTGTGCGCCTACGCCATTTCCGAAAGCACGCGGCGACCTGAGCTCCTTGCCGAAGAGCCCCCACCGGCCCACGGACCGGCGCAGGTCGAGCTGCCCCCGGGAGGCGCCGCGGGGTGGTTTGCCTCGATCAAGCCCTTCTGCAATACGGTCGAGGCGGAGACCGCCCTCCGCCAGCGTCCCGCGCCGGCCGGCCGAGACGGAACCGGGTATCAAGCCGCCTGCTATGCCCTGGCCGGGAAGATCGACCACGCCCGGAAACTCCTGGCCGAACTGAGCCACGACGACCAATGGCTGGCCGCCGGGATCGTCTTCGAGGTTGCCCATCCGGTTGCCGACGCCGGTGACGACCGCTCGGCCGGGCCGATCATGGCAATGGTCGCCGAATTCTGGCCCAATCACTACATGGCGCTTTACCACGCCGGCATGTCCGAGGTGGCGTTAGGCGACCTCGAGGCCGCCCGGCGCCACCTCGACGCGTTCCTCCGGAACTATCAGGCCGAGGACTGGTGGCGTTCGAACGCGGTGGCGACACTGGAGCGGATCGGGCGATGACACTCGTGGCGGGGCAACGGCTGCTCGATCGGTTCGAAATCGGAGGCGAACTCGGACGGGGTGGGCACTCGGTGGTGTATGCCGCCCGCGATCTCCGGGTTGGCGCCGACGTGGCCCTCAAGGTCCTCGTCCCCCCGCCGAATGCCGCCGAAGAGGCCAAGGAGCGGCTCCGCCGGGAAGTCCAGACGGTCCGGACGCTCCGGCATCCCCATATTGTCGGGATCCACGACTTTCTCGAAGACGGCCCGCTCGCCTTCATCGTCATGGACCGGATCGACGGCTCGGACCTGGCCTCGTTTCTCCGAACCAACGGCCCCCTCGACCCCTCTCAGGTCATCCGCCTTGGGCAGGAAATCGGCGGCGCCCTCGCCGCGGCCCACCAATCGGGCATCCTCCATCGCGACATCAAGCCGGCCAACATCCTGATCGACCGGACCGGCGGGGCCTGGCTCGCGGACTTCGGATCGGCCCGCCTCACCACGCAGGCCACCATGACCCGAACCGGCGGCTTGGTCGGAACCGTCGCCTACCTCTCGCCCGAGGTCTGGCAAGGGGGCCGTCCCGATGTTCGCACCGACCTCTATGCGTTAGGCGTCACGCTGTTCGAATGCCTCACTGGACTGCTCCCCGCGCAGGCCTCACCGCATCTACCGCCCACGTCGGACCCGAACGGCTTCCATCCCACCACCTTCCGGCCGGATCTGCCGCCGTGGCTCGACGAGGTCATCGCGATGGCCACCCGCGCCGAGCCAAGGTTCCGGTTCGCCGCGGCGAGCATGGCAGAAGTGATGAGCCGGGATTTCAATAAACACCGCTCGGTCGTGATCCATGCCGCCATGATGTTGCCAAGTCTC
>JAYTTT010000021.1:0-12247 GCA_043744895.1 Gemmatimonadota bacterium | reverse complement strand
CGCGGCATAGCGCCCGGAGCGGGCTAACGATGCCACCGCCACGCCGAGTTCGAAGGCCCCGGGCACCCACACCACGTCGAGCCGTTCCGGGGGAATTCCCGCCTGGGTGCAGGTCGCGAGCGCTCCGTCGAGGAGCCGGGTCGTGAGCCGCTCGTGATACGCGCTCACCACGATGCCAATGGCTCCGGCCGCTCGAAGCTGGCCCCGGTGTACCGTCATCGCTAATGTCCGATCAGATGGCCGAGCTTGTCCCGCTTGGTCGCCAGGTAGCGGCGATTGTCGTCGCGGGCCACCAGCTCCAGGGGAACCCGCTCGACGATGGTCAAACCGTACGCATCGAGGCCGACCACCTTGCGGGGGTTGTTGGTCATCAGCCGAATCGTCGTGAGGCCTAAGTCTCGAAGGATCTGGGCGCCGATGCCATAGTCACGAAGGTCCGGTCCAAATCCGAGTCGCTGGTTGGCCTGGACGGTATCGGCCCCGCTGTCCTGCAGCTCGTAGGCCCGCAGCTTGTTGAGCAACCCGATGCCCCGCCCTTCTTGGTCGAGATACACGATCACGCCCCGACCGGCTGCGACGATCTGACCCATCGCCGCTTCGAGCTGGTCGCCGCAGTCACAGCGCAGCGAGTGGAACACATCGCCGGTCAGGCATTTCGAGTGGACCCGCACCAGCACATCGGCCGAGGCCTCGGCGTCACCGTGAACCAGCACGATATGCTCGGATCGGTCAACGTCATTCCGATAGCCGATGATCCGGAACACCCCAGCCTCGGTCGGAAGCCGGGCGTCGGCGATCCGGTGAACCAGCCGTTCGTTCCGGAGCCGGTAGCCCACCAGCTGCGCGACCGTCACGAAGGTGAGGCCGTGTTCCTTGGCAAAGTCGGCGAGCTCCGCCCGCCGAGCCATCGTCCCGTCGGGGTTGAGGATTTCGCAGATCACGCCGGCCGGAGCGAGGCCAGCCATCCGGGCTAGATCGACGCTGGCCTCGGTCTGCCCGACCCGCTGAAGCACGCCGCCGGGGCGGGCCCGGAGCGGGAAGACATGGCCGGGCCGGCGGAGGTCGGCCGGCACGGTGTCCGACTTGAGCGCGACGTGAATCGTCTTGGCCCGGTCGGCCGCCGAAATCCCAGTGGTGACGCCGAATCGTCGTTCGGCATCGATACTTACGGTGAAGGCGGTACCCATCTCCTCGGTGTTGTCCTGAATCATCTGGGGCAGCCCGAGTTGGTCGCACCGGTCGGGGGTGAGTGTGAGACAGATCAGGCCCCGGCCGTGCCCGGCCATGAAGTTGATCAGATCGGGGGTAACTAACTCCGCCGCGCAGACCAGGTCGCCCTCGTTCTCCCGCTCTTCGTCGTCGGCCACGATGACGCAGCGGCCGTTCCGAAGGTCCTCGACCGCCTGCTCGATCGTTCCGAAAGTCATCTGGCTGCCATTCCGCCGCGTGCCCCGAGGGCCGCGACATATTTTCCGATCAGGTCGCCCTCGACATGGACCCGATCGGTCCGTCGAAGGGTGCCTAACGTAGTGTGGTCGAGCGTATGCGGGATCAGGGAGACCTGAACACCCCGTCCCGGAAGCTTCGCGTTGACGGTCAGGCTGACCCCGGAAACGGTGATCGACCCCAGCGCGACCGAGACCCGCGCCACGGCCGCCGGCACCACCAGATCCACCAACCACGCGTCGCCGTTCCAGCGGGTCGCGCGAACCGTCGCGATGCCGTCGACATGCCCCTGCACCAAATGCCCACCCAATCGATCTCCCACGCGGAGGGCCCGTTCCAGGTTGACCCGCTGACCGACCGCCGCCCCGGCGAACAGCGTCCGCCCCACCGTGGTGGCAACGACCCGAACCCCAAATCCGCCACGAACCTTTCGGGCCACCGTCAGACAGGCGCCGTCGACCGCAATACTTTCGCCTAACGTAAGGCCCCGGTACGGCGCCGCGATCTCGAGGTCGATGCCGCCCGTTCGGTCCGGCCGAGTCCGCACCACCCGCCCGACGGCGGTGACCAGCCCGGAGAACACGGTCAGCGCCGGTCGAATACGAGCAAGGTGTCCTGCCCGAGCGGGCGCCGCTCGGTCACCACCCACCGCTCGGCCTGAAGGAGCGACCCCGCGTCGTAGCCGCGGGTGGCCGGGACTCCGCCGTCCCCGAGCCAGACCGGACTGACGATCCAGGCAAACCGGTCGATCAAGCCATCGGTCAGTAACTGGCCGGTCAGCCGGCCGCCCCCCTCGATGACGATCGAATCAAGGCCCTGGTGCTTGAGCGTCGTCATCACGTCGGGCAGCGATCCGCCCCGGAGCACCGTCACGCCTAGCTCAGCCAGCGCCACCGCATCGGTGGAACCGATTTGGTCGCTGACCACCACCGTCGGAACCTCACGAGCGGTCCGGACCAGATTGGAGTCCCAGTTCAGCTTCCGGCCCCCGAGAAACACCACCCGGGTTGGGCTCACTCTCGGCTCAACGGCCCCTCGTACCGTGAGCATCGGATCGTCGACCTGGGCGGTTCGACCGCCGACCCCGATGGCGCTGAACCCAGCCCGGAACCAGTGGACCCAGTCCCGGGCCTCGTCTCCCGAAATCCACCGGGAACGACCGGCCGCATCGGCAATCCGGTGGTCCAAGGTGGTGGCCAGCTTGACGGCGACAAACGGCCTGGCGTTGGCCAGACAATTCCGGATGAAGACCGGATTTTGCCGCTCGACGTCGGCCTGGAGCAGGCCGACTTCGACCTCGAGGCCGGCCGAGCGGAGCCGTTCGGCACCCCCGGTTTGGGCTAGATTCGGATCGGCCATCCCGATCACCACCCGGCGAACCCCGGCGGCAATGATCAGGTCAGCACACGCCGGTTGCTTGGCGAGACGGCTGCATGGTTCGAGGGTGGTAACCAACGTGGCCCCGCGGGCCCGGTCTCCCGCCGCCGCCAAGGCAATCGCCTCCGCGTGGGGCCCGCCGAACTCCGCATGATAGCCCTCGCCGACGACCTCGCCGCCGGCCTGGACCACCGCCCCCACGAGGGGGTTCGGATGCACTCGACCCCAGCCCCGGAGGGCCAGTTCGAGGGCTCGCTGCATGGCATGGGTTTCGGTCACGCCTACAGTTTAAACCCGAGGCCCACTCCGCCGAAGAACCGGCCTGACTTGGGATTGTTGGCCTGGAATACCGTCGGGAGCTTATCGTCCTTCCCAACCTGAAACCCGCCCTCGAACGAAAGCCGGAAGACGCCCCCCACCGGGAGGGCCGCGTTCACAACCGTGAGGATCCGCATCGTCGACAGCGTCGAGTCCGCCCGCGGGAGCGGCAGGTGGGTGGCCTGACTTCGGTACACCAGCGAGTAGCTGCCCTTGATCAAATCGGCGCCGGCACCGGCGGTCAGTTCAAAGCCGGCAAACCGCTTCCCGATCATCAACCGGGCGTTGATGGCCGACACGGCCACCGTGTAAGCGAATTGGCTCCCGGTCCCCACATCGCCGATCGTGAACTTGGGAAAATCATGACGGCCAACATTGAGGCTGACGGTCGGCATCAGACCCTTGGGCTCGATCCCGATCCGAAGCCCGTACCCAAATCCCAGGGCGAGCCCTTGGAGGCTCCGAGTGTCGGAACTATAGCGGACGAACTCGGTCGCCGACTGAGGGACCCCAACCATCGCGCCGAGAAAGTCGACGGTGGCCGCCCCGATCGGAAGGGCCTTACGAAAGAGACCCAGCCGCATTTCCAGGCTCGGAATTGCCACAGGAAGCCGCCGAGCGGCCGGGACCGTGTCGACGGTGCCGTCGAATGCCGTCGAAGGCAGCACGGTGCGCAGGTAGGTGGCGCGGATCGTAATCGAGAAGTCACCGAAGCCTTTCCCGCCGGCCGCGCTGCCGATGCTCGGGTTTCCGCCGCTCGCAGCGAGGGCCGCGACCGGAAGAATCGACGCCATCGCGTCATAGCCGGCGCGGCAGACCGCTTTGGTCGCGCCGGCCCGGGCGTCGCACGGATGCGCCGCAACGGGGGCGGGCGTTTGAGAGGAGAGGGCAACCGGGCTGTGGATGGCGACCCACGCGAAACCGAACCAACCGAAGCGTCGCCTCACCGGGAACTCCACAGCAGAACCGTTAGGTGAATCGCACTCCGCGTTGGCCGGCGCGGATGTCTCCGGCGATCCACGTGTCGATGCCCACGGACCGGGCCGCATGGCGAACCCGATCGACCTCGCCGGGCGGCACCGCCGCCAAGAGGCCGACTCCGATGTTGAAGACCTCGCGCATCTCGGCTTCCGAGACGTGACCGGCCTGCATCAGGAACCTGAACAAGGGCGGCCACTCCCAAGACCGGGAATCGATGACCGCACCCACCCCAGTGGGCAATACCCGGACCAGGTTGCCAGCGATTCCGCCGCCGGTCACGTGAGCGATCCCGTGGACGGCGCTCAGGACTGGGCTCACGGCGTGGAAGTAGCTCCGATGGACCGCGAGCAGGGCCTGCCCGATGGTGGTACCCAATTCCGTAACCTGTGAGTCCACCGAGAGTTTCAGGCGGTCAAAGCAGACCTTGCGGGCCAGGGTGTAGCCGTTGGTATGAAGCCCGGAGGCCGGGTATCCTACCAGCACATCGCCGGCCGCGATCCGGTCCCCATGGAGGGCGGCAGATTCCTCCACCACCCCGACAATAGTTCCGGCCAGGTCGTAATCGCCGGGGGCATAGATGTCGGGCAACGAAGCGGTTTCGCCACCGGTGAGCGCCATGCCGTGAGCCCGGCAGCCGCGCGCCACCCCCTCGACGATGCCGGCCAGTTGCGACTCGGCAAGGCCGTTCGAGCCGATGTAATCCTGGAAGCCGATCGGGGTGGCTCCATGGACCAAAATGTCGTTGACCGAATGGTTGACGATGTCCTCGCCTACCGTGTGGAAGACCCCGGCCATGCGGGCCACCAGCACCTTGGTCCCGACACTGTCGGTGCTCATGACCAGCACGGGCTGTCGATAGCCGTCCGGCACGCGGAGCATCCCCCCGAAGGCCCCCACCAGCCCGCGCGACAGGTGCGTGCGGGTACTGGCCACGGCCTGTCCGATCCGGCGTTTGGCCGCGTCGAGGGCGTCGAGGTCGACGCCGGCCAGCGCGTACTGCCGGTCGGTCACGGCAACGGCTCCGCCGCCGGAACGTGGGTCAAGTCGACGAAGCCCTCGACCCGCCGCTGGACCGCGTCGAAGTCGACGCCATCGAACCCCTTGATCCCAAATCCCTGGACGGCAAACGAGCCCATGGCTGCCCCGTAGACCATGGCCCGCCGGAGCTGCTCGGACGAGGTCGAGTCGACCCGCGCCAGATAGCCCATCAAGCCGCCCGCGAAGGCATCGCCAGCTCCGGTCGGATCGAAGACCTCTTCGAGCGGGTACGCCGGCACATAGAACGTCCGATTCGGCTCGACCAGCAACGCACCATACTCGCCTTGCTTGATGACCACGCGCTTGGGGCCCTGCGCCAGGATCCAGCGACCTGCCTTATGAATATTCCAGTTGCCCGAGAGTTCGCGGGCCTCGCTATCGTTGACGAGGAGGATGTCCACTTTCTTGAGCAACGCCATGAGTTCCGGCCGCTTGCCCTGGATCCAGTAGTTCATGGTGTCGCAGACGACCAGCTTCGGTCCCTGGACCTGCTCCAGGATGCTGAGTTGCAACTCGGGATCGATGTTGCCGAGGAACACGAACTTGGTTTCCCGCCACGAGGCCGGGAGCTTCGGTCGGAAGCTCGCGAACACGCCCAGCCTGGTTTCGAGCGTCTCCCGGCTCTGGAGGTCGTAGCTGTATTTGCCCTTCCACCGGAAGCTTTCCCCGTCGGCCCGCTCGACGCCGGACCAATCGATGCCCCGGACCGCCAAGCGCTCCAGTTCGTGGATCGGATAGTCGTTCCCGATGACTCCGACGACCTTGACCGGCGCCAATAAAGACGCGGCCACGCTGAAGAACACCGCCGATCCGCCCAACGCGTCGGCCGTTTCGCCGAACGGGGTATGAACCGAGTCCAAGGCGACACTCCCGACCACTAACAGCGGCATGCCTACATCCGATCCGGGGCCCGAAGCCCCAAAAGCCTGAGTCCGTTGCCTAACACGATCCGGGCCGCCCGGGCCAGGACCAGTCGAGCCTGTTCGACCTCCGGCGCTTCGCCGAGGACTCGGCATTGGTGATACCAGCCATGCGCCATCCGGGCAAGTTCCTCGAGGTACGCCGTGATCCGATGAGGCTCCCGCTCGGCCGCCGCCCGAGCCACGATCGCCGGAAACGAGGTCAGCGCCTTCAGCAACTCGGTGTCCTGAGGTGCCGGAAGGCCGGCCAGATCCGCGACCTCGCCGACGGACTCCGGGGTTCGTTCGGCGACCCGGAACAGACCGGTCATCCGGGCGTGCGCCATCTGGACGTAAAACACCGGATTCTCGTCGGTCTGTTTCTTGGCCAGATCGACGTCGAACACGAAGGGCGTCTCACCGCGACGCATCAAGAAGAAGTATCGGGCCGCGTCGACGCCGACCTCGTCGAGCAGGTCCCGCAGGGTCACGAAATTGCCGGCTCGCTTCGACATCTTCACTTCATCGCCGCCCCGCACCACTCTGACTAACTGAACCAGGGGGACCTCGAAGCTCTCCGCCGGGTGCCCGAGCGCCACCAGTACCGCGCGGAGCCGGGGAATGTACCCATGATGATCGGCGCCCCAGACGTCGATCAGATGCTCGAAACCGCGGGCGAATTTGTCGACATGGTAGGCGATGTCGGGGGCGAGATAGGTAAAGCTGCCGTCGCTCTTCTGGAGGACTCGGTCTTTGTCATCGCCGAAGGACGTCGTCCGCATCCAGGTGGCCCCGTCCTGCCTGAATACGAGGCCCTTGGCGTCGAGGAGCCGAAGTGCCACCGCCACCTTGCCCAGGTCGTAGAGCGACTGCTCCGAGGTGTGGACATCAAAGACCACTCCAAAGTCCCGAAGTAACTCATCTTGCTCGATCCGTTGACTGCTGAGCGCAAAACTCCGGCACACGGCCACCGCGTCGGCGTCAGACCGGTCGGCGAACCCCGGGCCTTCTCGGGCCAACAGGGCGACGGCGGCCTCGACCAGATACTCGCCGTGGTACCCGCCTTCCGGCACCTCGCCCCGCCGGCCCGTCGCCTGCTGGATCCTGGCCCAGAGACTCAGGGCCAGCTTGTCGATCTGCGACCCGGCGTCGTTGATGTAGAACTCCCGGACCACCGCGTGCCCGGTCCACTCGAGGAGGGCGGCGATTCCGTCGCCTAACGCGGCCCCCCGGCCGTGACCGACGTGGAGCGGTCCGGTCGGATTGGCCGAGACGAACTCGACGTTGACTCGGGTGCCCGCCCCACCCGCCGAGCGGCCGTACTCGGTGCCGGCCCGGATGATGGCGGTCAGCTGCCGGCCGAGGGTGTCTTGGGCCAGCCAGAAGTTGATGAAACCGGGGCCGGCAATTTCGGTCTTGGCGATGACATTCGGAGGGAATGCCAGCGCCGCCACCACCGCCTCAGCGACTTTCCGGGGATTCTCCCGACGCGCCTTCGCCACCAGCAACGCCAAATTGGTGGCCAGGTCGCCATGGCCGGCATCGCGCGGCCGTTCGATGACGAAGGGCACGTCCGGGACGCCGAGGAGCTCGGCGATCCGCAATAGCTCCGCCCGGAGAACGTCGGTCACTCGGCGGCCTTCTCGGCCTTCTTCTTAGGCTTCGCCGGCGGCTCAGTGCTCGCCTTCGGCGCGGCGTCGGCACTCGAGGCAGGGGTCGGCGCCGCCTCGGCCTTCGGGGCGTCGGCGCCGGCGTCTTTCCGCGGACCCTTGCCGTCCTTGCCGTAGTCCGTGATGTAAAAGCCGGTGCCTTTGAAGATCAGCGCGGCCCCGCCCGAAATGATCCGGCTAGCCCTCGCACCACAGGTCGGGCACTTCGACTTCGCCTTGGCCGAGATCTTTTGGATCACCTCGAAAGCATGGCCCTTGGTGCATTGATATTCGTAGGTTGGCATGGTCGCTGGTCGGAGACTGTAAGCAACTACGGCACACTAACTTAGCAGCGGTGGCCCGATCGGAACAAGGCGTCGATTGGCCCACCTGAACCGTGGCCCTCGGTCGGCCGGCGGACGTCGCTACCGAAAGAACCGTTAGGCTTCCGGCTTGGGCAGCTTGACCGCGGAGGCAAGCTGGGGAATGCTCAGCCCCGCGGTCGAGGTGGGGCTTCCGGTGACGATCCGCCGGAGATATCCCACTTGGCCAAGGTGAAAGGCCAGATGGGTCGCCAGATGAATCAGCCAGTCGCCGGTCGTGACCCGATACCCGCCCCCCACCACCTCGGGAAAGTCCGCCGCGAGATCGATCGGTTGGCCGGCGAAGGTGGCCCGTACGGCCGTCAGGGCCGAGTCGAGTTCCCCGATCAAGGCATCGCGCGTCAGCCCGCGCGCGGCGAATTCGTGATCCCGGTTCCGGACGTACCCGCTGTGGCCCAGGACCCCGCCCAGGAAATGACGAAGATTCCCGGCAAGGTGGAGGGCGAGGGTGCCGGCCGAGTTGGTGATGCCGGGTGGCTGCGCCCACACGGACTGATCATCGGGAAAGGCGGCGACTTCGCGCTTCAGGGTCTCGAGATCCCGCTCCAGAATCCGGGCAATCCACTGGATGTCCATCGGCGTTATCCGATCGCGACGAGGGTGCTGCGATCAATCACATGACCGCCGGAAAAGTTCCGGACCACCGCCGGAACGCCAATCCCACTCAGGCGAGCTTGCTCGCTGCGCACCGCTTGCGTGGTCAGAAACTGGTCCCGATCGCCGATGGCCATGATAATGCTCCCATTGCGGAGACTGCTCCGAAGCCGTTCCAACTCGAGGTCCGGTGGCACCGTGCCCCCCCACAAGGTCAGGCGGCTCACCACGTGGTGGCCATAGGCAACCCAGCGACATGCCGTCGCGGCGCCTTGCGAGAATCCGTGGACCTCGATCCTCGGCAGGGGCGGAAAGGTGCCGATCACTTCGTCGGCTACCAGGTCGAGGTAGCGAACGTAGTCCTCGATTTCGGATTCCCGGTCCTCTTTGGTCATCCAGGATGCGCCGACCCGTCGCGCCTCCTTCTCGTCAAAATAGGATCGCGAGAGCGCCTCCGGCGCGACGATCAGTCGCCCGGGCCGGGCCGCCGGCTCGAACCATTTGAGAAAACTGGAGGCGAGCTGGCTGTACCCGTGGAGGACGAACCAGATTTCCTCGGCCCCCGCCCGATCGCCGAGCGAGTAGTATCGGGCGCTCCGCGGGACGACCACCCGGTGGCTGTGATAACTCATGAGGCCTCTCCGCTATGCATGGTACACCCCCCAGACTCGGCGGAGCCTGTCACTAATCTCGCCTAACGTGGCCCGAGCCCGGACGGCGTCGAGAATCAGCGGCATCAGCCCCTCGGCCCCGGTCGCGGCCTTCTCGAGCCGCCCGAGCGCCGCCACAACGGCCGCCCCATCGCGGCGGGCCCGGGACGCCGCGACGGTGGCCCGCTGGGCCCGCTCCAGTTCCGCAAAGTCAGGATTCGCCATGACGGGAGCGCCATGCTCGGTCGTGAACCGATTGACGCCGACTACGACGATCCGCCCGTCGTCCTGCGCTTTCTGCAACTCGTAGGCGGCCTCGGCGATGGCCTCCTGATAGTAGCCGGTTTCCACCGCTTTGACGGCCCCGCCCATCGCCTCAATGGCGTCGATGATTTCCAAGGCGTCGGCCTCGATCCGGTCGGTCAGGGCCTCGACATAGTAGCTCCCCGCCAGCGGATCGACACTCCGGTTCAGCCCGCTTTCGTACCCGATCACCTGCTGGGTCCGAAGGGCCAGCGTGGCGGCCTCGGGCGTGGGGAGTGCCAACGCCTCGTCGTAGCCGTTGGTGTGCAGCGATTGGGTCCCGCCCAGAACGGCCGCCAGGGCCTGAACAGTCACCCGTACCACGTTATTCAAGGGCTGCTGGGCCTGGAGGGTGACCCCGCCGGTCTGGGTGTGAAAGCGAAGTTTGCAGGTCGCGTCGTCCGCCCCAAAACGGTCGCGGGCTAAGCGAGCCCACAGCCGGCGAGCGGCCCGAAACTTGGCCGCCTCCTCAAAGAGGTCGTTGTGGGCCGCGAAGAAAAAGGACAGGCGGGGCCCGAACCGGTCGATCGGAAGCCCCGCGGCGACTGCCCGGCGGCAGTATTCAAGCGCGTTGGCGAGAGTAAAGGCCACCTCTTGGACGGCGGTCGATCCGGCTTCGCGAATGTGGTAGCCGCTGATCGAAATCGGATTGAAATTCATCTCCTCGTCCGCCACGAATTTGAAGATGTCGGTGATCAGCCGGAGCGAGGGCAGCACCGGAAAAATATGGGTGCCTCGCGCGATGTACTCCTTGAGGACGTCGTTCTGGATCGTGCCGGTGAGGTGCCTCCGCTCAACCCCCTGTTCTTCGCCCACCACGATGTACATCGCGAGCAGAATGGCGGCGGTGGCATTGATCGTCATCGAGGTCGAGACCCGATCAAGCGGAATGCCGCGAAAGAGGATCGCCAAATCATCGACCGTATCGATCGCGACGCCGACGCGCCCGACTTCGCCGTCGGCCATCGGGTGGTCGGAGTCGTAGCCCATCTGGGTCGGCAGGTCGAAGGCCGTCGACAGCCCGGTCTGCCCGGCGCCCAACAGCAGTTGAAATCGGCGATTGGTTTGCTCGGCCGTTCCGAAGCCAGCGTACTGGCGCATGGTCCAGAGCTTCCCGGTGTACATCGTCGGCTGGACGCCGCGGGTGTACGGCCACTGCCCCGGTCGGCCGACGTCGCCGTTCCAATCCTCGGGCCCAGCAACGGGGTTGGTTGGCACCAGGCCTGGAGGTCCTTCGGTCACGACTCGGCCTCGGTTTCGGCCAGCACCGCGGCCACGAACTCGACGTCCCGCTTCGACCCGATGACGAGCGGCACCCGCTGATGGAGCGCCTCGGGCTGAAGGTCGAGGATCCGGCGCCGGCCGTCGGTGGCGGCGCCGCCGGCCTGTTCGGCAATCATGGCCATCGGATTGGCCTCATAGGTGAGCCGGAGCTTGCCGTTGACGTTCTTGGTGTCGGCCGGATAGAGAAAGATCCCCCCGGCGATCAGGTTCCGGTGGAAGTCGGCCACCAGCGAACCGATGTAGCGGCTGTTCTTGCCCTTGATCCGATCGGGAGTGTCGCCATGGAGCCCGCGCACCGCCCGCTGGATGCCTTTGTTCCAGCGGGCGAAGTTGCTCTCGTTGACGCTGTAGTAGACGCCAACTTCCGGCAACCGCAGGATTTCGTGAGAGAGCAGAAACTCGCCGATGGTCGGGTCGAGCGTGAATCCATGAACCCCGTGCCCCGTCGTGTAAACCAGCATCACGCTCGACCCGTACATGACGTATCCAGCGGCCACCTGCTTGTTGCCTGGTTGAAGGACGTCAGCCAAGGTTCCCTGCCCGGTCATCGATTGCCGCTGATAGATCGAGAAGATGGTTCCAACCGAGGCATTGACGTCGATGTTGGACGACCCATCGAGGGGGTCGAATAACACGGCGTATTTACCCGCGGGCCATCCCGGAGGAACCGGAATCAGCTCTTCCTCTTCCTCGGATGCCATGACGCAGACCCGGCCGGTGTGTCCCATGACGCTGGTCAGGGTTTCGTTGGCCATGACGTCGAGTTTCTTTTGCTCCTCACCCTGGACGTTGGTGCTCCCAGCGGAGCCCAGGATATTGACCAGCCCGGCCCGCCGAATCGACGCGGCGATGATCTTGGCCCCGAGCGCAAAATCGTAGAGCAGGTTCGAGAGCTCTCCGGTGGCCTCCGGATGCAAGCGCTCCTGCTCCAAAATGAACCGCTCAATGGTGATAATCGGTCCGCTCAAGATCGCCATAGGTCGTTGGGCTCGTCAGAAAATGGGAAAATTGGCCGCTCGTCCACGGCCCCGCACCCGCATAGCACTGTCGCCGACCTCGACCGTCACGGTCCCCTCGGTGTCGGTTCGCCACACCGATGCGCCACTGGCCGCGAGACGCCCGAGCGTTTCGGGCGCCGGATGCCCGTATCGATTGGCCCCGCTGCTCACGATGGCCACCCGAGGGGTCAATCGCAACAACCACGACGGACCAGTTGCCGTTCGGGAGCCATGGTGGCCGACTTTGAGTACGTCGACCGGCCCGATCGCGGCCCCGATCCGCTCCTCGACCGGGAGACCAGCGTCGCCGGGAAAGGCCGCCGCAAA
>JAYTTT010000020.1:0-3123 GCA_043744895.1 Gemmatimonadota bacterium | reverse complement strand
CGACCTCGATGACCGTGGTGGCGACCAACACACTGACGTCGCCGGCGCGAAACGCCCGCATGACCTGGTCTCGCTCGCCGGGCTTGAGCTTTCCGTGCACCAGACCAACGGCCACGTCGGGCCACCGGCCAATCAGCGTGTCGGCCATGGTCTTCGCAGCCAGCAGGTCGGCCTTCTCGGTCTCTTCGATCACGGGAAGCACCACATAGGCCTGCCGGCCCGCCCGGCATTCGGCCAGGACGAAGTCGAGCACCTTGTCGCGCTGATTGGCTCCCCGGACCACGGTCCGGATGGTCCCTCGGCCGGGGGGGCGTTCTTTCACGACACTCAGGTCAAGGTCACCATAGCGGGTCAGGGCGAGCGACCGAGGGATCGGGGTGGCTGAGAGCAACAGGACGTCCGGGGCGGTGCCCTTCGACATCAGGGCCGCCCGCTGTTCGACGCCGAAGCGGTGCTGTTCGTCGATCACGGCCAGGCCGAGGCGCTGAAACGTCACGGTGTCCTGAACCAGGGCGTGGGTCCCGACGACGATCCGCATCGCGCCGGCCGCCAGCTGTTTTCGAACCGTTTCCTTTTCCTTGGCACCGAGACGGCCGATCAGGAGGCCAGGGGCAATGCCCAGAGGCGCGAGCAGGCCCGAGAGGGTGGCGAAGTGTTGTTCCGCCAGCAGCTCCGTAGGGGCCATCAAGGCCGCCTGGTAGTCGTTCTCGACGGCGAGAAGCATCGCGAACAGGGCGACCACCGTCTTGCCGGTGCCGACGTCCCCCATCAGCAACCGATGCATCCGATCCGGCGCGGTCATATCGGCGATGATTTCCTTGAGCGCCCGCCGCTGGTCGGCGGTCAGGGCCCAGGGGAGACTGTCCTTGAGGCGGCTGGTCAGGTCGCGCCGGTTCTCGAAGGCCACCCCGTGGCGGCCCCGCTTGGCGACAAATCGAGCCCGCCCGAGCATGATCTGGAGGTCGAGCAGCTCGTCGAGTGCGAGCCGGCGCCGGCCCCGCTCCGCTTCGGTCGGCGAGGTCGGGTGATGGACCGCCCGAAGCGCATCCGGAAGGGTCGGCAGATTGAACCGGACCCGGAGATCGTCGGGCAGGATTTCAGGCGAGAGGGCAATCAGGCTCTCGAGGTGGCGCTCGATCAAGCCGCGAATCAGCTTGTGACTGAGTCCCTCGGTCGCCGGATACACCGGCAGCACCCGGCCGGCCGCCAGTGGATCGGGGCCTTCGTCATCGCCGTCTTCGGCCAGGACGATGAACTCCCGAGGGGCCATCTGGCGGCCGTGGTAGAACCGTATCGGGCCGGCCACCAGCAGGGTCTGGCCGACCAGGATGCTCCGGTCGAGAAACGCTTGGCCCGGCCAGACGCACTCGATGGCTCCGCTGTGGTCCCGAAGGACGGCGTGGAAGATCCGGAGTCCCTTGCGGGTCGGGAGGACACCTTTGGCGACCACCCGCCCGACGGCGGCCGCGTCGGCACCGACGGCGAGTTTGACGATTGGCGTGACCGACGACGCGTCGATGTACCGGTGGGGAAGATGCCACAACAAGTCGTGCGCCGTGACGATGTCGAGCCGAGCGAGGGCGTCGGCCCGGTGTTCGCCGATCCCCTTCAGGAACTTGACCGAGGTATCGAGGCGGATCGGCGCCCCGGAGCCGTTACGGGGTCGCGGTGGAAAGTCGCTCACTCATCGGCACCGCTCTCGACCAGATCCCGTCCAAAGGCCAGGGCATCGAATTCGACGAGATCCTCGAGCCCTTCGCCCAATCCGAGAAACCGGATCGGGATCTCCAACTCGCGGCGAAGCGCCACGGCCGCGCCCCCGCGAGCCGTGCCGTCGAGCTTCGTGATCACGAGCCCGGTGGGCTTGATGACCTGGGTGAAATACTTCGCCTGCTGGACCGCGTTCTGGCCGACCGTGCCATCGAGTACGAGAAACGCCTCGTGAGGCGCATCCACGATCTTTCGGCCGATGACCCGCCCAACTTTTCGGAGTTCGTCCATCAACCCCTCCTGGGTGTGGAGACGCCCCGCCGTGTCGATGATGACGAGGCTGGCGCCGCGGGCCACCGCGGCTTCGAGACCGTCGAAGGCGACCGCTGCGGGATCGCCCCCGGGCGCCCCGCTCACGCACGGCACCCCGATTCGGTCGGCCCAGACCTTCAACTGGTCAATGGCGCCGGCCCGATACGTGTCGGCGGCAACCAGAAGCACCGAGTCGCCGAGCCGCTTGAAGCGGGCGGCCAATTTGGCGACCGTCGTGGTCTTGCCGGTCCCATTCACGCCCATCACCAGGAGCACCGTTGGCCCGGTGGTCGCCCGGCGGAGCGTGCCAGGTTCCGGAGGGCCGGCCAGCAGGGTCGCGACCCGTTCGGCGATGGCCCGTTTGACATCGTCCTCCGATTTGAGCCGGCCGCGGCGTACTTGGCCTTCGAGGTCGTCGATGATGTCGGTGGTCGCGGCGATCCCAAAGTCGGCCTCGAGGAGAACCCGTTCCATGGCCTCGAGGTCGGCGGCCTTGAAGCCCCGCACCAGCGCCCCGACGTCGGTAAGGGCCAGCCGCTTGAGCTTGCCCCATAGCGAGAGCTTCTTGGCCTGGGTAACGCGGGACGATGTCATGGCTGCAATTTACCTCTACCGAAGCCCGGCTCGGCGTCGCCACCACCATTCGCCGGCCAGCGCGGCAATGGCCACGGCAAAGAGCCAGAGCTCGTCGCGAACTGGCGAGCGCCCCGACGGCGGCGCGGCAGTGGCTTCGCGTTCCGATAGTGCCGTGGGGCGGAGGAGCCATTCGTCGGAATAGACCTCGACGCCTAACAGGCCGCCGCCGCCACCTTCGAGCCGATAGTCGTAGCGCCCAGGCGGCAGCGGCAATTCGGCCCGTCCGGCCCCATCAAACCGAAGGGTGTCGGTCCGGTTGCCCACCGGTCCCCGGAGGTCGATCCGCAGGGTGGTCAGATCGGGCCGGAGCCGCTCGAAGATGACCGGCCGCCCTTGGGGCACCACGGCGCGGACGGGTCGGGCCCGGCCGGTCATCGAATCGCTGGCGCCCAGCAGCCAAGTCGTCGTCGCCGCCACCCACGCCCGATACGCTTGCTCGCTCTGGCCGCCCCGGAACGACCACCG
>JAYTTT010000019.1:0-3124 GCA_043744895.1 Gemmatimonadota bacterium | reverse complement strand
TTGAGGGCGAGAAGGCGCTCGGCCCGGTGGGCTGCGCTGGCCGCATAGGTTGCCTGGGCCCGGGCCGAGGCAAGGGCAGCGGTCGCTTTAGTGAGGTCGGACTGCGCCATGGAGGCGGCCGGGCTCTGCAGCGTCACCAGTACTTGGCCCTGCCGTACCCGATCCCCGGGGCTTACCCGGACCGAGAGGACTCGGCCCTCTCCCGGGGCGCCGAGACGGGCGGTCCGGTCCTCGTTCGGAGCCAGCTGGCCCGGTAGGGTGGCCAGGGAGAGCGAGGCCGCGCTCGCGCTGCCCGCGGTAGCGGGAGCCCAGCTCACGCCCCCATGCCGCACTTGCTCCGCCGATAGGCTGACTTCGGGTTGCGAAGGACTTGGGGCTGGAGCCATCCCCGGCATCGCCGCCATGTCGGCGGCGGAGTCGGCCGGCCGGCCAGCCGGCTCGGGTCGGGCACACCCGGCCAGGGCAAGAGCCAGAATCGACATGGTGGTTCCAAGGTGGACGATCGAGCGGTCACCTAGACTCGGGGTCATTGCCGGGACTCCTTCCCGTCAAACGCGGAGAACAGGTCGTGCCCCTCGGCCGCGAGCAAAGCCACGACGCTTTCATGCTGGGCGTACAGGGTGCGGAAATAGATGAGACGAGCCTCGCCCCACGCCCGGGCCGCGTCGAGCACCTGAAAGAGCGGAATCGCGCCCTCTCGATAGGCCCCCACGGCGATCCGCCGCGCCTCATCGGCGCGGACGAGGTAGCCGCCGCGAGTTCCGGGCGAGTCGGCGGTGCCGGAAAGGACCTGGATCCGTTCGCGGAGCAGCCGGGCGCCTTCGGCCGCCCCGGCGGTTTCTGAACGAACCAGTCGATCGACCGCCGCGAGTTCGAACGTTGCGGCCGCCCGTTCGGCGGCCGCTTTCTCCAGCTCGCCGCCATTGGCGGTGACGATCGGCAGGGGAACGACGATGCCGGCGAGCAACGATGTGGTTCCAACGCTCCGCTTGAGGCCGACCATCGCGCTGAGGTCGCGGACGATCATCGACCGGGCGACGCCGACACCGGCTTGAGCGGCGGCCAACCGGGCGCGAGCTGACCGTACTTCGGCGCGGGGCCCGGCAGGATCGTTTGCCAGCGGACGAGCCAGCGCCGCAACCGGGATCACGATCTGGGGAAACGATCCAGAGGGCCCGGGCGAATCGCCGAAGAAGAAGCTCAGACCGGCCCTCGCCTGGGCCAGCGCCGCCTGGCGGAGCGTGACCTCGGCCCCGGCGCGGTCGAGTTCAAGCTCGGCGCGCAAGAGATCGGCACCGGCGCCAGCCCCTTCCGCGACCCGCGAGCGGCTGTAGGACACGAGCGAGTCCAGCCAGCTCGAGAGGTCCCGGGCGGTTGCCAGCTCGACCTCCGCCAGGGCGACCCGGTAGTAGGCCCGGGTTGCGTCGAGGGCGACCCGTTGGCGGTCGGCGAACGCGTCGGCCTGGGCGGCCTCCAGTTCGGCGTCGGCCCGATGGAGCCGAGCCCCCCGCTGATAGAGGAATTCAAGCGGCACCGTGGCGGTCGAAGTCGCCTCGTGATCGATTCCCACGAGGGCACCCCGCCCCGGCAGGGCCGCATTCTCGATCCCAAATTGCAGGATCGGATTGGGGAAGGCCCCCGCAGTGCGACGGGCCCCTCGGGCGACGTCGACCCGGGCGGCCGCCGCACTCAAGTGCGGGTGGAGGGCGCGGACCCGCCCGAGGAGTTGGGGGAGCGAGATCGAATCCGTCGCCAGCTGCGCCGTTAACACGAGAACCGTAACCAGCATGCCAACCTCGACAGGAAGAATGGCACCCCGGGCGGACTGCTCGGGATGACGACCCCGTTCGGCGGATCGGCGGCGGCAGACGCGCCGCGCTGATTCACCGGAGGGAAATATCGAGAGGACCTGGAGCTAGGACCTCGGGGGAGGAACGGGCGGCGCGCGCCCCGCGGTAGGAAGGGGATGGACTGCCGTTCGGAGAACGAGCGGATGTTCGGGTAGCTCCGCGATCAGGTTGCTCTCAGTTTGGCCAACGACAGGGGGCGTTGGAGCACAGAACTCGGCGAAGACGCATTGGTGGAGCGCCGAGGTTACCGCTGGGTGGGTGGTCGGGTCGGGGGCCCGCTCAACGGGGCCGGCGGCGTCCGGCATGGGACAGCCAACCTCCATTCGATCGCCGTCTCCGCCGCTCAGGATCTGACAGAGCGCCGCGCCCAGTAGCGGCTGGGTTTGGAGCAGCAACAGCACGGCCGAAAGGAGTACCCGCATGCCGAATGATAGCGCAAGAGCCAGTTCCAAGTCGAGATCGGTCGGTCGAGACCCCCTCTACCCGGGTCACATTTGGTCGCCCGGCCGCTGAGCCATAGATTGTTGGTGGACGACAGCGGGCCTACGGTCAGTCACGGGTCCGCCACTCAAACCTGAGGGCCGATGCGAGCTGCCCGCTTTGCGACGATCGCATTCGCGGTCTCGGGTTGCCAGTGGACCGCCCCACCGGCCGACGTCGGCCTGGTGGCTCAATGGACCTCGACCCACTACGCCTTGGCCCGCGCCGAACGGCTCTCACCCCCGGTGGCGGCGCGGGTCTCGGCTTACGCTGCGATCGCCCTGTATGAAGGATGGGCGGCGTTCTCCGACAGCCTTCGGAGTCTGGGCGGCCAGCTCAACGGCCTCGAACCGCTCCCAACTCCGGCCCGCGAAGAGCGGTACGATCCGGCGACGGTTGCCATCGAGGCCCAGGCCACGGTGCTTCTCGACCTGTATCAACAAGGATTTGCCTCGACCACGGTGACGATCCAGGCCCTTCACGATTCGCTGGTCGGCGTCCGTCGCGCGGCCGTCGGCTCCAGCCAGGTGATGGCCCGGTCGGTCAGCTTCGGGACCGAGCTCGGCCGGGCGATTCTAGCCTGGGCCGCGAAGGACGGCTTCCTCGAGACCCGCGGAAAGCCATACCGGTGGCGGGTCTTCGGCGGTTCGCCGGACCCGTCGGCGCCGAGCTTCGTGATGTACGTGCCGATTCAGGGCGCTTGGCCGGCTTGGCCTACAGCCGACGGATCGGCCCCGACTCGCTGGTGCCGACCGACCTCGGCGGCGTCAGAGCCCCGTGGCATCTCCATCAAC
>JAYTTT010000018.1:0-3125 GCA_043744895.1 Gemmatimonadota bacterium | reverse complement strand
TCGCGGAGGGTCATCAAGTCGTGGGGATGGACAACTTCCTCACCGGAAGCCCCTCGAATCTCACCCACCTCGCGGGCAACCCCAATTTCCAGTTCATCGAGCACGATGTGTCGAACTTCGTGTCCGTCGATGGTCCGGTCGACGGCGTCCTCCATTTCGCATCGCCGGCCAGCCCGGTCGACTACCTCAGATACCCGATCCAAACCCTGAAAGTCGGGTCGCTCGGCACCCACAATGGACTCGGACTCGCCAAGGCCAAGGGGGCCCGGTTTCTGCTCGCGTCGACCTCCGAAGTGTACGGCGATCCGCAGGTTCATCCCCAGCCGGAGAGTTATTGGGGACATGTGAATCCAGTGGGTCCTCGGGGGGTGTACGACGAGGCCAAGCGGTTCTCGGAGGCGATGACGATGGCGTACCATCGCTACCATGGCGTCGCGACCAGGATCGTCCGGATCTTCAATACCTACGGCCCGAGGATGCGGGCCTACGACGGCCGGGTGGTCTCGAATTTCGTTGTGCAGGCCCTCAAGGGCGAGCCGCTGACTATTTACGGCGACGGAAGCCAGACTCGGTCTTTTTGCTACGTCTCGGACTTGGTCGACGGGATCTATCGCCTCTTTCATTCCGAACGGGTGGAGCCGACCAACATCGGGAATCCAGTCGAGTTCACCGTGCTCCAGTTGGCCGAGATCGTCCGGGAAATGGTCGGGTCATCGGTCGAGATCAAACGGGAGCCGCTCCCGGTCGACGATCCGAAGGTCCGGCAACCCGACATCAGGATCGCCAGCGCGGTTTTGGGGTGGTCGGCTTCGGTCGATCTTCGGACCGGCCTTGAGCGGACCATCCGGCATTTCCAAGAGGTACTCCGCTAGCCCTCCGGCCGCGCAAAGCCGCCGACCACGCTATCTTACCCGCTTCCCCACGGGGCCTTTTTGAGGCCCTCCAGGGCTTGGCTGCGACCCTTGCGTCGGGTGGTTCATCGACGGGAGTGTCGCTCAGCGATAGGTAAGGGTCTCCGATGGGAATCTCGACCAAACCGGCGATGCGAGTCAGTACCGAGCACCTTCTCCAGCAGGCTCACGAGCGGTTCGCGGTCCAAGACTACTACGGGGCCACCCACATCCTCGACGAGATCCTCGAGTCGGGGCGGCGCTTTGCGGATGTCTACCAGCTTCGCGGCCTGTGCCTGGCGCTGCTGGGCCAACCGGAGAAGGCGTTGGAGGAGTTCGATCGCAGCCTGGTCGTGAATCCCCGGTATATCGACGCCCTGATTCACCGCGGGGTCATTCTGGCCGAGTTGGGCCGCTCGGCCGAGGCCGACGCGTCCTTTCAGCGGGCAGCGGCCCTCGGTCAATCGGGTGGCGGAGGTTACTCCAGGCCGGTGGCTTCGCGACTGGCCAACCTCCATGCCGAGTTGGGCGACGCCTATGCCGAAATCGGCGCCTCGATGGAGGCGATTCAGGAGTATCAGCGCGCGGTCGGCCTCGGTCCTGATTTTCATGACCTCCGATACCGGTTAGCCCGCCTGTTGCTCGAAGCCGGTCGTCCACTGGAGGCCCGTGAGGAGCTCGAGCGGATCGTTGCCGCCCAACCGATGTTCGGTGATGCCGAGGCGGCTCTCGGCCTGGCCCACTATCTGTCGGGCGATGCGACGGGGGCCTTGGAGATCTGGGGCCGCTGTCTCCGCCAGCGGCCGGGGAATGCCCGGGTCGGGGCCTATCTCGCCATGGCGCGGCGCCTCGGATCATGAACCGCTGGCTCGGGCTGGTCGTGGCCATGAGCGCCGGATGCGCTGCCGCGGCCGCGGATCATGAGCGGCTCGGCGACCAAGCGTATCGGGAAGGGCGCTTCGCCAAGTCGGTCGTCGAATATCAGGCCGCCCAGCGCAGTGGGGGCCGGAGCCGGGTGTGGGCCAAGGCCGCGGCCGCCGCCGTCCGGGCAGAGGACTTTTCCGGGGCCGCTTCGGCCTATACCGAGTTGGCCCGCGAGGACCCGAGCCGGGTGCTGGAGGCCGTGGTCGGTCTCGATCGGCTGGCGCGAGCGGCCGACCGGGCCGGGGCCAGTGGGCAAGCGGCCGTGACCAAGGCGGTGTTGGCCATCCGGGCGCTGGCCCCGGGGCGGCCGTTAGGCCGATTGGCACGGGCGTCCTTGTTCGACGGGATGGAACTCTCGGAGGCGCTCGGGTTGATTCCGGCGGCGCTCGCGGTGACCGGCACGGCTCGGGGGATTGATTCCCTGTTGCTGCGGTATGCGGACGCCCGGCGGGCCACGATAGCATGCGACGATGCCGCCGCTGGCTACCGGACGTTGCTCCGGCGAACCAACGATGGCCGGCAGCGGGGCCTGGCACGGGGAGGCTTGGCCGATTGTGCCTTGCTCCTTGGCCAGGATGCGCTCTCGGTTCGGAACGGGCGGGCCGCCGAACGGTGGTTCGATCTGGTAGTCGGGTTCGAGACCGAAACGCCGCGGGCGATTCGAGCGCAGATTGGCCTCGGCGACGCCCGGGTCCTCCTGGGCGATGCCCTGGGGGCCGCGGTGGCGTATCAAGCAGTGTTGGCGGCGAGCGGGGTGTCGGACAGCCTGCGCGACGTCGCCGTGACGAAGCTCAACGGGCTGGGGGCTGCCTCGACGGAACCTCCGGCAGATGGTGGCGCATGATCCGCAAGACGATGATGACGGTTGGGGTCGCGATGGCATTGTCAGGGTGTTGGCCCTTCAAGGGCAAGCCCAAGGCGGCGCCCTCGACCGTGCTATCGAACTCGCCCAGAACGGTCGACTCGCTGTGGCAGGTCGGCCAGCGGGCGTTCAACACCGGCCAATGGAATCGGGCCAACCAGATCTTTACCCGGCTCGGTACCGCGATGCCGGTGGCCGATCCCCGGATCGGAAGGCTCAACTTCTACAAGGGCGAAATCGAACTCGCCCTGGGCAACGAACTTGACGCGGTTCGCCAATTCCGGCGGTTGTCCGACGAAGCACCCGATGATTCGCTGGCGCCCGATGCGCTGCTTCGGGCTGCGGATGCCTATGCGGCCCTGTGGAAACGACCCGAACTCGACCCGACCTACGGCCAGACGGCTCTCGGCGTCTATCAAGAAGTGCAGAGCCGGTATCCGAACGCGACC
>JAYTTT010000017.1:0-12310 GCA_043744895.1 Gemmatimonadota bacterium | reverse complement strand
GGGCTCTCCAGCGCGAGGCCGCTGCTCGTCGGGAGGTCGGTGTACGGCTCCAGCAGCCAGGCTCCCCGCGGCCCGAGGGCACCGTCGATTTGCCGCTTGATCGAGCGCACGGTGAGGAAATGATTGCCATAGCCCAGCATCCGGTATTTTGGAAGGAGCGAGTCCATGCGGGCGTTGCTCTCGCGCCGCACCATCACGTAGAGACGCACCGGGAGCTTGCCCTCATCGGCGAGCCGCTGGTAACCATCAATGGTCCCGAAGTTGGCGCCGGCGTCATGAAAACTGGTGACGCCATGCCGCAGGGCCTCCTCGCCGGCCAGCTCTACCAGCTTCCGGAAGCGCTTCTCGCGGTCGGCGGGGCTCATCTGGTCGTCGCGCGCGCGAGCCACCCCCACGGCTCGCTGGGCGGTCTCTTTCAGGAATCCGGTCGGCTCGCCGTTCCCGTCCTTCACGATCTCGCCGCCGCTGGGATCCGGCGTGGCACCGGTGATCCCCGCGAGCGCGAGCGCCCGGGCGTTGGCGAAGCCGGCGTGGCCGCTGGCGTGGGTAAGAATCACGGGATGGCCGCCACTGACCGCGTCGATCGACGAGTGGAGCGGGACTCCCTGCACATTCGGCTGGGGGGTCCGGCTCCACTTCTCCTGGTGCCAGCCGCGTCCGACGATCCACTCGCCCGGCTGCGCGGCCTTGGCCGCCTTTGCCACCATGGCCACGATGTCATCCCATGCCGTCGCCGTGGTCAGGTCGAGCATCAGCTTGGACTCGCCGAGTCCGGTGTAGTGGCCATGCCCCTCAATGAAGCCGGGGATCAACAGGCGTCCCTTGAGGTCGACCACGCGGGTGGCGGGGCCGGCCAGCCGGCGTACTTCGGCGGTGGTTCCCACGGCCATGATCCGGTCGCCGCGTACGGCCACGGCTTCGGCCCGGGGTCGGGCGTCGTCCACGGTGACCACCGCGCCATTGACCAGCACGAGGTCGGCCCGAGGAGCCTGGGCGGGGGCCAGGGGCCCGGCCAGCGCGAGGGTGATGGCTGTGCAGGCAGTGAGCAACCGCACCGAGCGATGAGTCATAGGCCGGGATGGTGGAGGTAAGGTGAGCGCGCCGCCCTCCAATCTACCCGGCGGTAGGGACCTCGGCGATGCCCGGAAAGCCGTTTGACAACCAGCCCGGCAAGCCGGTTCCCGGGCGGCTAAGTTTGCTGACTGGTGACCGCCCATTGACCCGATTCCTGGAACCCACCGTTGGTACTCTTCTTTCTGATGGCCGCGACCCCGGACTCGGTCCGGCCCCGGATCGTGGTCGAATCCGTCACCACGCCCATTCGGCTCGACGGGGTCCTCGACGAGGACGCCTGGCTCGGGGCCAAGCCGGCCGCCGGGTTCGTCCAAAGCGAACCGGCCGAGGGCCAGCCCGCGACCGAAGCCACCGAGGTCCGGGTCGTCTCCGACGGCCGGACCATCTACATCGGCGCCTACCTCCACGACCGGGAGCCCGGCAAGCTGATCGTCAACGACATCAAGAAGGACTTCAAGGAAGAGGACCAGGACGATTTCGAGGTCCTCCTCGATACCTTCGGCGACCGCCGGAACGGCTACGTCTTCATCACCAATATTCTGGGCGCCAAGGCCGACCGGCAGGTGGCCAACGAAGGCCGGGAGATCAACACCAGTTGGGACGCGGTCTGGTCGGTCAAGACCCGGGTGGTCGAGGACGGCTGGATCGTCGAGATGGCGATTCCGCTCCGCTCGCTTCGGTTCGACCCGGCGGCCGGCCACGGCTGGGGCATCAACTTTTCCCGCCGGATCCGGCGGAAGAACGAGGTCGACTTCTGGGCCCCGGTGCCGCGGGCCTACAATCTGGCCCGGGTGTCGTTGGCCGGCGACCTGGTCGGCCTTAGCGTCGAGAGCGCCGGGAAGAACCTCCGGATCAAACCATACCTCTTGGGCCGAGCGGTCCGGGAAATTGGCGGCGGTTCGTTCGACGAACAGGCCGACGCCGGGGTCGATCTCAAAGTGGGGCTCGGCTCGGGCCTAACGCTCGATGCCACGGTCAATCCGGACTTTGCCCAGGTCGAGGCCGACGAACAACAAGTCAACCTGACCCAGTTCAGCCAGTTCTTCCCTGAGAAGCGGGAGTTCTTCCTCGAGAATTCCGGGATCTTCTACGTCGGCGACGCCGCCCGCAACAACCGGGTGACCCTAACGCCGACCCCCGACGAAGACCTCTTGCTCTTCTTCAGCCGTCGGATTGGATTGAGCCGCCAGGGACGAGAGGTGCCGATCCCGGCCGGCCTCCGCCTCACCGGCAAGCTCGGCGGGTTCTCGCTCGGGGCGGTGTCGATGCAGACCCGCGGGAGCGAGGGGGGCCGAGCCACCAACTACGGGGTCTTTCGGCTCCGCCGGAATGTCATGAAGGGATCCGATCTCGGTTTCCTATTCATGAACCGCCAGGCCACCGACACCTCGGGCGACTACAACCGCGTCTTCGGAGTCGACGGGAATATCCGGTTCTTCGGCAAGGTCGACTGGAACTCGTATCTGATCGGAAGCGCGACCCCCGGGAAGAGCGGGGGCCAGTACGCGGCCCGGACCTCGGTCAACTACGAGGGGAAGTTCGTCCACGCCAAGGGCGGGGTCCTTCAGATCGGTGACGGCTTCCAAGATGACCTCGGCTATTACCGCCGGACCGGGGTTCGGAAGTACCTCCTCGATGTCGGGCTCCGGCCCCGGACCGAGTGGCTCCGGCGACGCGGGGTTCGCGAAAGCCATCCCCACATCGTCTGGGATTTCTTCACCGACCCCTCAGGTCACCTCGTGGCCAAGAAGCTCCACACCGGCAACACCTTCTTCTTCAGCAACGGGGCGTTTGCCGAACTCTCCTGGAATCCGGCGCTCCAGGAAATCACGGTGCCCTTTCGGATCAGCCCCGCCATCGCGGCAATTCCGCCGGGCCGCTATTCATGGATCGAGACCCAACTCTTCGGGAGTACCGATCCGAGCCGCGCGATCAGCGTCACGGGCCGGTTCGTGGTCGGGGGCCTCTGGAGCGGCACCCAGCGGACCGTCAACACCACCCTGACCATCCGGCCGAGCTACCGGTTCCGGCTCACCACCGGTCTCCAGCGAACCTCGGCTGATCTCGATCTGCCGGCCGGGGCCCATTTTACCAGCACCCTGATCACGGCCCGGGGCAACTACAGCTTCACCACCAACATGTTCCTCGACGCCCTGACCCAGTACGATCCGGGGCGCCACGTCTTCAACGCCAACGTCCGCTTCAACCTGATTCACCATCCGCTCAGCGATCTCTATGTCGTGCTGAACGAGCAGCGAATCAACGACCCGACCCAGCCCGAGGTCGCCCCGGGCCGGAGTGTGATCGTCAAAGCCACTCACATGCTGGCATTCTGAGGAAACCTCCCATGGCCTCGTCCTATGTTCTCGTGACCGGCGCCTCGACCGGGATCGGCCACACCTGCGCCGTGCGTCTCGACCGGCTCGGCTATACCGTCTTTGCCGGAGTCCGCAAGCCGGAAGACGGAACCCGGCTCCAGCGGGAGGCCTCCGCTCGAGTCGTCCCGGTCCAGCTCGATGTGACCAAGCCCGCGGAGATTGCCACCGCCGCCGCGCTGATCAGGGAGACCGTCGGTGACCGGGGTTTGGCGGGCCTGGTCAACAACGCCGGCGTCGCGGGCGGGGGACCGATCGAGTTCGTCCCGGTTGACGCGGTGCGCCGGATCTTCGAAGTGAACGTCTTTGGGTTGCTGGCCGTGACCCAGGCTTGCCTCCCGATGCTCCGGATCGCCCGGGGCCGAGTGATCAACATCGGCTCGATTGCGGGCCGAGCCGTGTCGCCGATGGTGGTGCCGTACGGGATGTCGAAGCATGCGGTCGAAGCGCTGACCGACGGGCTCCGGCTCGAACTGGGCCAGGCGGGTATCCACGCCTCAGTGATCGAGCCGGGTGCGGTCAAAACCCCGATCTGGGACAAGGGCGTCGAGGCTCTTGGCGACGCCGAACGGAGCTTGCCGCCGGAAGCGCTCGAACGGTACGCGGTCAAGCTCAAGATCTTCGGCAAGGTGCTGGCCCATCTCAATGACCGCGGCGTCTCGCCCGAGCTGGTGGCCGATGCCGTGGTCCACGCCCTCGAAGCCGATCCGCCGAAAACCCGCTATCTGATCGGAACGGATGCAAAGATCCGGGCCTTCATCACCCGGTTTCTGCCGAACCGGGTCGTGGACGGCCTCGTGCTCCGGGCCATTCAGCGGATGGAGGCCGGCTTGTCGTGATGGTGCCGCGCCGGTACCTCCTCGGTATCGCGGTCGGGCTGGCCGGATGTCTCGACCAAGATCCCGCCGGGGTGCCCGCCGCGGAGGGTTCGTCGGGTGACGTCGTCCCGGCCGCCGCCTGGCTCGAGGCCGGCGAGGCCCTGACCTATCGGGTCATTCCCGAGGGCCCCTTCTCGCTCCGGCCGTCCCGGTCCGGCGTCATCTCACTTTCGGGCGCCACCGCCTCGGCCGTGGCGCCGGGCACCGTTGACCTCGATGTGTTCCTCCCCGGCGGCAAACGGCGGGCGACGATCACCGTGACGGCCGCGAGCCCGTCGCTTCGGCAAGGTGCCCTCGATCAGGGGCTGACCGAGGCCAGCTTGTTAGGCGTCTGGTCGGCCGACACCCGAACCGTGTTCGTCGTCGGCGGCGGCGGCACCGTGCTGGTTTCTCGCGACGGGGCGGAAACCTGGCGCCGGATGGATTCGAAGACCAAGGCTGATCTCACGGCGGTCTGGGGTACCAGCGAGCAGGATGTCTACGCGGTCGGCGCCCGCGGCGCGGTCGTCCACTATGACGGCGTTCGGTGGGAGCAGGTCCCGCTCCCGACCGTCGAGGCCTTGCTCGAGGTCTGGGGCCTCGACCGCGATCACGTCTACATCGTCGGTGCCGGCGTCGCGTTTGCCTTCGACGGCTCGGCCTGGCGCTCGATGCCCGGCGCCTCGGGCTCGGAACTCTGGTCGGTGTGGGGTACCGGGCCGAACCAACTGTATGCCTCGGGGCAGAACGGCGTCATCCTTCGGTGGGATGGCACCCGCTGGCTCCGGATGGCAACCCCGACCGACTACATCCTGTTCGGCCTGCTTGGGTTCGGTGCCGATGACGTCTTTGCCGTCGGGATTCGGGGCACCTTGCTCCACTACGACGGGATCCGGTGGAGCCCGGTCCCGATTCCGAGCCGAGCCGATTTCTTCGCGATCGCGGCCACCTCGCGGAACGATATCATCTTGGTCGGCAACGGCGGTGCCGTGGTCAGCTTCAATGGCACCGCGTGGACCCAAGCCCCGCAGAAGGCGTCGTACGAGAACTTGAGGGCGGTTCACTTCGATCCGGCGGGCACGGCCCGGATCGTCGGCTGGTCGGGCACCATTCTCGAACGCGGCCGGCAAGGGTGGGTCCGCCGGCTCACGGCCACGACGTTGTTCGCCTCAGCGTTAGGCGGCGACGGGGCGCTCTACGCCGTGGGGCTCGGCAGTACGGTCCTTCGCCGGCGCGGGGCGGTGGTCACGCCGGTCCCGGTCCCGGTCCGGCGCGATCTCTACGGGGTGGCCCGGGCGGCCGACGGATATCTCTACATCGTCGGGGACAGTGGCACCGTGCTCCGGTCGGCCGATGGCAGCGCCTGGCAGGTCGAAGCCACCCCTTCCTCGGCGCTGCTCCGGTCGATCTGGGCCGATCCGACCGACCGGAATGCCATCTTCGTCGTCGGCGACCGGGGCACCATTCTCCGGCGCACCGGCGGGGCCTGGCAGGCAATGCCGTCGCCGACCACCGGATTTCTTCGCCACGTGTTCGGGGTCGGAAGCCGCGATGTCTTTGCCGTCGGCGACAGCGGCCAAGTGCTCCGATACGAGGGCCGAGCCTGGGTTCGAATGGAGACCCCGGTGTCCCAGCGCCTTCGGGGGCTCTGGGGTTCGGCCCCCGATAACATGTTCGCCGTCGGGGAGGGCGGGGTGGCGATTCGCTTCGACGGGCATCGCTGGTACTCCCTGACGACCGGGACCGAGAAAGAACTTCGCGCCGTCTTCGGCACCGGGCCGGCTGCCGTCTACGCGGTCGGCCAAGACGGCCTCGTGCTTCGCTTCAGCGGGGGTGTTTGGCGGACGGTCGTGCCCACCGCGCCGGCGTTCCTCGTGGCGTTGAGTGCCGCCCCTGCCGGTGGGCTGGTGGCGGTCGGCACCAACCAGACGTTTCTGGAGCTGAATCCGCCGTGAGGCTTTAGTTTCTCGACCGCCTGCCGATACTCTGGAGAGTCGGTTTTCTCGCTTCCAGTGGGGCCCTTGGTGACGGCGGAACGGACCCAACGACAATTCGGGATGGCGCTGGCCTGGTATCTCACCGGGGTGATCGCGATCATCACGCTGGTCCCGCTCGAGTTTCGGTGGCCCTCCACGTTTCGGCTGGTCGGATTCACCACGGTCGCCGATCTGGTTCAGAACGTCGCCCTGTTCCTCCCGCTTGGGTTCTTCATCGGGTTTGCCCATCGCGGCCGAGCCTTGGTGGTCGGCCTAGCCTTCAGTGTCCTCGTCGAATTGGTTCAGCAATTCATTCCCGGCCGGTCGCCGTCGCTGCTCGACGTGGCGACCAACACGGTGGGCGCGTGGACCGGCGGGGCCCTCCATCACCGGCTCGAAGGCTTGCTCGACCGGCAATCGAAGTCGGCGGGGATCCGGGCTCTCGACCTCCCGCTCATGGGGCTCGGCTATTTGATGGTCCCGTTGCTCTGGCTGGCCGGCTTGGGCGCGCAATCCGATCCGGCTCGCCGGTGGCTGGTGGCCTTGCCCGGCCTCTCGATCGCGATCGTGGTCGCCTCGGTGAGCCGCCATCATTTGGAGCCCCGGGAATTTTCCCGGGCAAGAACGGCCCTGCTCGGTGGCGCGGCGGTGGCGGTCGGGCTGATTCCAGGATGGTACAACGACCCGGGCTTCCTGATCGGCGGGGCCGCGGTCGTGACGATCCTGATCTGGGTCTTCGCGGCCTTGCTGGTTCGGCTTGAGCCGCTCGGGCGCCGGTTTGAAATCCCGACAGTGCAGCGAGCGATGGGGCCGTTTGCGGTCTATCTCGCGCTGACCGCGGTGTGGCCGCTCGGTGCCTTCGGGGGGCCCTGGAGCGGCGGGCCCGGGTTCAGCCATCCGGTGCACGCGCTCGGGCACATCGGCATTCTCCGGCTCCTCGAGTTGATCGCGGCGGTCTCGGTGGTGGGGTATTCGGTGGCCGAGGTGGCGGGGCGCTCGGCCACCCAGCGCCAGCATCGGCCGATGCTCGCCGTGGCGGCGGCGGTCGGCACCGGCCTGGCGCTGCTCCGAGGGTTCCATCCTGGTCAGGGCGCCAGCGCCATCGAGGCGTTGCTCCTCGGCGCTGCGACCTGGGTCGGGGCCGAACTGTACTGGCGTCAGCGCGCCTTTGTCCGAGCCCGGCTCGGCCGGCTCGACGTCCGAGTCGATCCTGCCGAGCGAGTTTCCTACGGTCGCATGGAGCCGGTCCCGGCCGGCGAAGGTGCGCCGTAGTGGAGGTACAGGACTGAGGTAGCGTTAGGTCCGAGCGTCACGATGTAGAGCCGATCGTAGTCGGCGTCCGTCAATTCTCCCACGTCCTGCCCCGACAGCTTCTTGACGATGACCGAGACCAAATTGCTGTGGCTCACCACCAGGGCCTTGGTGCCGGCCGGCAATGCCTTGAGCGCCGCGATCAGCTCGTCGTTCTTGGCGGCACCAATCACGGTCGTCGCCACGCCGAGGGCCTTAGCGAGCGGCGCGGCCGTCTCTTGCGTTCGCTTGAACTCGGAGCTGAAAATGGCTGAGATTTTCTGATCGCGGAGGCTCTGGGTCAGCGCCAGGGCCCGGGCGGTTCCTGCGTCCGTCAGCGACGGGTCTGGATTTCCCGGACCTTTCTCGGCGTGGCGGACGACGAACACGGTGACGCTACCGTCCTGAGCCAGGGCGGGGGCGACCTCGGCAAACCCGAGCATCGCGGCGATCAGCAAACGGGTGGAGCGAATCACGAAGACCTCGATCATGGGCGGTTATCTTTGAGCCGTGCCTGGGCCATGGAAAACTAACCGCGGAGCGCTCGAATGACGTTGACCTCGATGAACCGGTGGGTCGTCGGTGGGGCCCTGATGGCGGCGGTGGGGTGCGCGACCAACCCCGTGACCGGAAAACGGGAGCTGTCCTTCGTGTCGGAGGCCCAGGAAATCGCCATGGGCCAGCAGGCGGCGGCCGAAGTTAGGCAGTCGATGGGGCTGGTTCCCGATTCGGCCTTGCAGCAGTACGTCCGGCGGATTGGGTTGAGTATGGCCAAGGCGTCCGAGCGGCCGAACCTGCCCTGGTCGTTCGACGTGGTCGATGACGCGGCGGTCAACGCCTTTGCCCTGCCGGGCGGGTCAATCTTCGTGACCCGCGGCATCCTGAGTTACATCCAGAACGAGGCCGAACTCGCGTCGGTCGTGGGCCACGAGATCGGCCATGTGACGGCCAAGCACTCAGTTCATCAGATTTCGAGGGCCCAGCTGGCCCAAGGGCTTCTGGGAGTTGGCAGCATCCTTAGCAGCGACGTCGCCGCGGTGGCCGGGGTCGCGAGCCAAGGGCTCGGCGTGATGTTTCTCAAATTCGGCCGCGATGCCGAGACCCAGGCCGACGATCTCGGGTTTCGGTACTCCCTGGCCGACGGCTACGATGTCCGCGCCATGCGTGGCATGTTCGAAATGTTGACCCGAGTCAGTGGCGGCGGCGGCGGAGCCGGCCGGTTGCCCCAGTGGCTTTCCACCCATCCCGATCCGGAAAACCGGATCATCAAGACCGACCAGCGACTGGCCCAACTCACCATCGACTTGAGCAAGCACAAGCTCAATCGCGACCCGTTCGTGCGGAAGGTCGACGGGATGGTGTTCGGTGAGAATCCGCGCCAGGGCTACTTCGATCAGCAGCGATTCAACCATCCCGACTTGGCGTTCCGGATCGATTTCCCCGCCGGATGGAAAACCCAGAACCAGCCCAGCGCGGTCGTCGGGGTGAGTGCCGCTCAGGACGCCATGTTCGCCCTGAGTATTCCCGGCAAGGAAACGCCGGGGCAATCATTGGCGAAATTTCTGGGTCAGCCGGGCATTCAAGCGGCCAACCAGACGACCGCCTCGGTCAACGGGATGGCGGCGGCCGCGGCCGATTTCCAGGCGACCGGCCAGGACAGCCAAGTGGTCGCCGGCCGAATCGCGTTCGTCTCGTACGGTGGGAACACCTTCCAGTTGCTTGGCTATACCAAGCAGGCCGGCCTGGCAAGCTACCGGGGAGCGATTTCGCAGACCATCCAGAGCTTCAATCGCCTGACCGATCCAGCCGCGTTGGCCAAGCAGCCGACCCGTCTCAATCTCGTCCGCCTGTCGAAGGACATGACCGTTGACGAGTTCAACCGCCAGTACCCGAGTGCGGTGCCGCCCACCACGGTCGCGTTCCTGAACGGGGTCGGCACGGTCACCGATGTCCTCAAGGCCGGAACCCTGGCCCGACGGGTTCAGTAGTCAGTCCTCTTCGCGGAGGCACTCCTCGAGAATGCCCATCCCGGTATCGACGTCGTATTCGTCGAGCACGAGGGGGGGCGCCAAACGGAAGGTGCTTTGGCCGCAGCCGAGGAGCAGGAGCCCCTTCTTGAACGCCCGGTCGGTCAGTCGGTCGATCAATTCGGGCGCGGCTTCTTTCGTGGCGCGATCCTTCACGAACTCGATGCCGAGCATCAGGCCGCGGCCCCGAACGTCGCCGATCGCGCCGTAGTGTTGCTGCATCCGAGTCGCGTGGGCCAGCATCCGGTCGCCCATGGCCTGGATGTGAGGAAGCGATGCCTCGACGACGTCGAGGGTGGCGAGCGCCGCGGCGCAGCAAACGGGGTTGCCGCCGAAGGTGGAGCCGTGCGCCCCGGGTTCCCAGGACATCACCGATTCCTTGGCAATGAAGGCCCCGATCGGCATCCCGCTGCCCAATCCCTTGGCGGTCACCAGGATGTCGGGCTCGACCGCCTCCCAATCACAGGCCCACATCTTCCCGGTCCGGCCGACCCCGCTCTGCACTTCGTCGGCCACGAGCAGGATGCCGTGCTCGTCACACAGCGCCCGGAGCGCCTTGAGGAAGCCCATCGGCGGAATCACGTAGCCGCCCTCGCCCTGGATCGGCTCGATGAAGATGGCCGCGACATCATCCGGGCTGACCTGCCGCAGAAAGAGGTCGTGCAAGGCGGCCAATGACTGCTCGACGGCGTTCGGGTTGCGGTAGGGATTGGCGTACGGCACGTGATACACTTCCGGCAGGAGCGGCCCAAAGTGTTTGTGCTGTTTCATTTTGCTCGAGGTGAGGCTGAGCGCGCCGCAACTCCGCCCGTGGAACGAACCCTGGAACGAGATCATCGCCGTGCGGCGGGTATGGTACCGCGCCAGCTTGATGGCCCCCTCGATGGCCTCGGTGCCCGAGTTCGACAGGAAGGTCCGCTTCCGGCTCGGCCCCGGAGCCAATCGCGCCAGCCGCTCCGCCAGCCTCGCAAAGCCTTCGAAGTAGAAATCCGTTCCGCAGATGTGGAGGAACTTCTCGGCCTGGTCCTTGATTGCCGCCACCACCGCCGGGTGGTTGTACCCGGTCGACGACACCGCGATGCCCGCCATGTAGTCGATGTACCTGTTGCCGTCAACGTCCTCGACCATCGCGCCTTTACCCCCCGCAATGACCAGCGGGTACTCCTTGATGTAAGACGTCGAGGTCCACGCGGCATCGCGGTCGATGATCGCCCGGCCTTTCGGGCCGGGAGGGGTGGTCAACATCCGGGGGTAGTCACGAGTCGTCATGTTGATTGCTCCCGCCACCACCGTTGGCCCTCGGGCGGCAGCGTGTGGATTGGATCGTAGTACTCGTGGCGCTGGCCGAGGGCCTCGGCGTTGCCCCACTCGATGCTGGTCAGGTAGTTCTTGGTCCAATAGGAGATGCCTTTCTCCCGGTCGTACTCGGCTAGCTGGTGAATCCATCGCTTCCCGACAAACGGGACGTCGCAGACGATCCGCGGGGTCGCGAACCCCGGCAAGTAGCCCATGATGTCGTGCTGAAGCTGCTGCGCCTCCGCGATCGACGTCCGCCAGTGCTCGGAGTTCGGGATCATGTCGCACATGTAGAAGTAGTACGGCAGGATCTTGGCGTGGTCGATCAGCATGAAGCAGAGATTGAGCAGATCCTGGCTGGTGGCGTTAACGCCCCGGAGCAGGACGCCCTGATTGCGGACATCCCGGAACCCGATCTCGAGGAGCCGCTTGGTGGCCCGGCCCACCAGCGGGGTGACCTGCTGAGCCGCGTTGGTGTGGGTGTGCAACGCCAGGTCCACCCCGCGCTCGAAGGCCTTCTTCGCCAGCCGCTCGAGCCCTTCGAGGACCTGGCCCTGCAAGAAGTGCTGCGGCAGCCCAATCAAACCCTTCGACGCGAGGCGGATGTCGCGAATGTTCGGGATGTCGAGCAGCGCGGCGACGAACGGTTCGAGTTGGGTAATGTGCAAGTTGGCGATGTCGCCGCCCGACACTACCACGTCCCGGACCGTCGGGGTCTTCCGGAGATACTCGAGCATCTGCTCGTGGCGGTCTTTCTGGGGCGCCTGGAACTTGAGCTTGACGACCTGGGGCACGTCGTTTCCAACCAAGTCCATCCGGGTGCAATGGCCGCAGTACTGCGGGCACGTCGACAACAGCTCGGCTAATACCTTGGTCGGATACCGGTGGGTCAACCCCTCCGCGACCCACATGTCGTGCTCGTGGAGGCTGTCCCGCGAGGCCTTCGGGTGGTTGGCCCACTCGGTGAGCCGGTCTTGGAACGCGGGGAGCATGTAGCGGCGGACCGGATCGTGCCACAGATCCGCGACGTTCATCGTGTTGAGCATGTGCGGGGGCAGCAGCATCGACATCGTGGCCCGCTGGCGCTGGTCCTGGGCAATGCTCTCGAGCAGAGTGTCCGGGAGGAGGTCGCCCAGGACGTTCTTGAGTTCGACGAGGTTCTTGATCGAGTGCTTCCGCTGCCAGGTCGCATTTTCCCAATCGGCCGTCGTCACCCCGCGATAGCCGGGAATCCGGGTCCAATCGGGCTCGGCGTACTGCAGCGGCGGCGGGTACGGGATCGGTTGACCGGTCTTGAGCGGGGCCAGGGTCGAGTGCATCGGTGCCTCGGGGTCGGGAGTACGGCTTGACGGGAACGAAGATAATATATTATATATTCTTCGCAAGCTGACCTCAGTCCCCCCAATGTTTGGAGT
>JAYTTT010000016.1:0-3144 GCA_043744895.1 Gemmatimonadota bacterium | reverse complement strand
GCGTCGCACCCGAAGCGGCGGCCCGGCAGTTCCCGATGGCCACGTCCGATAGGATCCGGACGTTGCTGTAGTCGTACTTTCTGAAATTCGCGGCGGCGGAGGTCAGCCAGCCATTGACCACTAGTTGCTGCGCCGCGGTCACTGACGGCGTACCCGACGTCAACTGCCAAATCGCGGCGTGAAGGAGGCCCCATTGGCTGGTTGGCAACGGCGGCTGCCGAAGAAACTGACTGGCCAGCCACGCCGCCTGACGGTAGGTGTCGTAGTTGCTGAATCGGGTGTAGGACAGGTTCGGGGACCCCCCGAGGGAGGTGACGTTGACGCGGTATTGGTTGCCAACTGAAACGTGATTCAGGAAGTCAACACAAAAGATGTCGATGTTGTTGCCATCGAGCTGCCCTTTGTAAGCCCCCACTTGGGTTCCGAGCCCGTTGACGCCGCTTCCTGCCAGGAACTTGAAGGCCCCCGTAGTCTGAGCCGAAACTGGCCCCGCCAACCCGGTGAGCAGACCGACGAGCGCTAGGGCGCGAACGGATCTCATGTGAGCGTCCAATGGTATAGGTTACCAGACATGGTTCGACCAGAATACGTCGTGTCGCCAAGCTACGGCGAGTCCTTCGAGTTCGGAAGATGGGATCGCAGGTCTCATGCCACCGACTGACCAAGAACTAGCTGTAGTGACTTCTGTCACTTGTCATGTAACTGACTATTTCGGTGGCACTTACAAAGGCGCAAATGGGTGCATCCAAGGGAGAGGGTCCCTTGAACGTTACCCTGTTGTAGCGGTCCCTCAACGTTCGAGTGTCAAACCGTCGCGGCCGGCCCGCGAGTTGACCGATGGGCCTGGTTCCTGCTAACTCTGTTTCGAGATGATCGTATCGAGCCAGCCCGTCAAGAAGCCATTGGTAGACCACCTCTTCTCGGTTGATGTCGAGGAGCATTTTCAGGTGTCGGCGTTCGAATCGGTCGCCCCGCGCCAACAGTGGGGTACCTATCCGAGCCGGGTCGCCGCCAACACCGATCGGATCCTCGAACTGCTCGCCGAGACCGGGACCTCGGGCACCTTCTTCGTCCTCGGCTGGGTGGCCGAGCGGCATCCCGACCTGGTTCGCCGAATTGTCTCGGCGGGCCACGAAATCGGATCCCATGGCTGGTGGCACTTCCGAGTCCATTCAATCAACCGCGACGGGTTTCGACGCGAGATCCGGGACTCCAAGGCGCTGCTCGAGGATGTCGGCGGGAGCCCGGTACTCGGCTACCGCGCCCCCAGTTTCTCGATCGTGCCTGGCACGGAGTGGGCGTTCGATGTTCTCCTCGAAGAGGGCTACCGCTACGATTCAAGCGTCTTCCCGATCCGCCGCCCTGGGTACGGCTATCCGGGGGCCCCGAGGCAGCCGTACTTCCTCACCCGGCCCGGCGGCAGGCTGCAGGAATTCCCCATGGCGACTCTGGCCGTTGGCCCCCTCAGGATTCCCGCGGCCGGGGGTGGCTACCTGCGCCAATTTCCGTACGGCGTAATTCGAGGAGCCTTTCGTCAAGCGGCCGCCGCCGGTGTCCCCGCCATGTTCTACATCCACCCTTGGGAAGTGGACCCCGACCAGCCCAGACTGCCGGTCCCTCTGCTCACTAAAATTCGGCACTACCGGGGTTTCGCTCAAACCCTCCCGGTGATGCGCCGACTCCTCTCCGAATTTCCCTTCACGTCGGTGAGCCGCTGGCTGGCGGGCCCCGGTCGGGGCGCCCAGTGACGCTTTCGGTCGAGACCTTTCGCGGCGCTGGTGACCAGTGGGACGACTTCGGGTCGAGGCACGCCGGCTGGACCGCGTTTCACCGGTTTGGTTGGAAGCGGGTCTTTGAGCAGTCACTCGGGCACGACTGTATGTTCTGGGGCGCCTACCAAACCAGTGGCGAATTGGCCGGCATTCTTCCGCTGGTTCGGGTCAAGAGCGTGCTGTTTGGCCACTATCTCGTCTCGATGCCTTTTCTCAACTATGGCGGTCCTTTGGGGACCGAGGAAGCGATCGCTGCGCTGATTCGGGCCGCCGCGAATCGGGCCCGCGCCGATCGCGCCAAGCTGCTCGAGCTCCGGAGTCGGGTCCCCCTGGCCGTCGATCTCTCGGTGTCCCACCGGAAGATTACGGTCGTCCTGGACTTGCCCGCGACGCCGGAACTGCTCATGAAGGCCTTTCCGGCCAAGCTCCGGAGTCAGGTTCGCCGGCCGGAAAAAGAGGGGGTCGAAACCCGATTCGGCCCCGATCAGGTCGGCCCGTTCTACCAAGTATTTAGCCGCCACATGCACGCCCTAGGGACCCCGGCAATGCCGCGGCGGTTCTTCGAAGCCCTCCCCGCGGCGTTCGGAACGGATGTGTGGTTCGGTTGCTCCTACCTGGGCGACCGCCCCGTGGCCTGCGGCGCCGGGTTCGTCTGGGGCCGTGAGTTTGAGATGACCTGGGCTTCCGCCCTTGGGGAGTTCAATCGGACCGCCGCCAACATGGGGCTCTATTTCGCCTTCATGCAACGGGCGATGGCCGGCGGCATTCAGACCTTCAACTTCGGGCGCTGCACCCCGGACAGCGGCACCCACCGCTTCAAGCGGCAGTGGGGTAGCCGTGACGAACAACTCAGCTGGTACCAAGACTCGCCCGGAGGAACCGCCAGCACTCCCTCGCCCGACAGCGGGCCGTACGCTTGGGGGCCGCGGGTCTGGACTCGGCTGCCCCAGGCTCTCGTTGACCGCGCCGGGCCTCCGATTGCGCGCTTAATCCCCTAGTGCCACGAACCCAACTACCGGCCTGGTCGCCCGTCTCGGGAGCGATCCTGGCTCGCGGGGCGTTCCAAGCCGCCCGCGGGGGCGCCACTGAACGACTCGCGGCGCTGATTCGCGAAGAGTACGGTGCCGACCGGGTGGTGCTCATGGACAGCGGAACCAGCGCCCTGACCGTGGCTCTTCGGTCGCTCGGCCGCGCCCCGACCGTGGCGCTGCCGGCTTACGGCTGCTTCGATCTCGCCACCGCCGCGATCGGAGCGGGCGCCAAGGTTCGGCTTTACGATCTCGACCCGGCGACGCTCGGGCCGCTCGATCGGTCGCTGTCCCAAGTCATTGAGGCCGGCATCGACGGCTTGGTGCTCGCCCATTGGTACGGG
>JAYTTT010000015.1:0-3153 GCA_043744895.1 Gemmatimonadota bacterium | reverse complement strand
GGTTCTGGCCATCGTGGCCGGAACGGCTTCCGGAGCGACGCAGCCAGGCCGGACTCACCAGCTGAAACCGACCCCTTCCACGGTGGCGTGGGGCTACTACTCCGCGGCCGCGAAGCCCGCCCTCACCATCGCCTCCGGAGACACGGTCGAAGTCGAGACCGTGCTCCACGCTGCTGAGGTCTTGCAACGTTACGGCATGGAGGAGAAGTGGGTCACGGACGAGATGCGATCGTTCAACCAAATCACCGACCGCGGTGTGGGTGGGCATCTTCTCGTCGGGCCGGTCTACGTTCGGGGGGCGGAACCGGGCGATGTCCTCGAGGTGAGAGTCCTCGACGTTCGAGGGCGGGAGCCCTTCGGCGTCAACCTCTTTCGACCAAACGGTGGGACCCTCCCAGAAGATTTTCCCTACGCCCGTTTCAAAACCGTGCCCGTGGACCTCGAAGCGAAGGTGGCCCGTTTTGCGCCGAACATCGAGTTCCCGCTCGCCCCCTTCTTTGGCAGTCTCGGCGTGGCTCCGCCGCCGATGCTGGGTCGGATTTCGAGCGGACCGCCTGGTGTCCACACCGGGAATCTCGATAACAAAGACCTAGTCGCCGGGGCGACCCTCTACCTCCCCATTCACGTGGCCGGCGCGCTGTTGTTCATCGGCGACGGCCATCTGGCGCAAGGCCACGGCGAGGTGAACGGGACCGCCCTGGAAGGCGCCCTTTGGGGACGCCTCCACATCATCGTCCGGAAAGATCTCCGGCTGACGTGGCCTCAGGCCGAAACCCCGACCCACTACATCACCATGGGCTTCAGCGAGGATCTCGACGAGGCCGCCCGGATGGCCACTCGCGAAATGGTGCGGCACCTGACCGATACCTATGGGCTGACCCCGGCCGACGCCTACGCCCTGGCGAGCATGGTGGTAGACCTGCACGTGACCCAGGCGGTCGATGGCGTGAAGGGCGTCCACGCGACGTTGCCGAAGAGCATCTTCAAGACCGGGGGTCGCTAGGTCTCGGCGGCCCAGCTAGGGTGTGACGCCGGCGCGTTTGAGAAATTTCTCGATGGCGGCGAAGGCGCGGAGGTTCCATTCAGTTGTAAAACCGCCGTGGCCGCCTCCCGGCACCGTCACCAACTCGTTTGGCACTCCGGCTTTGGTCAGCGCGTCGCGCAGTTGGACGGCATGTTGATAGGGTACGGTGGGATCGGCGTCGCCGTGGATGGTGATCGTCGGGGGGAGACCGGGACGCACATACTGAAGCGGTGACACCCGGCGAGCGATCTCTTCGCGGTTGGGGAGCGAACCAAGCCAGGCGACCGCATAGGACTTCATGTTGGCCCCATCGAGCAGGTCGACCACGTCGGTGATGCCGAACCAGTTGACGATGGCGGCCACCTTCACCTCCGATGTCCCGACGCACTCGCGATCGAGTCCGGCCGACACCGGCAGCATTCCGGTCGTCAGCGCCAAGTGGCCCCCGGCCGAGTGACCGCTCAGGACGATCCGGGTGGTGTCGACGTTGTATTCCTTGGCCCGGTCGATCACCCATCGAAGGGCGCAGCGGGTGTCCTCGACGGCGGCTGGCGCCAGCGCGTTGCGGCCAAGGCGATACTCCACGTTCGCCACCGTCCATCCTTGGACCAGGTAAGGCATCAGCTGGAGCACCGAGCTCTCCTTCGATCCGCCGACCCAGCCACCGCCGTGGATATAGACGAGGGTCGGGGCCGGCGACGACGCGCGGGAGATGTAGAGATCCATCTTCGCGTCGTAGCTGCTGGCCGTGAGATACGTAATGTTCGGCATGACCCGGTGGCCGGTTGTCAACCTGGCCCCCATGGTCATCGTCTCGCTCTGAGCGGCGAGGGCGGGTGCGGCACACAGCAAGAGGAAGAGGGTAGGGGCCGATCCGCCGCTCCATCTCGAAAGGCTCGTCATCACATCAATCTCCTTCGAATGTTACCGAAGCCCGACAACCCCCCGCACATCCCGGAACAGCTTTTCGGGGTCGTACCCCACCCCTTCCTTGAACACGACCACGACGTTCCGCATGTCCTTGTCGTTCGTGACCGGGTTGCCGTTCAGCACGACCAGGTCGGCATACTTGCCGACCTCTACGCTCCCGAGATCCTTGGACACCCCCAGGATCTTGGCGCCATTCAGGGTCATGATCTGGATCACCTGCACCGGAGAGAAGCCGGCTTCGAGCAGGATCCCGTAATTCCGCTGATCGCCGAGACCGGCCAGGGCGCCGCCATTGCCGGTGTTGTCGACCCCAGCGGCGAGGAGCCCGCCCGCCTTGACGAAGGCGTACTCGTAGGCGAGCGCCTTCTGGAACGCGGCCTCGGTAATACCCACGGTGGGCGTGGCCTTCATGGCCTCGTACTGTTTGAGATAGGCGTCCTTGATCGCCGGATACATCAACTCCAGCATCCGAGGGTCGAGTTCCCGGGGCCGGCCCGGCACCAGCGCCTCGATCACCGGGAGGGTGGACGTCATCGGGATGCCCTTGTCGATCAGGGTCTTGAACGTTTCCCTCACGGCCGGCCCGCCGAGGTCGAGAGTCTCCATCAGCTTGATGTTGGTGGCCGGACACTGGTCAGGCACCTTCTTGGGGTCGTATTCGGTGTTGACGAAAAGGCCGTGGTCCAGATTGTCGATCCCGAGTTCGACGGCCTCCTTGAAGCCGATCGAGCAAAGGTGCCCGGTGACTTTGAGTCCGAGTTTGTGCGCCTCGTCCACCGCCGCCCGCATTTCGGCCCGCCGGACGGTTGTGTAGAGCTTGAACCAGGTGGCGCCCTCTTGGGCCCAATAGCGCACGGTGCGGCGGGCTTCCTCCTCCGACTGGAGCACGTCCATGACGCCTAACGCCGGGTTCGGTCCGGTGATATAGGGCCCGGACAGATGCATGCGGGGGCCGGGGCCCCGGCCCGCGTCGACGTCGCGCTTCAGGTTCAGGTCCTCGTACGGCGCCAGGCTCCCGGTCACCCGGATCGTGGTGACCCCCGAGGCGAGATAGAGCCGGGGCGAGCTGTAGGCCAGGTTGATATTTCGCCAGCCGGCAGCGGAGTAGTGGATGTGGTCATGCATCCCGACGATGCCCGGAATGACCGTGTGCCCCGCGTAGTCGAGCACTTTGGCGGCGGCCGGGATCGTCACCGATC
>JAYTTT010000014.1:0-40162 GCA_043744895.1 Gemmatimonadota bacterium | reverse complement strand
ATCTTGGATGCGCTCCGGCGGCGGCGCGATGTTCTCTTAGTGCCGGCCAGCGAGCTTCTCGGCCCAGCGGTTGCCCCGGCCGGTCAACTCCCGGCCTGGCTGCCCGGGGTCTGGAGTCGGGAGTGGATCGAGCGGCAGGGCACCCGGACCAGCACGTTCACGGTGCGGTATCTCCAGACCCCGGCCGGGTTCGGCGACCTCCGGATTCCGGTTGCCCGCGCCCGCCGGCCCGAGGTGGCCTCGTTTGCCGATCTGACCGATGAGGAGCTCCGGGGTCTGGCCAAGCAGCGTGGGTTCATCGGACATACCTCCGCCGAAAATCTGATCGCGACCTGGCACCACGAGATCGACTTCCAGCCCCCCGACACCTCCCCCGACATCGGCCGTCTCGAGCGGGCTGGGTCCGGCCGGATGTACGAACACGCGCTCGACAGCTCGTACACCGAGCATTGGGTGTCGCTCACCAGCGGCGACGGCCGGTTCCTGACCGTACGGGTTGAGCGGGGTGGCCGGCTCGACCGAATTCTGTTGGTGGCCGGCGACTATTTTGTCTATGCCAGGAACCGGGCCAAGGATCTGCCGCCGGCGCTGTCGCTCGAAGCGCTGATCGCGACGACCAAGGCGACCCGGGATGAGATCATCGGATACCTCGACTGTGAGCTGTCGGTCGGCCGGATCCGGGGTGGAACGGTGCCGTGGGAAATTCAGTACTCGACCCTGCCATGGCGCGAAGGCCGGCACCTCGATTTCGTGGACCGCATCGACGTGCGCAGGCCGAGTGCTGCGTTGGTTCCACGGGCCGAGCCAGGGGAAACCTGGACGGTGCCGACCAACACAGTCGATGCGGGGGACCTCCGCCTATGGTTCTCGGCCAAACCCTAACGCGAGTTCAGGAGCGACCGATGTCGTGTCGACCGATTGGTTGGTCCGCCGCCTTCCTCTTGCTTGCATCTCGGGGGTACGCTCAACCGCCGGTGGCGCTGTCGATCGAGAACATCCAGACCCGAAACCGTGGGGCGTTCGAGGCGACGATCTCGCCCGATGCACGGTGGGTAATGGCGACGGCGACCGGCCCGAACGGGGCCGGCATCTATCTCGTCCCGCTCGATGGTACGGCCGCACCGACGTTCTGGACCAAGGGGTCGGCACCGGCCTGGTTTCCCGACAGCCGCCGGATCGTGTTCAGCCGCGACAATGACCTCTGGGTCGTGGCCATTGGCTCGTCGGTCGCCACGAGGGTGACCAGCGATTCGAGCGACGAGCGAGGCCCCCAAGTGTCGCCGGACGGGAACCGGGTTGCGTTCTACTCGACCCGGAGCGGCTACCAGGATATCTGGCTGGTGCCCGCGGCCGGCGGCGTGCCGAGCCGCCTGACCGACTCGGCGACCGCGGTGGACGACCCCCGGTTCCTGCCGGCGTGGTCGCCCGACGGGAAATCGATTGCCTATGTCTCGAACCGCGGCGATTACTGGTCGGACGATCTCTGGGTCACCGACGTCGAGAAGCGGACCCATCGACGGCTCTCGCGCGGATTCATGGCGGCGACCACGCCCACCTGGTCGGCCGACGGCCGGTCGATCGCGCTTCTTGGCACTTCGAAGCAGGGGTATTGGTACGAAGATCTGGCCGACCTCTACGTCGTCGATGCAGCGACCGGCGCCGAGCGCGTGGTGCCGATGCAAGTGTACGGATCGGACTGGCTCCACAGCCAGCGGGTCCGGTGGTCGGGTGGCTCGCTGATCTTCCCGTATCTCGAACGCGGCGTGATGAACCTGTGGTCGGTGCCGGCTGCTGGGGGCGTGGCGACCCGGGTCACCCATCTTGGCGGGACGATCCGGACCTTCGACATCTCGGCGGGCGGCGACTTGGTTCTGGTCCATGCCGGGCCCACCAGCGGCTCGGACGTCTTCCAGGTCCGCGCGGAGGGTGGGGTACCGCGGCAGCTCACCCACTTTGCCGAGCGATGGGCCGGGGTCCAAGCGCCGCGAGAGATATCCTATCGGAGTTTCGACGGACTCTACATTCAGGGTTTCCTCTATCTGCCGCCGAGTTTCCGGCCCGGTGGCAAGTATCCATCGCTCGTCAACGTGCACGGGGGCGGCACCAACTCGTATCTCCAGGTCGAAAATCTGACCGAGCAGTATCTGGCGTCGAAGGGATACGTGGTGCTCGCGATCAACTACCGCGGCGGATCCGGCTTCGGTCGGGAATTCCAGAATCTCTCGATCAACGACTGGGCCAGTGGCCAGGCGCACGATGCGGCCGAGGCGGGAAAATTCTTGCGGGCGGAGCCGTGGTCGAACGGTAAGGTCGGGATCTACGGCTACAGCTACGGTGGGATCATGTCGATGGCGACGATTGCCCGGTTCCCAGAGGTATTCGACGCCGCCGTCCCGATGGCCGGGATCTATGACTTCGGCGACGCCTACACCAACGCCGACCGGTTAGGCAGGATTTTCATCAAGACCGGCCATGGCGGCGCGCCGGCCGAGCGGCCCGAGGTTTACGCCGTGAGCAATACCCTGGCCCGGATTCGGAATGTGAAGACGCCGCTCCTCGTCATGCACGGCGAGGCGGATGTCCGGGCTCCGTTTCACCAGTTCCAGTTGGCAGTCGACAGCCTCAAAGCGTACCACAAGACCTTCGAGTCAAAAACCTTTCCGGGCGAGCCCCATGGCTTCCGGAATCCGGCGCACCGGGTGGAGTTGTACCAGAGGCTCGAGGCGTTTCTCGACCGCCATCTCAAGCCGTGAGCGGACTAGTGGCCGGTTCGTTTGGCTTCGCCATCGACATCCTTTTCCCAGGCGACCATCAGGGCTCTTAGCCGGGCGGCAATGTCCGTTCGGGACGCGGCCACATCATGCCGCTCCCCGAGGTCCTCGCGGACATTGAAGACCATGGCCCCCGCCGTCCCGTCGATCAGCAGTTTCCAATCGCCGACCCGCACCGCATGCTGGTTGAACCCGCCGGTGGCGGTCCGCCAAAAGAGCGTCCGTTCCACCTCGGGTTGCCGGCCGCTGAGGATCGGGAGCAGGTCGATGCCGTCCAGGCGAGTTTCAGCCGGCACCGGGGTGTTCGTGGCGGCCAGGATCGACGCGCTCAGGTCCATGGTGATGCCGACCTGGCCCGAGACTCGGCCCGCCGGAATCCGGCCCGGCCACCGGATGATGGTCGGGACCCGGATGCCCCCTTCCCAGAGCGTGAACTTCCGATGAAAGAGCGGTGCGTTGCGAGAGAGCCACTCGCCGCCGTTATCGTTGGTGAAGATGACCAAGGTGTTCTGGTCGAGACCAAGACGGCCCAGGGTCGCGAGGATTTCGCCGACGCCGCGGTCGGCCCGCTCGAGCATCGCGACGTAGTCGGCCCGGGTGCTGGTCGAGTCGTCGAACGGCAACAGGTGAGCGGCGTTGCCCCGGGCCCGGGACGGGTGGTCGGGCCGTTGGTAGGGCCAGTGGCCGGCGTTGTAGGCGACTTCGAGGAAGAACGGTTGGGCGCTGTGCTGGGTGATGAACGATACCGAGCGCTCGGTAATGAGATCGGTCATGTATCCGATGACCTCGACCGGAGCCGCGTTCTCGAACAGGTCGGGCCGGCCGGCCCCATCAGTGTGGGCGTAGTAGTCGATGTAGCCGCTCTTGAAGCCGAAGAAATAGTCGAACCCGTGAGCGTTCGGGCTGAACTCCGGTCGGTAACCGAGGTGCCATTTGCCGAGCAGGCCAGTGGCGTAGCCGTTGTTCTTGAGCAGTTGCGGGAGCGACCGTCCGGTGGCCGGCAAGCCGAGTTCGGCGTGGGCGGTCGTCGGACCATTGAGGGGGATTTCGAGGGCGGCCCGCTGCTGGTACCGGCCGGAGATCAGTCCGGCGCGGGTCGGCGTGCAGAGCGGCCCGTTGGCGTAGAAATCAGTGAGACGGATGCCCTGGTTGGCCAACCGGTCGATGTTAGGCGTTTTGATATCCGGGGCGCCGTAACTCCCGATGTCACCATAGCCGACGTCGTCGGTGATGACGAGGACCACGTTCGGGCGGGACAGGGCGGGGGTCTGGGCAGCTGCCGGGCGGCCGGCAATGGCGACGATGAGAACCAGGACGAGTCGAATCATGGTGGAAAATTAGCACATTTCAGCGAGGCGCCGTTCTAAGAACCGGCGTTCCGGCTCCTGCCTGGTCAGCGTCAACGCCCGCTGGTAGGCCGCCCGGGCGTCGGCGGTTCGGCCGAGGCGCCGGCACAACTCGGCCCGGGCCGAATGCGCCAGATGATAATCCTCGAGCCGGCCCTCCTCCAGGATCGAGTCGACCAGGGCCAATCCGGCCAGCGGGCCATCCCGCATCGCGACCGCGGTGGCGCGATTCAGGGCGACGACCGGCGAGGGATCCGCCTGGCGCAGCAAGTCATAGAGCCCAACGATTTCGCTCCAATCGGTTGCCGCGGGGCTCGGTGACTGGGCATGCACCGCCGCGATCGCCGCCTGGATGGTGTAGGCTCCGAACCGCCGGGTTGTGAGGGCCCGCACGACCAGGGAGGCACCCTCGGCGGCCAGCGCTTGATTCCACAGGGTGCGGTCTTGGTCGTCGAGCAAGACCACGTCGCCGCTCGGCGACGAACGGGCCGCCCGCCGCGATTCGTGGAGCAGCATCAGCGCGAGGAGGCCGAATGCTTCGGGCTCCGGCACGAGCTCGACGAGGAGCCGGCCCAAGCGGATCGCTTCACCGGAGAGATCGGCCCGGGTCACGAGCGCCCCGGCCGAGGCCGAGTAGCCCTCGTTGAAGACGAGGTAGAGGACGCGGAGGACGCTGTCCAATCGAGCGGGGAGATCGGCCAGCGACGGCAGCTGGTAGGGAATGTTCGCGTCACGAATTTTGATCTTGGCCCGGACGATTCGCTGCGCCACCGTCGGAGGCGTGGTCAGAAAGGCGGTGGCGATTTCTTCGGTCGTCAGGCCGCAGACCTCGCGGAGCGTGAGGGCCATTTGGGCGTCCGGCGGGAGGGCCGGATGGCAGCAGGTGAAGATCAGCCGGAGTTGATCATCCCCGACGTCGTGGTCGTCGGTCGCAGGCTCCGTTCGGGCGTCCAGCAGGGCGGCCAGCTCGGCCTGCGACCGATCGAAGCGGGCCCGCCGTCGGAGGCTGTCGATGGCCTTGAAACGGCCGGTCGACACCAGCCACGCGCGCGGGTTCGCGGGCAATCCGTCCCGCGGCCATCCCTCCACGGCCGCGGCGAACGCATCGTGAAGAGCCTCCTCGGCCAGGTCGAAATCACCGAGGAGGCGAATCAAAGTGGCGAGGACGCGGCGGGAATCGGTGCGGTAAACCTCGTCAACCAACGCCCGGATCCGATCGCCCTCGCCGTTGGTCATGTTTAGCTGGCGGGCGGTTCGTGCATCCGGATCGGCCGCACTTCGATGGACCCGACCCGGGCGCCCGGGATCTTGGACGCGACGTGGATCGCCTCGTTGAGGTCGCGGGCCTCGACCAAGTAGTAACCGCCGAGCTGCTCCTTGGTCTCCGCGAACGGTCCGTCGGTGGTGGATAGCTTGCCGTTTCGGATCCGGACCGTGGTCGCGGCGGTTGTGGGCTGGAGTTCGTGCCCCGCGAGGAAGTGCCCACTTTTGTGGATGTCGGCCGTGAACGCCATGTACTCGCTCATCATCGCGTCGGATTGAGTCTTCGGCATCGTGGTCCACTGGGTTTCGTCACTGTAAATCAGGCAGAGGTATTTCATCGCTGGCTCCCACTAGGGTGAATGGCTCGGAACAGTGAGTAGTCGTTCGGAACGGGTCCGAATCGACAATTCACTTGAGCCGCCGGAGCTCGGCCTCCGACACGATGAACCCGAACGCCGGCCACCCGCCCGATGCGATGGCCCGCTGGAACGCGGCCCGGGCTCGGACCGTGTCGCCCCGAACCAAATACCAGTTGCCCAACCCGTAACTCAGCGTGGCGAGCGCCACGTCGGCGGTGTCGGCCGCGGTTATCACCGCGTCGGGATCGATCAGCCCCCGGTAGAGCTTGAGCCGTACCGCGTACTGGGCCGGGGTTGGGAGGGAATCGGGGTGGCGGTCGAGCATGGCCTTGGCTTCGGCCCCGCGGCCGGCCCGAGAAAGCGACATCCAGAGCCAGTCGGTCGAACCGGCCAACTCGCCGGCGTCCGGGGCAATCGGCTGGGCCTTGGCGAACGCGGCTGCTGCGTCCGAAAAATCGCCTGTGGCAAAGCGGACGATGCCGAGGTGATACCAGAGGCCGTAGATGGTGGGGTCGAGGCGGCTTCCCGCCTCGAGATCGGCGCGGGCCCGCTCGAATTCGCGGACCGAGAGATACCGGTGTCCCCGCCAGCGGAGGAGGAGCGGGTCCTTGGGCGCGATTTGGAGCCCGCGGGTGAAAGTGGCGATCGCTTCGCGGAACTGACGAGCCCCGGACTGGGCGACGCCGAGGGCGATGATCAGCTGGACGTTCTTGGGATCGGCCTTGAGGGCTTGCTCGGCTCGAGCAATGCTCCCGGTGTCCGGTTGCGACCGGTATTCAACCCCGGCGGGGGAACGGTATTGCACCGACTGGCTGTGGACGGCGAGGGCGGGGGCCGCCGCGAGGGCAGCAACGATCCATGGGGCGCGCATTGGGCCTCGGTGTTGAGCGGGAGAGAGCGGGGAATCTGTACCCGGTGGATGGATGAGTCTAGCGGCACCCGCCCACATTCAGGACGCGGGCCGTGAGTGGAGGCGGTATCTTTGCTGAAGCTTGGCCTTTTCCGAAGGAGACCCGATGCAATGTGAGGTTACAATCGAACGCTGGCCGTTCCGAACTCCTTTTCGGATTGCCCGCGGAGTCCAGCCCGAACTCGATACGGTCACCGTCCGCCTCACCGACGGGGCCGGCCACCGCGGCTCTGGCGAGGCCGCCGGGGTGGACTACGACGGCGAAACCGTGGCGTCGATGCTCGCCCAGATCGACGCCGTTCGCCCCCGACTGGGCGATGGCCTGACCCGGGCCGCGCTCCAGGACATGTTACCAGCCGGCGGAGCGCGCAACGCCATCGACTGCGCCCTCTGGGACCTCGAAGCGAAAGCAACCGGGATTCCCGCTTGGAAGACCGCCGGCCTGACCGCGCTCCGGCCGATGACGACCGCCATGACCATCGGCATTGGCCCGGACGATGAAGTCCGCCAGAAGGCCCGCGCCATCAGTGACTGGCCGCTGATCAAGATGAAGGCCGACGCCAACTCGCACCTCGCCCCGGTGCGGATTGCCCACGAGGAGTGCCCGGGCGCCCGGTTCATCGTCGACGCGAACCAGAGTTGGACCGTCGACCTCCTCAATCAGCTGGTGCCCGAACTCGTTGCCCTCAACGTGGCCCTGGTCGAACAACCGGTGAAGAAGGGGACCGATGCCCAACTGGCCGGCTATACCGGCGCCATTCCGCTGGCGGCCGATGAGTCGTGCGTCGATCGGTCGTCGTTGCCGGGGCTCCGCGGCCTCTATCACCTGGTCAACATCAAGCTCGACAAAACCGGCGGGCTGACCGAAGCGCTGGCCCTCGCCGCCGCGGCACGGGCTCAGGGGCTCGGCATCATGGTTGGCTGCATGGCCGGGACCTCGCTCGCCATGGCGCCCGGCGCGATTATCGGGCAACAGGCTGAATTCATCGATCTCGACGGCCCGCTACTGCACTCGTCTGACCGGCCGCATGCCATGCGCTATGATCGAGGGTTGATGTCGTTTCCGACCGCCGCGTTGTGGGGTTGAGTTCGGCCTCAACAACTGGTCACCGCGGACCGTGCCGACTGGCGAACCGGCGCCGCGCCGGGTGGGCGGGCCGGAAACCGGGTATTGGCGTCATGGGCGGCGCGCTGCAGCAGCCGAATCGTGGCTTCGGGTAATTCAAGGTGCCCGTTGCCCACAAACGCCACGGGGGGAAGCGTCCGGGGATCCCGGCCGGTCATTCGTTCATAGATCTCGAGGGTGGCGAGGAAGGTGCCCATGGCCGACGGGTGAAATCCGTCGGGGCCGTAGAGCGGAAGCGAGGGGTCCTCGCGCCAGGCCGACCGCCACGCCACGCCCGCCGGCATGAAGACCCCGTTCACCGCCCCCGCCGCCTGCTGGAACGACTCCCGGACCTCGTCGAATTGGCCCGGGCTTGCGGCGTTAGGCCAGGTCATCATCAGGGCCGGGACCCCGCCGACGGCTCGAATTCGTTCGTCGAACATTCGGGTCCAGAGAATCAGCGAGTCGCGGCAGATCCCCGGCGGGGTCGGCCCCTGCTGGAGGACGACGAACTGCCAGCCACCCCGTTTAATGGCCTCCGCGGCGTGGGTGGCGCCATTCAAGTGATCGATCAGGGCGAGATTGGGTCCCGCCTCCGTGGCGACTCGGATCGTGTCGCCGGCTCCGCGGGCAATGGCGGCGACCGTGTTAGGCAGATCGTTGGTGTAGGTGAGACTGTTGCCGACGAAGAGGACGAGAATCCCGCCTTTGGGTAGAGGGCCGGCGGCATCGGTGCCGCAGCCGAGGAGAATCGTAGCGAGGGTCGAGAGCCAGCGGGCCGGAGATGCTTTAATCAGGATCATCAAGGCGGAGTGAGTCATCCTCTCTTTACGGCGGAGGGCGGGAACGGGTTCCGGCCTTGCCGGGAACGGTGTCGTTGATTCCGGAGCCGCTATCTTGCCGGCTCACCCTTTTGCGGATACGGCCCCGATGTTCGTCGGCCACCTCGCCCTCGCCCTGGCCGCTAAGCGTGCGGCGCCCAAAGTGTCGCTCGGCTGGCTCATGGCCGGCGTCACGGCCCTCGATCTGGTCTGGCCGATCTTCCTCCTCTTGGGAGTCGAGCAGGTCACTGTGCGTCCCGGGGCGACCGCGTTCACCCCGTTGGTGTTCGACGCCTATCCTTGGTCCCACAGTCTGGTCATGGCGTTTGCCTGGGGTGCCCTGCTAGTCCTGCTCGGCCGGGCCTTTCGGATTCCCGCCTCGCCGTTCCTGTTGGTTGCCTTGGTCGTGAGTCACTGGATTCTGGATTTCGTAACCCACGCGCCGGACCTGCCGTTGTGGCCCGGCACCTCGCCCCGTTTCGGTCTCGGCCTTTGGAACTCGATCCCCGGGACGCTGGTGGTCGAGGGTGCGTTATGGGTAGCCGGTATCGTTCTCTATCTCCGCAGCCGCCAGGCCACCGGCCGGGTGGGCCGCCTGGCCTTCTGGAGTCTGGTGGTGGTGTCCACGGTCATGTGGGCGTCCGGGCCCTGGTCTCCCGCGCCACCGAGTCCGCAGGCGCTGGCGCAGTTCGCGCTGATCGGCTGGATCGTCCTGCCCTGGGCTGCGGTTGCCGACCGATAACTGAGAGTCGCGGAGAGACCCAATCGAGATGCCGCTGACCACGAAACCTATCGGGTACCGAACGGGACTGACTGCCGTCGCGCCGGAATCGGCGTCAACACCGAACGGGAGCCACTGGATTGGGTGGCTCGGCTACTCAATCACCTGCCCGGCCCGCTTTGCTGTCGGCCTCGAGGGTGGCGAGGGTGAGCCGTTCCGCCACGCCCTCCATCTGCCGGGTGCGGAGCCGAGCCCAGCCGCGCAGACGAAAAGCGCCGAGGGCTAGGGCTCCAGCTCCCATCGCGGCCACCAGCCCCACCTTCATGAAGAATGCCGGATCCGTGAGGCGCCCCGCGAGCGTGGCACTGATCGCCATGGCTGCCGCCATCGCGATGCCGGCGGACCCGGCGGCCGTGAGGGCGCGAACGTCCGCTTTGTGGGTCCGAAGCCGGAGCCGGTGCCCAATCGCAGTGGGCTCGAGCAGGGCCTGGAGGTTGCCGTTCGTCCACTGACGAAAGGAGCCGTCGGTCCGGACCGCGCCGCGGGCATCGAACGTTTCCCGCAGATCCACGACCAGCCGTTCCCACTCGGCCTCGGTCAGCCGCCGGCCGAGATCGACCGTCCGGCCGACCCCGATCGGGACGCCGAGGAAGGTTCGGGTGGCGGAGGTGCCGGCTGGTTGGAGCGAACGGGCCGCCTGAGCGACCAATTCCGGCGGAATGCCGACATCGGTGCCGATCGACTGCAGTTCGGCCAGGGTCATGCCCTCGGACGGACTCAACCCGTGGCGGCCGGACTGCTGCGCGTCGGCGGCGCGCTGGAAGATGGCTTTGGCTTCTTCCTCACTGAATCGGCGGTCGGTCATGGTAGTGGAAAGTTGGCCGGTCAGGGGCGGGATGACAAATCCGGTGGCGGGTGAAGATCCTTCCTTGGACCACCCCTAACGCAGCGTCGCTGACGCCACGACCCCTGGGCCGGCGGCAACCCGATCCTCGTCGATCAGCGCGTCTAGGTCGGTGCCCGGACTGCCGCCAGCGGACGCTGGCGACCGAGGTGCCCTCGGCCTACATTGGCGAGTCAGCGGAAACTTTCGCCCGGCACTGCCCGTCCAGGGCGACGCACTCCAAGGAGGCCCCTGTCGATACCTCTGAGATCAACCAGATAATCGTGGTCGTCGCCATGGCGATGGGTGGCCTGACCATCGTCTCCGCGGTGGCGCGTCGGATTGCGGGGCCATATGGGCGCCGCGTTCTTGGCCGCGAGGTTGCCTTGAGCGCTCTGGCGGCCCGGTCGGATGGGCCGGCGCTCGACGAGCTCCGGGACGAGGTCGCACAGCTCCGCGCCGAAGTGGCCGAGCTGCGGAGTGGCTCGGCTGATCTGGACGACCTGCACAACCGCCTCGATTTCGCCGAGCGGATGCTGGCGCAGCCGAAGGACCGCGGCGCCCCACCGGGAGCACAGCCCTGATAGCCGGCTCGACCGGCTGCGCCCGGAAGGCCGCTGGACGATCAGAGGATCTCCTCAAGCCTAACGTAGCTCGTCGAGCTCGGGTCGTTTCTCGGTCCGATTCCGGAGCTCTGTCCGGGTCGTTTCCCGCGGTGTTGGAGCGGGTGGTACTGGGCATGACGGGGAGGATGTGATGCGGGTCTGGGTAGCGACGGTTGGGGTGGCGGGCCTCCTCGCTCGGGGTCTGGCCGCTCAGGAAATGCCCGACTCGATGACCCATCGGCCGGTTTTTTCCGAGGGCCGTCCGATGGGCTGGACCTTTGGGCCTCCGCATCTCGATCTGAACGCAGGTCTCTTGCTTCGGAGCGGGGGAACCGGCCCCGCCGTTCGCGAGGGGTTCGTTCGGTTCCACGCCCAGTTTGCGCTGGGCTCATCCCGCTTGGTCTCCGCGAGCGACGTCCTCTTTCTTCCTGGCGTGGGGGCCACCCCAACCTTCTCCACCGTGTTCCAGTTTCAACCGGTTCGGCCTGGGTCGCGGGTCTTTCTGGCCGCCGGCCTCGGCGTCACCACCGGGCACGGTGGATCGGCCGACCGGCTGACCGGGCTCGCCCAGGGTGTTGCCGCGGTGCGCCTGCCGGTGCACGAGATCGCGGTGTTCATTCAAGCGAACCGGCTGCTCCGCCCTGGGCAGCGAAGCGAGCTCCTCCTCGGTGTTGCCCATCCGATCGCGCCGTATCGTCATCGGGTTTTCTAGCCGGTCCGCCGGCGCCCGAACTCGGTCGTGACCCCTGACCGGGGGTAAGCCTTTCAGGGTGAGGCCAACCCGGATCGCCCGACTCCGGGCGCCAGAGTACTCGCAGCGTGAAGCCTGTACCCGAGTGTAACGCGTCGAACCTATGGCGCTTACTTAGAGGCGGTTGCTGTCGCTGTTCCCGGACATTGGCGGAAGGCGGTCGCGATGGGAATAGCTGGCGGTGTCTTATTTCAAGTCTTCAGCACTCTCGTGCAGGATCCGATCATCAGGTGGCTCGGCCTCTCACCGCCGAGTACAGAGTCCCTCGAGAAGCTTGCGTCGGGCGGGTGGGTAGGATTCGCGGCTACACTTGCCATCGTCTGGATTGTCGGCGGTGTGATGGAGGAGATGGCGTTCCGGGGCTATCTGCTCCAGCGAATATCCGACGGCGTCGGAGGTCGCAACGGAGCCATCGCTGCGTACATCATCTCCTCGCTCTACTTCGGGCTCAGTCACTGGTATCAGGGACCAGCGGGCGTAATCTCGGCGCTCTCGTTCGGCTTGTTCGTCGGCGTCTTGTTCGTGCAGAGTGGGCGCAATCTCTTGCTGCCGATCATCGCGCACGGCGTCTACGATACCGCGGGCATCGGCCTCCTCGCACTCCACGTGACCGGCTGGTAATACGGGATGGAAGGCCCATACCACCCCGGCCTCAACGACTCGGCGTGGCCGGCTTCACTGCGGCCACGTTGTCCTTGCGATTCATGTCGATCAGCTTGTTGTACGGGTCGATCCCCGCCCGCTTCGGCTGCTGATCCACTACCATCGTGAATGTTGTGTCGCTCCGGCGGACCCAGACCTTCTTGTTGATGATGGCTATCGCGTTGCAGAGTTCGCGGACATCCTCCACGATGTGGGTCGAGAGGATGACCACGATATCCTGCCCGATTTCGGCCAGCAGGTTCAGGAACCGGTGCCGCTCGGTCGGGTCGAGGCCGGAGGTGGGCTCATCCACGATCAGGAGCTTCGGGCTCCCCGCCAGGGCGATCGCGATGCCGAGCCGCTGCTTCATGCCGCCGGAAAACGTGCCGACGTGCTTCTTCCGGACCTCATACAGGTTGGTCTGGTTGAGCAGGCTCGCCACCAGGTCCTTCCGCCGGCCCGAATCGACCACGCCCTTGAGCGTGGCGAAGTGATCGAGCGTGATCTCGGCCGAAAGGTTCGGATAGAGGCCGAATTCCTGCGGGAGATACCCCAACACCCGGCGGAGCGCGTCCGGGTCGGCCAGGACGTCGATCTCTCCGCAGCGGATCGAGCCCTGATCGGGGGTCTGGAGTCCATCTCAACCACCAGGTCCTGCTCACCGCCCGGCTCGTCACGAGATTTCGCCCCGTTCCGTCATGGCCCGGCCAGGAATGTTCCCCGGAATCGCCCGCCTGTTCGACCGTGCCACCATTCGCCGCCGGCGTCCGTTCGATACCCTGGCCCGGCTCCGGCGGGAACAGCCGCGCTGCTGCCGTTGCCCTCCCCTTTGAGTCGTTAGGCAAATAGTGCCGGAACGGGGTCGTGGTGGCGGTCACGGTGATCGGCTGGACCTGGACCACCGCTCTGGTGGCGATCAACGCGGCGACCACCAACAGCCGCCCACGCAACGCGGGGCGGGCGGTTATGGCACTCACCCTCCTGGCCCTGACGGCAGTCGGCTTCTACCGGGCATCGCCGTGGTGGTTGCAGTAACTTTCCGGCAGCCTGCTAACGAGGACATCCAATGGCATCCGATCTCACGTTCGTCGAGTACGTCGCCGACCAGATGCGCGGGGCCGGCACGGTTTCTCATCGCGCCATGTTCGGCGAATACGCCGTCTATGTGGGCGCCAAGGTGGTGGCCCTGGTCTGCGACAACCGCCTGTTCGTGAAGCCCACCAAGGCCGGCCTGGCTCTGCTCAAGAAGCCGAAGGAAGCCCCACCCTATCCCGGCGCCAAACCGCACTACCAGATCGATGCCCGGCTCGACGACCACGAATTCATGACTGCACTGATTCGAGCGACCGAGGCCGAGTTGCCGGCGCCCAAGCCGAAACAGCCCAAAGGCTCGAAGAAACCAACCGCCAAGAAGAAATAGAGGACGGAACATGGCTGCCCACGTCTTCGCCGACATCGAAGTCCACGAGCGTACGGCGGCCGCTATTTGGTCCGGGGCGGTGCCTGCGGAGATCCTGGAACGGCCGCTCCGGGAACCCCGGGGCCGGACCGCCAGTTCGCGCCTGGTGCTCATCGAGGGGTACGACCCGTGACGCTCTCGGTCTTCGCCGGCGTCAGCGTGGACGGATTCCTTGCCCGGCCAAACCATGACCTTGATTTCCTCCCTGCCACCCCGGAGGATCATGGCTTCGATGAGTTCTTCGCCACGATGGACGCCGTGGTGATGGGGCGGAACACCTTCGACAAGGTGCTCACGTTCGGGCCGTGGCCGTACGCCACGAAGCCTGTGTTCGTGCTGACCAGTCGGCCAGGTGAATGCCGGGCTCCGGCTGGTGCGCTGGTTGAGTTCCTTGGCGGTCCGCCGGCGGACATCGTCGCCGAGCTCGAGAGGCGGGGTTTCCATCATCTCTATATCGACGGCGGAATCACGATTCAGCGGTTTCTCCGTGCGGCACTGATCCAGCGGTTGGTCCTCACCCGGGTGCCGGTTCTGATCGGCGAGGGGATTCCTCTGTTCGGACCGCTAGCCGGCGACCTCAAGCTCCAGCACGTCGGCACCCGTTCGTTCCCATCCGGCCTGGTCCAGAGCGAATACACCGTCGCCCGCTGAGTCCCCGCGCCGGTCGGGCCCAGGGGTCGAGGGCAACGAACAATCGTGGAGGCGCCCTCCGTTCGCCTGGCTCGTCGTCCGCCTCGTCCCGCGATTCCCTAGCGGGCGTTCCAGCGATGGTGAGTTCGCGAGCTAGCGGGTGGCGTCAACGCGGCGGCGGCGGGCCCTCCTCCGGCCCGGGTCGCTTTGGATCGCCGAGTCGGCGAGTGAGTTCGACGAGGCGACCCCGTTGCCGCTCATCGAGCAGGGGCGCCAAGTTCGCTACCATGCTGTCGAGATTGGCTCGCATTACCGCTCGCGACGACTCGACCGATGTCCGGTTCCGCCGGTCGGTCGCCTCCAGAATCGGCAGGATCGCGGCCCGTTGTGCCGCATCGTGGGGCTGGATGGTTCGCTCCATGTGCTCGATGAATCCGCCTGGCCCTCCGCCTGGTGGGGGGCGCAGGGGTCCCCCCGGTCGGAAGCCGGCCATAGCGGCAGCTCCGAGCACCACGCCGAGACCGAGTGTGGTGAGCAGCATGAGGAACGACTTCGATGAGGGTTGCACGGGTCCTGTCTCCGGCTATCGGTTCGCGGTTGGGTCAGTGGAGAGCGGATACCAGGCTGCGAGGTCGTCCTGGGTGGATGGGGTGTTGCGGCCGACTCCCCGCTCGACCAAGAGCAGTAGGATCACGGCCGCCACCAGCGCGGCCGGGGCGAGTCTCCAGAACTGCCGGCTCATCGGCGTACTGAGCGCCTCGGCCGGAGAGCCGGTTCGCAGCGCGGCCACGACTCGCCGGTCGAATCCGGGCGCCAGGACCGGGGCCGGGAGCGCCTCGAGGGCGCGGCGGGTTGCGACCAGGCGGGCGAACGCCGCCCGGTAGATCGGGTCAGTTTGCAGACGCTGCTCGTGGGCCAGCCGGTCCGGCTCGGTCGCTTCGCCTAACACGATTGTCAGGATCTTCTCGTCACGATCCATGGTCGATTGCTCCGATACCTCGGGCCCCGAGGTCTTGCTGCAGTTTGGCCAGCCCCCGGGCCAGCCGGGACATTACGGTACCGCCTGGCAGCCCAAGTAGATCGGCGGTGTGCTGGGTGGAGTACCCTTCGAGAATCCGGAGCACCACGACGGACCGGTGTCGGTCGTCCAGCCGACCCAGTGCCGCTTCGAGCGCCGCCCGCTGTTCGGCGGCCACCAGCTCGTCCCTGGTCTCGACTGCCAGCTCGTCCGATGGCTCCGTCTCGTTGGCGTCCCGCCGGACGAACCGAGCCAGCTGCCACCGCCTCCGCTTCAGGGCATTGAGCGCCAGGTTGATGGTGATCCGGGTTAAGTAGGTACCGATCGCGGCATCCCCCCGGAACTGGTCGAGCCCGCGATGAAACCGCACGAAGGTCTCCTGACTCACATCCTCGGCGTCGTCTCTGCCCCCCGGCCCGAGCATCCGTATGGCAATCCGTCCGACCTGCTCTTGGTAGCGGCGGACGAGGGCGGCAAAGGCCTCGTCATCGCCGCGCCGCGCGTTCGCCAAGAGCTGGGTATCGGATGGGCCAACGATCGGCTTCAGGGGCGGCGCCATCATTTCACCATTGGACCATCGATCGGGCCGATCCATTCCAAACGGCCCTGAGGCGGCTCTCGCGTGGAATGGAATGAGAGGCCCCGATGTCCAACGAGCACCAACGCGGCACGCACCTTCATCGATAGGAGTCTTTCATGTTCGCGAGATCTGCACAGCTGACCGCCGGGATGCTTGGTCTGGTCGCGGGTTTGATTCCCGGGTGCGGCGACACCCCAACTGATGCCGGCAAGGCCAACTCCGCCGGCGACCTGACCGTGGGGTTCCGCCAAGCCCAATGGGGTAGCAACGTCGCTGTGACCTACGCCGATGGCAAGCTTCACTTTGTCTCGAACGGGATCCCGAACCATGCCCGGCAGGTCGAGTACGCGGTGCCCACTCTCCGGGGCGGGATCCCGTCGGCGGCGAACTCAATGGCCGTGGCCGACCCCACCCAGGCTCAGCGGTACGATTTCAATATCCCGCTCACGCCGACCAAGGCCTCGTCTCCGACGGCAGCCAACCTCGGCGTGATCGGGGTGATGATCTCGGGGGCGTCGCTGTTCAACCCATTTGAAGGGGACGGCGTGACCGTGGCCACCCAGTCGAACTTCTCGGTGAAGGGCACTGGAGCGACCGACGTCTGGTTTCTTGATGGCTGTAGCGGCCACCCGACGCCAATGGGTCAGTACCACTACCATGCGCTTCCCAAGTGCATCACCGCGACGGTCGACCAGAACGGCGGCCCCTCACACATCATCGGCATAGCCTTCGACGGCTATCCGATCTACGGCGATCGTGACAACAGCGGCAACCGGATCGACGCCGCGTCGCTCGACCGCTGCAACGGGATCACCAGCCCAACACCCGAGTTTCCCAACCGCGTCTACCACTACGTGCTCCTCGACGTGGCTGGTCCAGCCTCATCGATTCGGTGTTTCACCGGCACCGTGGATCCGTCGCTGGTTCAGCATCAGATGCCAGGGATGTAACGAATGGTGGCAGGTGGTGGGGGTCGCTGGTGCCGTGGGGTCAGCTGCCGATTGCCCTCGGTACCGTTCGGCGGTAGTTTCTCGCGTCGCTTCGCATTTGCAGCGGTTCTTCCCTATCCCTTGCCGAAAGGTTCGGCCGATGCCGTCGGATCAGACTCAGAGAGGTCAGCGTCAGAGAGGCCCTCGCCCCGCCTCACTCATTGTCGCGTTGCTGGCCCTCGCCATTCCCCTCGCGGCGCGGGCGCAGACCCAGGCGACCACCGGTCTCGTTCGCGGTGTCGTCACCGATTCGCTCGGCGCGCCGATCACCTCGGCCGTGATCGTGCTGCGGAACCTCGAGACCAATGCTGAGCGTTCGATTGCGACCAACACGAGCGGCGTCTATGTGGCATCGCTGCTTCGGGTGGGAACGTACGACATCAGCGCCCGGGCCATCGGGTTCGGCCAGGCCACTCGGAAGGGCGTAGTCGTCCGCCTCGGTGAATCAGCCAAGGCCGATTTCATGCTGAGCCGGCAGACCGTCCAGCTCCAGGAGTTGACGGTGGCGGCCAACCGTGGGCAGTCGGACCAGTCACCCGTCCCGTCGGCGGTCCGGTTCGACACGACGTTGACGCGCGGCCTGCCGAACAACGGCCGCAACTTCCTCGCGCTGACCCTGCTGACACCGAACGCGGCCATCGTGCAGGGGCCGGATGGTGACGAGCTATCGATCGGCGGCCAGCGGGGCATCCATAACAACGTGTCGGTGGACGGGGCTGACTTCAACAATCCATTCTTCGGCGAGCAGCGGGGTGGCCAACGGCCGGCTTTTACGTTCAACCTCGACGCCGTTCAGGAGATGGTGGTGGTCACCCAGGGCGCCAGCGCGGAATTCGGCCGCTCGGGCGGCGGATTCGTCAACGTCCTGACCAAGTCCGGCACCAACACGTTGAAGGGGTCGGTTCACTACTTCGGCAAGTCCGACGTGGTCTCGGCCAACCTGAGCCACGGGTCTGCGAGCGTGGAGCCGGACTTCGCCCAGAACCAGTTCGGCTTCACCCTCGGCGGCCCGATCAAGAAGGACAAGGCGTTCTTCTTCATCGCCTACGACCAGCAGGTCTATCGGGAGACCAAACAGAAGACCCGGGTCGGGATCGACCCCGCACTCAGGGCCTGGACCGACACCGCGTTCGCCGGCGCGCTGGCCGGAGAGTTCGGCTCGATCCGACGGACCAACGACGCCAACGCCCTGATGGCGAAGTTCGATTTCCGGCTTTCGGGGAAGACGAGCGCGTCGCTCAAGTACAACTACACGAATTCGCGGCAGGAAAACGGGACCTTCGACGTCGACCTGTGGGGGCGCAGCGCCAATGGCCTCGAGAAGGACTATTCGCACGCGGTCAACGGCAGTATCAACTCCGCCCTGTCGAGCGCGGTGGCGAACGAATTCCGGTTCCAGCTCGCACGCGAGGACCGACCGCGGCCCTACACCGGTCCGAGCAACCCGAAGACCGGGCGGCCCTTCCCGGACACCGATATCTCGTTCACTGGTTTCCGGATCGGCATGCCGTTCTTCCTGCCGGTCCAGTCGCACGATACCCGGTTCCAGATCCTCGACAACGTGTCGTTCGTGCGGGGCAATCACTTCTTCAAGGTCGGCGGCGAGTTCAACCGGACCGAGGAAGTCCAGACCTTCATCGGGTTCGGCAACGGCCGGATGGCATTCAGTTCGGTCAACGGCTTCCTCAATTTCGTTCGCTTCGGCAACACGTATGTCGAGTGCTCAAACGGTTCGAGCAGCACCACCGGGAGCTGTCCCAGCGGCAGCACCATCACCGGGCCGGTGCTCCTCTATCTGCAGCAGGCGGGCGTGGGCGGGCGGACGGTCGAGCAAGCGGGCACCCAGAGCATCCCGGTGAATGAACTCGCCTTCTTTCTGCAGGACAGTTGGAAGCCGAAGAGCAACCTCACCATCGACTACGGCCTCCGCTGGGAGATGCAGGGGCTGCCGGCGGCTCAGACACCGGCCGGCGAGGTATTCTTCGCTCCGTTGATCGGCAAGACGGTCACCAACAGCACCGGCACCTACACCTTCCCGTCCGACGGGACCATCCACTCGGACCGGAAGATGTTCCAGCCGCGATTCGGCCTGGCGTGGGATCCGAAGGACAATGGTCGCGCCATGCTGCGGGCCAGCGCCGGGATTTATTATGCCCGGATTCCCGGCCTGAACCTCGCGTCGATCCGGAGCACCAATGGCTCGATCGGCCAGACGCTGTTCCGAAACAGCGGGTTGACCAGCATCCTGGGTGCGCCGCCGAAGTACGGCGAATTGCTCCCGGCACCCAGCGGCGGGCCGTTCCAGCCCGGCGTGTTCGTCATGGACCGGAAGTTCCGGAACCCTCGCACCTTCAGTGCGTCGGTCTCGTTCGACCAGGCGATCGGTTCGAGCGGCCTGCGCGCCTCAGTGGCCTACACCCACGCTCGGACCGACTTCCTGACCCGGTTCCTGAACCGGAACGACGCCGTGTTCGGCAGCCCGTGGGCGACCGGCCTGGCGGGCGGCAACGGGATCGGCGACCTCACGGTGGTCGAAGCCACCGGCAAGTCCCGCTACAGTGGCTTTACCGTTGGGCTGGCCCAGGCGTCCAATCCGAACCTCCAGTTTCAGGTGAACTACACTCTGGGCTTCGACAAGTCGGATGACGACAACGAGCGCGATCCCTTCTCGTTCCGGTATGCCAAGGCCAACAATCTCGCGCCCGAGTACAACTGGTCCGACCGCGACCAGCGGCACCGGGTCAACGGCTGGGTCCTCGCGAAGGTACCGGGCAACATCTACCTGAACAACCGGGTAAGCTACTACTCGGCCCAGCCGGTGTCCGAGAAGTGCGTCGGTAACGCGGCGAACGGGACCCGGGCCGTGAGCCAGGCGGACCGCATCTGCGCCAACGGCACCATCCTCAAGCGGAATACGCTGCGGAAGGACAACGCTTACTTCACCTGGGATCTGCGGATCTCACGGCCGTTCCGTACCGGCCCTCGCGGTGCGCTGGAAGCGGTCGTCGAGGTCTTCAATGTCACCGGGGCCGACAACTTCAAGGACGCCGCCGCGACGGGCCTGTTCCTGAACTTCGACGGTACGATTCGGTCAGGTTTCGGCGATCCGAGGCAGATGCAGGCCGGGTTTCGCTACATCTTCTGATCCGGCGCTTCGGGCCACTGTTCGTCGGGGCTCACCGGTTCGGGCTGATCGGGACCGTGCCGGTCGGGGTCGATGGCAGCGACGATGAAGTTCTCGGGGGGCACCGGATGGTCTGCTTCACTCGCTCGGCGTTCGGTTTCCTGGTCGAGTATCGCGCGAAGCACCGCCAGGATCGGAGAGCTCGCCGTGTATCGGCGCCCGTAGTCCAAATTGTAACGGTAGTCGAAACCGGGCGGGTTGGCCCCCTGGGTGTGTTGGAGAATCGTCTCGAGCTTGTCGAGCCCCTTGGCGAGGCTGGCCTCCGGCGAGGCCGCCGCCTCGTAGTCGTCCCACAGAGCGACGATTTCCTGACCGATGGGGGCGGGCAACGGGGCCAGCAGCGCCACCAGGTCCTGCCGCTCCTGGGTCGCCTTGCCCGCACCAGGGTCGGCGGCCAGCCGGCGGCTCTGCTCGGGGGCCGGGATGTCGCCGCTGATGGCCTCGCCGAGGTCGTGCACGATGCAGATCGCGAGCAGGCGGCCCAGGTCGACGTCGGGCGTCCGACGGCCGACGACCAGAGCCATCAGACAGAGGCGCCAGGAGTGCTCGGCGACGCTCTCCTGCCGGCCGGCCGACGTGTGGGCACTGCGCAGAGTCGTCTTGAGGCGTTCGGCGTTTCGAAGAAACTCCAGAATCCCGGCGAGATCCTCCCGCTCCCTGGCGGTCGAGCCGGTCGACGAGGTCATCCGTTGGCCATGATCACGGAGTCGCCTCGGACAACCGCGATGGGGAGGCCGGGAACCTTCCACGGTTTCATGGTCCCGTTGACGACTTTTATCATGGTTGAACCAACGTTAAGCCACTCGCCCCGTCAAGGTGGCCCGGAGCCGGGTGTCCCTTCAGCGGCCTTGGTAGAACGTAGCCAAGCTGTCGAGGCTTCGCTGGAGCCGCACGGCCGAGTACCATCGGCCCCGCGCGATGACCCCGATCCGCCGTTTGAGATTGCCGATGTCAACCAGCGGATTGGCGGACAAGACCAGTAAGTCGGCAGGCGCCCCAGCTGTCACGGTTCCGAACCGCTGGAGCCCGGTCCGAGAGGGGATCACCCCGGCCGCACTCGTGGTGGCGGTGCGAATCGCCTCGATCGCGGTAAAGCCGGCCGCGACGTAACTCGCCAGCTCGTCATGGATCGCAAATCCGGGGATGACCATGGCCACCGGCGCGTCGGTGCCGGCAACGATCGGTACCCCGGCGGCCTTGAGCCTGGGCAGGAAGTCCCGTTCAAAGAATCCCACCGTGCGGCGATACCGTTCGATCTCCGCGGCGGGATTGACATACGCCATCTCAGGGCGGGAACGGAGCTGGCTTAAGTGCTCAGCCTGGTCGCGCGCGCTCGTAAACACCGAGATCGTCGGCACCACCACGATTCCCTCGCGCTTGAGGCCGCGAACGATGGAATCGACCAAGGTCGGATCGCGTCCGTCCGCGACGAAGGGTAGAAACTCCTCCAGATGCTGAACCTCGTTCTGCACCCGATCCTCGAATAGCCCGCTGAGCCCAACTGGGGTCGGCAGGTGGCCGATGACGTCGAGACCCGGGCCGTCGCCGCCCGCCCGATCGCCTGATACAGGCCGCGTGGGAGGTTGTCGTAGATCTTGATGTAGTCGAACCCGCGAGTGGCCTGGTCCACCACCGCCGCCTCCGCCTCGGCTTCGGTGCGGAGGACGACGTTGGTGCTCCGAGTCGGCGGGTCGCCGTCGAGGATTGGTCCCGAGGTCAAGAGCCGCGGCCCGGCCATCAGATTCCGCTCCAAGCTGTCCCGCCATGCCAAGTGCCGGTTGAGGCCGTGGAGGTTCCGAATGGTGGTGACGCCGTTAACGAGGTAGAGCAGGAGTTCATCGCGATCGAGCATGTGGGTGTGCATGTCGGCAAGCCCCGGCATCACGAACGATCCGGTCCGGCGCCGGCTCGCCGGGGTCGGTGCACTGAGTGGCGAGGGCGAGCCCCGCCACGGATAGTACCCGTCTAAACATCACGAATAGTGGGTCCCTCGGCATCAGGATCAAATCGCATCCCGGCCTTCGCACCAAACGTGAACACTGCGAACCCGAAACGCACAGATCCCGCACACCCCGGCAGATCGTTGGCGGAATATTGGGGTGTTGGCAACGATCCGTCACCCACGAACTCAGGAGATCCAGTGCGGAACCAGCTCGCCGTTCAGGTGGTAACCTTCGCCGTGGTCGTGTCGGCCTGTGGCTCGTCTGATCCGAACCCGGTCTCGGGGATTGGTCCGGCCGGCGGTGTGGTCCGCTCGGCTGACGGACTGGCCGTGTTGACCGTACCGGCGGGCGCCCTGGCGAACGCGGTCGATCTGACCCTCCTGCCGGCCACAGGGGTTCCGCTCGATCCGAGCGGAACCCGGGCCGTGTACACGATCGGCCCCGCCAGTACGGCCTTCGCCCAGGCCGCCAAGTTGTCGATTCGGTATCAAGATGGGCGCCGCCCGAGCGGGGTGCCGGAGGCCGAGCTGGCGGTCCAGCGGCTCGAGGGAACTACCTGGTCAGCGGTGGCCGGTGCGACAACCACGGCCGCGGCCGACTCGAGCGCCGTCGATGTTACCCAAGCCGGAACCTTCGGCGTCCGGTGGCCGGGGCCGACAGCGCCTTGTACGGCCGCGGTAAGCCGACAGTTCGATTTCTGGCTGGGGACCTGGGCATTCACGGCGCCGAACTCGTCACCTGGGACCAACCGGATCACCAAGGACGCCACCGGCTGCGTGATCCGCGAGGACTTCCTCGATCAACTCGGTACCCGTGGGGCGAGTATCAGCGTGTACGACCCGACGACCCAGCAATGGCATCAGACCTACGTTGATTCCCAGAACGGCCGGCTGGTGTTGAAGGGTACGCTGATCGATGGGTCGATGATTCTGAACGAATCAGCCACCAGCCGGTACGGCTGGAGCCGGCTGACCGAGCAACAAGTTCGATACTACGGCGAGACCTCGTCGAACGGCGGGGTCACCTGGAGCGTCAGCTTCGACGCCCGCTACACCAGGGCGCCGTAGTTCAAGTACTGGGATACCTCGGCGAGGCCCGGTTCCAGGACGGTTCGGTTATTGGCGTATCCGATCCGGACGTAGCCTTCCATGCCGAGGGCGCTTCCCGGGGTGAACATGACCCCTTTGGTTTCGACGAGACGAACGCAAAAAGCCTCGGACGACACCGGCTCGGAGTATTTCACCGCCGCAGTTGTTCCCGATCGTGGCTTGACGTAGGACAGCGACGGCTCGGTCGCGAGCCACCGATCGAGGACGTGAAGGTTGCTCCGGACGATGGCCCGGCTTCGGGCCAGGATCTTGTCCCGGTTGTCGAGGGCGATCGCCGCGAAATGGTCGTCGAGCATGCCGACGCTGATGGTGTTGTAGTCTCGGTGCCGGCCGACTCGTCCAATCAACTCGGTGGGGCCCGTGATCCAGCCGAGGCGGAGCCCCGCCAGCGAGAAGGCCTTGGACATGCTCCCGCTGCTTATCCCCAGCCGATACAGGTCGGCCATCGACTCGGTCGTGCCGCTGCCCTCTTGGTCGGTTCCGCGATAGACCTCGTCGGAGAGCACATAGGCCCCGACCCCGTCGGCAATCCGGGCAATCGCCTCAAGTATTGGGCGGTCCATCAATGCCCCGGTTGGGTTGTTCGGGTTGCTGAGGGCGATGACCTTGGTGCGCGTCGTGACCAGCGATGCCAACTCATCGAGGTCGGGCAGGAAGCGGTTCGTCTCCCGAAGGTGGAGGAGCTTGACCGTGGCGCCGAGACTTTCGGGGATTGAGTAGTGTTGCTGGTAGATCGGCACCAGGGTCACGACCTCGTCGCCCGGTTCGATCAAGGTCTGGTAAATCAGCGCGTTGCCGCCGATCGCTCCGTGGGTGATCACCACGTTGGCCGTACGCTGGGACGCATACATCGAGGCAACGAGGCCGCGCAACCGGTCGGACCCCTCGATGGCGCCGTACGTCAGCTTCATCGGCAGGAGCTCGTCGAGAATGGTCGCTTGCTTGCCGGCGAGTTCGAGCAACTCGTGAACGGTCAGCGACTCGACGCAGGTTTCAGCCAGGTTGTAGCGGCAGGTGGTTTCGTACCGGTCCATCCACCGTTCGACCGCAAATTCTTCGATCTGCATTATCGGTCCCTTAGGCCGGAGGCCTGGTGCATCGTTTTGGCCATCACCGCTCGGCCAGGCTCTTCAGGTTGGCGAGACCGGCTTCGAAGTCTTTGCCGATCATCTTATCCATGCTCATGAATAGGCCCATGACTTTGAGCATGAAGTTGGCGGAGCCGTCCATGACCCAGGTGACCGTCGTCGTCGCCCCCGATGCCCCGAGAGTGAAGGTGGTGACATTGTGACCCTCGAATGGTTTCAGGAAGTCGAGCTTGATGACAACCTTCGAGCCAGGGGTTGCGGTGGCAATCTCCATCCGGCCGGCACCCGCCTTTTTGTTGCCGTCCCATTCATAGACGGCACCCGGGCCGCTCGGAGGCCCGGTGTGAGTCCGTTTCATCATCGGGTCAAGCTTCTCCCACGGCGACCAGCCCGGCCATTCGTGAAAATCGTTGAGCATGGCAAAGAGTTTGTCGGGCGGCGCCTTGATAGTTGCCGTCCGTTCGACTCGATACGTATTCGGCCGGGTCGCGGCAAACAAGAACAGGGCGGCCACCAAGGCGATGACGACGATGACGACGGTCATGGTAGGGTACCTCTCACGAGCGGGGTGCTAGATAAGGTGCCGATGGGATCGTGATCACACATCGCAGATCTTCATCCCTTGGCGGAGCGAGGTCATCGGATCCCGCTTCGGAATGAACTCCTGTCCGACGTATCCCTGATAGCCGATATCGACGATCGCCTCCATGATCCGATGGTAGTTGAGTTCCTGAGTCTCGTCGATCTCGTTCCGGCCGGGGACACCCCCGGTGTGGAAGTGCCCGAGGTAGGCGGCGTTGTCCCGAATGGTCCGGATCACGTCGCCTTCCATGATCTGCATATGGTAGATGTCGTAGAGCAGCTTGAACCGGGGCGAGTTGACCCGCTTGGCCAGCGCGACGCCCCAGGGGGTGTGGTCGCACTGGTAGTCGAGGTGGTCCACTTTGCTATTCAAGAGTTCCATCTGCACGGTCACCCCATAACGTTCGGCCACCGGAACAATTCGGGCCAGCGCCTTGGCGCAGTGGTCGAGGCCTTCGCCGTCGGCCATTCCGCCCCGGTTGCCTGAGAACACGATCATGTTCGGAAAGCCCCGCTCGGCAATCATCGGAAGGAGCCGTTCCGATTCCGTGACGAACCGGTCGTGCTCGCTCGGCCGGTTCAATCCGATGGCGATCGTGGTCGGGCCGTTGGCCATGGCGCAGGTCAGCCCGTAGCGTTTGACCGTGTCCCACTGCCTTTCGCCGAGGAGCTCGACCGACTTGAGGCCCATGTCCCGGGCGTTGCGGCAAAGGTCGTCGAGCGGCATCCCGTCGTAGCACCATTGGCAAACCGACTGCTTCAGCTGGCCGGGTAACGGCGGCAGGGTGACCGGAGGTCGGGGTTCCGCCGAGGCTTGGCCCGCCTGGGAGAGCGCCGCCGCGGCGCCGGCCAGGGCCGACACGGCCTGCCGTCTGGTGAGCCCGTGACGATCGCGCTGATTCATGGGCACCTCGCTCAGTAGCTCAGGTTCTTGAGGTAGTTCGCGGCCCGCTTGGCAAACGCGAGCGAGTCTTTGGGCTCGTCGTGCTCGACGAAATAGTGCTCGATGCCGGCGCCGCGGGCAAAGATGGTCCGGAAGTCGATTGTCCCGGCCCCGAGGTCAACCATCTCCTGCTTGGCGCCCATGTCCTTGACATGAACCATCGGGAACCGCTGGATCCCAACCCGCTGGAGTTTGGAGGCCCGGAAACGGTCCAGTTGGATGCCGGCCAGTGCCGGCGTGACCGAGGCCTGCGCCACGAAGTCCCGACGTTGCATGTGATCTAAAGCTCCTGCCGCTTGAGGAGATCGACGGATTCGACCGTCGCCAGCAGTTCGGAGTCGAGGGTCATGGGGCGGTACCGTGGTGAGGGAGACACCGGGTGGGCCACCGGAAGGTTAGCCTGGGGCTCGCGGAGCGCAAGCAGTGGAGCTCTACTGGAGGCGTCGCAGGTTCGCGAGGATCGTCGCCCCAGGCTCCTTGGTCGCGAGGGCCGGGTGGGCCAAAGCCCACGAATCGATCCGTCGCCGGACCTCGGCGGGCCGGCGCTCGAACTCGGCCCGGGTCGGCAGGATCTGGACGAAGGTCAGGTACTCAAGGGCGGACATCATATCGCGTCGGTCATGAGGCCATCGGGGATCGTGGTCGACCCACCGCGGCTCGAACCCTGCCTTTTCAACGTCCAATGTTGGGACGCCGCCGATCCAACCGGCCTTGGGTCGCAGCCATCCGGTAACCACCGATGGGACCTCCGCCTGGGCCCATTTCGCAGTTTGGCTGAACGGGAACGGTTCGCAGTCTGGGCCGAACTCCCAGGGCACCAGGATCACCGCCGCGCCGGCAGGGGGCCGCCACCGGGACCGGCCATCGACGGCGTCAATGGTGGCCCGTTGACCGTAGGAAGTTCGTCTCCTGAGGCTCAGGTATCCTTCGAAGGCCGTCGCCCGCTCCGGGTTGAACCGCGGCCGGACCAGATCGGCGACGGTGTCATGGCTGAACCGGACCACCATGATGGCGGTGCCCGGCAGCCGGACCGAAGGAAGCCACGCCGGGTCGCACGCAGAGAGTGGCCGGGCTGCCAGGCCGGCGATCGTGGCAATGAACAACGCTGGTCGTACCATTCGGGCGCTCACGGTGTCACTTATCCATATGATACCTGAACGGGCAGCCGGGTTTCGTCAGAGTCCTGTGCTTGCGCCGCCACACTTTAGGCGCCATCGTAGAGAATGCCTGACGAAACCCCTCGAATCAACTCGTTGGACCTCGTGCGCGGTGCGGTGATGTTGCTGATGGCCATCGATCACGTTAGGGTCTACTCGGGCCTGCCGGCCGGCGGGCCAACCGCCGGAATCTTCTTCACTCGCTGGGTCACCCATTTCTCGGCGCCGGCCTTTGCCTTCCTCGCGGGCACGGCCGCATTCCTCCATGCCCGGAAGCTGGCCGACCTCGCCGCCATGTCGCGTTTCTTGGTGACCCGGGGATTGTTCCTCGTGGTGCTCGAACTCACGGTCCTCCGGTTCCTGTGGACCTTCAACTTCGACTACCCCCACTACGTCCTGGCGGGGGTCATCTGGATGCTTGGGTGGTGCATGGTCCTGTTGGCCGGCCTGATCCGGTTCCAGCCGCGGACCATCGCCGTGGTTGGCCTGGTGCTGATCTTTCTGCAGCCACTGGTCGGCCTGGCCGGTTCCGCCGTCCCTGAGTCGGCGACGGCCGTCCGGGGCCTGTTTCAGTTTCTCTACTTCGGTGGCCCGGTCGCCCTCGGCAGCGGCGGAGCATCGATTGCGGTCCTCTACTCGATCGTCCCCTGGGTCGGTGTGATGGCGGCCGGCTATGCGTTCGGCACGGTGATGGTGCGCTCGCCGGAGGACCGGCGGCGCCTCTGTCTCCGAATCGGCCTTGGGGCGACGGCGTTGTTTCTGGCGGCCGCGGGCCTAACGGTGGCGTTGCAGCCGGCCGGCGAGAACGCGCCTCCCATGCTTTTCCGGCTCCTCGGCCAGCGAAAGTACCCGGCCTCCGCTCTGTTCCTGTTGATGACCCTCGGGCCGGGGATCGCTCTGTTGCCGATGGCCGAGCGGGCGCGCGGGTGGTTGGCCGGCATGCTGACGACCTTCGGCCGGGTCCCGATGTTTTACTATCTGCTCCATATCCCGCTGATTCACCTCGCGGCCATGGTGGTCTCGGTGGTCCGAACCGGGGCCGTGTCGCCCTGGCTTTTCGGCAACCATCCGATGGCGCCGCCCGAGTTGCCGGCGGGGTATCAGTGGAGCTTGCCGCTGCTGTACCTCGTGTTTGCGGTGGTCATTGCGATCCTCTACCTGCCGTGCCGGTGGTTTGCCGCGCTCAAGGCCCGTCGGAAGGCCGGCTGGCTGACCTATGTATAGCGCCCGGCCGATCCGGCTCGGGCTCGGCATCGTCGTCGCGGTCGCGGGGCTTTCTCGATCGGTCCGCGCCGAGGTGGTTCGAGTCGAAATTTCCCGGCGAGTTGACGTGGCCGGTGGCCGGTCGTTCGGTCCGGCCGGCCCCTATGAGTTGATCGAAGGACGGATCCTCTTCGCGGTCGACCCCGCCAATCGTTACAACGCCCGGATCGTCGATCTCGACCGGGCCCCTCGCAATCCGGCTCTGAAAGTGGAGGCGTGGGCCGACTTTGCGGCGCTCCGCCCCAAGCTGGGACCCCAAGACGGCGTGGCATTGTTTGAGGTGTCGAACCGGGGTCTCAAGTACCTCGCGAGTCTCTTTGACTTCGGGACCATGGCGGCGCACCCGGCGACCGCCGAGGATTTGGGTGACGGCCTCCTGCTCCGGCTCGGCCTCGAGGCTCCGACCGCCACCGAGGCCAACGGGTCGCCGCTCACTGGGCTGGTGCGGGCCGACTGGGTCATTCCCGCGCCGGTCCGGTCGCTCGGCCTGGCTCACGGCAGTCACCTCGCCTACCCGGTCCTCGATCCTGCCGGGTCCGACAACGTCTTGACGGTTCGGAGCGGGCGGTATGCTTCGCGACACGTGGTGCCCCGGGCCGAATGGCGGTTTGCCCGGGAGGTGAACGGGGCTCCGGTCGACCACCCCCGCTCGATCTACCGGGAACAGGGCTTCGAGCCCGGCAAGATTTACGAGCTGGTCTATCGGAGCAGCAATCCGAAAGTGGCGGGTTTGGGTCTCGCGGTCATTCGCGATGCCATGAGCAACGCCAAGTACGATCGCGAAAGCCCGTTCCCCGCCAAACACGCGATCGGGGTCGGCGTCTCGCAGACCGGCCGGCTCCTCCGTCACTTTCTTTACCAGGGGTTCAATACCGACGAGCGGGGCCGGAAGGTCTTCGACGGTCTCTTGATCCATGTGGCGGGTGCGGGGCGGGGCAGCTTCAATCACCGGTTTGCCCAGCCGTCGCGCGACGGCCACCGGTTCGACGCCTTCTTCTACCCGACCGACCTGTTCCCGTTCGCGAGCACCACCGACACCGATCCGGTGACCGGCATGAGCGATGGGCTCTACGCTCACCAGTTCGACCCGGCCAATCTTCCCAAGGTGTTCCAAACCAACACCGGCTACGAGTACTGGGGTCGGGCGGCGTCTGCCATCCACACCACCGCGGCCGGGGCGCGGGACATCGTGATCCCGCCTAACGAGCGGATCTATCACCTTGCCGGAGGACAGCACGTGCCGGGGCCGTTCCCGCCGCCGGAAACGGCTCGGCATCCGGGGTCCCGGGCCTATCGGAGCGAGCCCCTGGATTATCGGTTGCCGGGTCGGGCCCTGCTGGTGAGCCTGGTCGACTGGGTCCAAAAGGGTGTGGAGCCACCGGCCTCCGCGTATCCGCGGATCGACCGCGGCGACCTGGTGACCCTTGGGGCGCTCCGGTTACCGAACATTCCCGATTTGGGACGGCCCACCGTGGTGCACCAGGCCGATCGGCTCGACTTCGGCCCCCGGTGGGAGCAGGGGATCACACCACGGAGATGACCCGGATTCTCGGTACCTTCCTGCCACTTCCGCGGACCGAGGCGGACCGGGAGGCGGCCCGCGATCCGCGGCCGAGCCTCGCCAGTCTCTATCGCAATCGGGAAGCCTATCTGGCTCGCGCCCGGGAGGCCGCCGGCGAGCTGGTGAAGCGGCGGATGTTGCTGCCCGCCGACGTCGAGCGGGCGGTGGCCCGGGCGGCTGCCCAGTGGGATTGGATCGCGGGTCATTAGGCATTGCCGCTTCCGCTGCGCAGAGACGTTTGCGAACGTCGGCGCGCCCCTCGGATCCGGGGGCCGGGTCCAACCGCCGCCCGACTTGGGGCGCGGCGAGCACGACAGTAACAGCTTCTGGCGTTTCGCATTCCGGGTGGCGCCGCTTCGGAACGTCGAACTGACGGCCCCGTATTTTCATAGTGGCCCCGATCCCACCCTCGAGGCCGTCGTGCGGCACTACAACAACGTGTTGGCTACTCTCGGCGGCCTCGCGAGACTGGTTCCGGCCCGGGTGCCCAGCGTTTTGCCGGTGCGGGACTAACGGCGGGTCAACAGCGGGCCGGCCGCGGCAGCATCAGCGGCCGGCCTTCAGCGGGAAAGGGCCCTTTCACCATGAAGACCAAGTCAGGGCTGCCCGGCTCCAGTGCCTCGGGTCCGCCCGTCAGGTCGTGCGGCTCGGCCGCGAATCCGGCGCCGAGCCGGTCGGGCGTTAGGTAACACACCACCTCGCCGATCGGGGCGCCGAACGCCCCGATGATCGCGTCGATCGGGGGAATCGCCGGTCCAATCACGTCATACAGCCGGAGGACCCCGTCCGCCAGGTGGCCGATCACGGCCGCGTCCCGGCTCGGGAGATACCGGATCGGGCTCTGACATTCGTAGAACGCCCACGAGGCCGTTTCCGGCCCCACGCCAAGAACGTCCGACACCGGGGCTCGGTCGGCCAACAGCCGGTGCATCATCCGGAGGTCGTCGGGCCGTCCCAGATCCACGAGCCGGCTCGGCACGGCGGGCACGGGTCCGGGTGGCCGGAACCGAAAGACCGATTCCGGCACAACCCGAAACCCGAACGGCTCGAAGTATTCGCGGTGCAAGGTCGTGAGGAGGAGGGTGTTGAACCGCCCCTCGGCGGCCGTGAGCGCCGCCTCCAGGGCCGATCGGAAGTAGCCGCGCCGACGGCAGTTGGGATGGGTAGCCACCCCGTGGATCCCGCCGGACCATAGGGGAGCTCCCATGACCCAGAGGGGCATCGGGATCAACCCGACGTGGCTGATGACCCGGCCGGCATCCTCGATCACGAACGGCGTCGAGGCGGCTTCCCAGCGAGATCCAAAGGCCTCGCCGTTGGCGCGAGCCGCCCGCACGCCGGGGAAGGCCAGGTCGAGCAGGTCGAAGACCCGATCGCCTAACGTGGGGTCGAACTGATACCGGGGCATCGAGCGATATCCTTGGGGGACGGTTCAAACGTAAGAGGCGAGCGGAGCGGAGCCAAGCAGGGTATGGATACTCACTGCTGGGTGAGGTTCCCCTGGCGGACGAGAGCTTCCGTCACGCGCTGGCGCTCGATTCGACGGTGGCGACGAGCTGGGGCTGGTATGCATTGCTCGCCGGGCCCCTCGGGCAGTATCGCGAAGCGGTGGAGCGGGTGGCCCAGGCGGCTGTGTTGGAGCCGGCCTCGCTCATCGCGCGGATCTGGGAGCCGCAAATCCTCCACCCAGCTGCCGTTCGACTGGCCGGACGCACTCTACCTGGTGGGGTATGTCGGGTTGGTCTGGGTCGCGGAAGGATACCGGCGTTCGCCCATCCCGGCCCTGAACGCCGTGCCCGACAAGGTCCTTGCTCTGGCCGGGTTCGTCACGCTGCTGATCCTCATTCGCGAGCGCCTTGCCGAACGGCAAGCGGTGGTCCTCGCCCGGGCCCTCGAGGCTGAGCGGAACACGCCCCGGTTCCGGGCCGCGATCGCTCACTTGAAGGTCGGCATCGCGATCGTCGGGCCGGACGGCCGGTTTTCGCTGGTCAATCCGGCCGCCGCGGAGCTGTTGCATCTCGACGACCCAGTAGAGGGAGCGATGTTGAGTGGGCCCGCGGGGGCCGGCGGAGTGGCCCACGACGTCAACAATCTGCTCACGGCCATCATCGGACACAGCGAACTCTTAAGCACCACCTTTGGCCAGGACGACCAACGGATCGAGGACGTCGCGGGCTGGGGGAGGCGACGGACGGATTTCACCCGACGGAGAGGTGCGGCGGCTCCAGCGTGCAGCGGTCGTTGCACTGGAGCGGAATCCCGCTCAGTCCGTGCTTCCCTGAATAGACTCCTCGGCGGGTCGGCGGAAGCCGAGCCTAGCGAGAGGGGCGCCAATCCCCTTAGACTGCCTCTTGCCACCCGTCCGGCCGCCGGAAACGGGCGCCAGCCCCGTTCGACACTCTGGTTGACTGAACTGATCTATGACCGCTTCCCCGATGCCCGCCCCCAAGCGTTTCTCCTTCGCGCTCATGACGGCTGGGTTGGTGCTGGTGGGGTGGCTCAACCTGACCGTCCTTCTCCTTACCGGGCTATTCGGTTACTTCGCGCTGGAGCGCCTCACGCTCAGGGGCCGGAAATGGGTGGGCGTGGTCCTGTTCGTCTTGTTGATCGCCGCGGCGGGCTATGGTTTCTTCGCCTTTGCTCGGGCCGCTGCGACGACGGTGCCCAAGATCGCCGAGGAGTCAATCCCTCGGATTCTGGCTTTTGCCGATAGTCGCGGCATCGAGCTGCCCGAAGGCTATGACTACGCGGCCCTCAAGGCCGATGCCCTTCGGTTCATCGAGGGCAAGATTGCCAGCGTTGGGAAGTATGCCGGGGAGATCCTCCGGGCCATCGTCCTGTTCCTGATTGGGTCGGTGGTCTCAGCCAGTGTGTTCCTCAATACTCGGGTCGAGCCTGAAGCGGATCCCGTCACCGGGCAGGACAATCTCTACAGTCAGACCTTTCTCGAGGTGGTGGCCCGGTTTCGCCTGTTCTATCAGAGCTTCAAGGCCGTGATGGGTGCCCAGATCATCATCTCGCTCATCAACGCGTCGATCACCACCGTCTTCCTGTTCTGGAATTCCTTCCCGTATGCCCCGGTGTTGGCCGGGCTGACCTTCCTTCTCGGCCTCCTCCCGATCGTCGGGAACTTGATGAGCAACAGCCTGATCGTCAGTGTCGGGTTCACGATCTCGCCGAGGATGGCATTCATCGCGCTCGCGTTTCTCGTCATCGTCCACAAGGGCGAGTACTTCCTCAACAGCAAGATCATCGGGGATCGGATCAAGAACCCGATGTGGCTCACGCTCCTTGGCCTGGTCATCGGAGAACGACTCATGGGCATTCCGGGGATGATTCTCGCGCCGGCGGTCCTCCACTACATCAAGGTCGAGGCCTCTCGTGATCGGATCGCGGCCGAGCGGTCCGTGCCGGCATAACGTGAGCCGAAGATTCCAAGATCGTCAATAGCGGAGGACCGCCGGACAATCGCCTCGAACGAGCAACTTGTGCCGCGTTCGGGAGTCATCCGAGGCGTCCTCCATCATTCCAGATGCCCGGAATGGGTCATCAGTCCGAGCCCGATCAGCTGTCGAGCACGCTCCTTGTTCAGCTCCGTCCAGGTGCTTCGCGGCTTCCGGGGCGTCAGGTGCTGGGCGCGCTCATGGTCTGAGTAGCGCTTCTGGACGCCGTCGATCCAGCCGAAGCAGATCGCCTCCTCCACCAAGTCGAGATCTGACAGGCCGACCTCCTCGGGACGGTCCCCGAGTAGGAGCCAGATGTCGGTGGCCGCCACGCGCGCCACCCGGCTCTGTCGGCGGGCTTGAAGGTAGCGTCGACCTGCATCAACGTCCTCCTCTGGTGGGCCTAACGACGAAACATTCACTGGGTGGGCGCCGCACCGGCCCTCTCATAACATTAGGGTGCGGCCGCGACTTCGCCACTAGGGGCCCGCGCCCCCATCCAGCTCGATTGTGGGTGAGGCAGACCGAGTGGCGAAGTGGGCCGGTCCGAGGAACTCCTGCTGCATTTGCGCGTCGGCCCAGGCCCCGGATGCCTCGGGGAACTCGTGCGTGGTCCCCGCCACGCACCACACGACTCCATCCGCCACCTGCCGCAAGGCTGCGAGTTCGTGTCCGGTGACGACCACCGCGGCTCCGCCCGCCGCGATCGACCGAATCGCATCCACGAGCACCTCGATGTCGCGCGGGTCAAGGCCGCGGAAGGGCTCGTCGGCCACGAGGCAGGTGGGGTGTCGGGCTGCCGCCAATGCCAGCTCGGCCCGTCGCAGCTCGCCGCCCGAAAGTGATGCTGGGGCCTGGGTCGCCACACCGGCGAGGCCGAACCGCGCCAGCAGGTCGGGAATCCGCGGCCCGCCGAAATAACGGCTGACCGCGGTCAGCTGTCGCTGGACGGCGATAAACGGGTCAAGGATGTTCGTGGCGGGAAGGTAGAACAGGCCGGCGCGGGCCAAGGTGGCCAGACGCGGGCGACGATAGTGCTTGCCGCCGAGCCGAACGGTGCCGTGTTCGAGGGGCTGCAGACCGACCAGCGCGGTGACTCGCCCGGCCGGCGCGCGGAGGGAAGCGGCGGTCAGGACGCGCCGCAGGCCATAGCTCACTCCGATCGAGTCCAGCTCCAGGACGGTCATCGGAGGGCGAGGGCCAAGCCCGCCTCGGCCGCGATCGCCAGGCCCGCGGCGGCGCCGATGATCGCACCAACTGGGATGCCGAGCGCAGGCAGGAGGACGGTCAGGTTACGGCGCCGGAGATCGAGCCACGTCACGCCGGCGACGAGCACCGCCAGGAACATCACAGATCGCAGCGTGATGCTGAACGGTTCAGGCAGCCCCGCCAGAAGGGCAAGTGCAACGTAGAGCGCTCGAACCAGCAGCCACGCACCAATGGCCTGGAGGAAGAGACGACGGATATAGAGAGCAGGCCCAAAGGGCATCGGAGTCTCGTCGGAGAAGCCGAACGGTGTGCTCGACTACGGCTGGTACACCTCGACGGTGGCGTAAGGACGTTGCCCGTCGGCGGGGCCACGTTGCCCCCCGACGGCGTAGAGGAGGCCGCTGATCACACCGATCCCGAGAAAATAGCGTGGCGTCGGCATCGGGGCCTTGGTCGTCCAGCTATTCGTGGCCGGGTCATACGCCTCGACCGTTGTGAGAGGCTCGCCATTGTCCCCTCCCACTGCGTAGAGGATGCCATTGACGACGCCCACCCCAAGCCCGGAGCGTGCCGTCAGCATCGGGGCTTTGGTTGACCAGGTGTTGGAGGTCGGGTCATATGCATAAACCGTATTGAGCAATACGGGACCATCGCCACCCCCGCCGACCGCGTAGAGGCTGCCGTTGACTACGCCCACGGCGAGGGAGCCGGTGACCGGGCTGCCGCTCAACCCACTGGCCGACGCGGTGAGCGCGTTCGGGCCCCATCCCAAGGTCCAGCTACCCACCGCGGCAATGCCGTTGGGATTGGTGGTTGCGCTACCGCCGGTGATCATGCCGCCACCGCTGGCCACCGCGAAGGTCACCGCGACCCCGGCCACGCCATTCCCCGGCGCGTCGGCGACCTGCACCGACGGGGGTGTGGTCACCGCGGTTGAAGCGGCGGCACGTTGACCACTCCCAGCGACCGCGGAGATGCGGGTGGCAATCGTCGGTTGGGTGATGTCCGGGCCGCCGCAGGCAATAAGGGCTGACGTCAGTGTGCCGCAGATCAGGCCGCGCATTGTGACCTCGGTTCGGGTTTCGAGACCCAAGCTCTCCGGAGGGGGTCAAGTGGGCGTCAAGGCGGTCCGGTACGGGGCCAGAGTCGGGCGCAATTGGTCGCCGGGTCGTCGGTTCGCGGCACCCAGAATCACCTGCCATGGCGACCCGCCGGTGCCGAGCGAGTCCGCTGGGCACGCCACGATGTTGCGAGCCCGCTGAGCTCCGACGGCGTGTGGGTGAGGCCCCCAACGGGATCCCGCCGACCGAAGGGTCCGAAACGAACTCCTCGCTGGCACGTAGGATAGTCGCACCCACTTACTTGAGTTTCCAATGCGGTTGTGGTCGACGACGGTAGCCATCGTGACGCTCATCTCCCTGGACCGCCCTCAGGCTATTGCCCAGCGGCCTGGTCAACCCGTTGCCCTGGGCGGCCGGATCGTTGCGCTCGGGCCGAAGAAATCCGTCAAGGTCCCGAAAGGCGCGCTGGTGATCGACGGGCAGGGCCGGTTCGTGATGCCGGGCCTCACTGATACCCACGTTCATCTTGAGGGTTCGCCGGAGGGGTGGATGCTACCGCTATTCGTCGTCTACGGGGTCACGACGGTCTTCAACCTCAAGGGATCGCCGGAAATCCTGGCCCTTCGAGCCCGGGTCCGGACCGGCGAGGTGCTCGGGCCCGCCATCTACAGCTCGGGCCCATACACCAATGAGCGCCGAATCAAGACACCGCACGAGGCCCGGGCGGAGGTGGCCGCCCAGAAGGGCGCGGGGTACGACTTCGTCAAGATCCACGGCAACCTGACTGCGGAAACCCACGCGGCCATGACCGAAGCCGGCCGCGCCCAAGGGATTCCCGTCATCGGGCATGCGCCCCGCAACCTGCCCTTCGAATCGGTCCTGACCACTCGCCAGGCCCTGGTCGCGCACGGCGAGGAGTTGATCTATACCCATTTTCGGACCCGGGACACCACCGGGCTCGTAGCGATGGCCCGACGGATGGTCGAGGCCGGCGTCTGGTTGACCCCGAACCTCTCGATGTTCCATGGCATAATGATCCAATGGGGCCGGGCGGACGGCGCCGACTCCTCGCTCGCCCTTCCGGAACGCGGCTTCCTGTCGCCTCGGGGCATTCAGTTCTGGACTAAGGAGAGCCCCTATACCGGCCGCGATCCGGCCGGGGCCGCCCAGATCGAACGCAACTATCGGTTCCTGGTCTTGATGACCGGAGTGTTTGCGCGGGAAGGGGTCAAGCTGCTGGCGGGTACCGATACCCCACTTCCGATCATGTTTCCGGGCCACTCGCTCCATGATGATATCGACGAGTTCCGGGCGGCCGGCCTGAGTCCGTTCGAGGCCCTTGCGACCGCCACCAGAAATCCGGGACAGTTCCTCGCCCAGTTCGTCGATTCAACCTACCGGGGGGGCGTCGTGTCGGTCGGCGCCCGGGCCGACCTGATCCTCCTGTCAGCCAACCCTCTCGAAGACGTGCGAGCCGCTCGGCGCCCCGAAGGGGTCATGATTGGCGGGCGATGGCTCGATCAATCGGCCCGCGGGGCCATCCGTGACTCGGTGCTGACTGCCAACCGAACTCCGTAACTGGGGCGTGGAGCGACGTGACGGCGTTTCCAACTGGGGTCGCCCGTCGTATCCTTGAACGATGATCCGTCGCAAACCGACGGGCCGACCGTTCAAGGGCCTCATGACTCTCCCGCTGCGATCAGTAGTCAGTGCCCTGCGGCATTACTACGGGGTGCCGACGCCTCCGATCAGTCGCGACCCGTTCCAGCTGATTCTCTGGGAGCAGGTGGCCTACCTGGTGCCGGACCCCCGCCGCCGTGCCGCCTTTACGGCGCTCCGGGCCCGCGTCGGCCTGACGCCGGCTGCGCTGTTGGGCGCTTCGACCGCCACCCTCACTGCCATCACTCGCCTCGGCGGAGCCATCGCCGCCCCGGAACGAGCTCGCCGCCTCCGTCAAAGTGCTGAACTGGTTGCCGGGCACTGGCGAGGCGATCTCCGAAACGCGCTGAAACTTCCGCTCGCCGAGGCACGCAAGGCGCTGGTGCGGTTTCCGATGATTGGCGATCCCGGTGCCGACAAGATCCTTGCCTTCACGCATACGGCTCGCATCCTCCCGCTCGACTCCAATGCTCTCCGGGTGCTTGGCCGCCTCGGCCTGGCTCCCGGGGGCAAAGACTACCGGGCTGTCTACCGCCGGGCTCAGGCGGCCGTAGCGCCCGAGTTGCCGAAGGGCTACCCCGGGCTCATCGCCGCCGGCCAGTTATTGCGCCAGCATGGGCAGGAGCTCTGTCGCCGGAGCGCCCCCGACTGTGGCCGGTGTCCGCTCGGTGCCGAGTGTCCCTTCGGTCGAGACCTCGCAATGGTGCGACGTTAGGCAGGTTGATACACCCGGCACCGCGGAGGCCCTTCGACCCCTGCGAAACGAAGCTTGGGCGCACCGCATCCGATGAATGCGGCTAGCCTCCTGGACCTTCGCTGCTTGAAGACGTATGTTCGGGGACGGAGCCCAACTGCTCCTCTCCTACTACACGGTAATACACGGCTGTCGGATCGACGCCGAATCCCGGCTGGTCCGCCGCCGCTAGTGAGCGCCGCGCTGCTCGGCGCAGAAGCCGGGAGAGCCCCATGGTACCACGCGCCCTCAGAGTGTTTGCGGCACTACTGCCGCCTTGCTTCGCGCTGTCGGCGTCCGCCGGCGCGCAGTCAAACGCCCTGCTAGCCAAGCCCTACTTCGAGGCCATTCGGACCGAAAGCTCAGGCGAGCGACCGCTCGTCCACTTCCAGAACATTCAGACTCGTTTCAGTGGATTCGCGCCGTCGAAGGGCCACGATCAGATCGCCGAGTATCTCGCCGGCCTGGCGCGTGAGCACGGCTTGTCCGACGTCAACATTGAAGCCTTTCCAGCCGACGGCCGCAAATTCTTCTGGACCTTTCTGACGGAACCGTCGTGGGAAGCCGAGGTTGGAACGCTCACGATGATCGCCCCCCGGCGAATGCTCCTCGCCGACTTTGCGGTCCACCGAGTGGTACTCGGCCGTTTCAGTTCGAGCGGGGAGGTGACCGCTGAACTCGTTGACGTGGGCGCGGGGTTGACGCCGGCCGACTATGCGGGGAAAGAGGTGCGGGGCAAGATCGTGCTGGCGTCCGGCGAACCTGGCGCGGTGCACGCCGAAGCTGTGTGGAATCAGGGGGCGGCCGGGCTGGTGTGGTACCGGACCGCCGAGGCGATCGACTTCCCGGACTTGATCAGCAACCCAACGTTGTTGCCTTGGTTCGGGCCGAAAGGGGAGTCGCCGACCTTCGCCTTCGGCCTGTCGTACGCCAAGGGGATCGAACTTCGCGACATGTTGCGGCGGGGCGAACGGATCACCCTCACGTCCGTGGTGAAAACAGCCATGGGCCCCGGCGAGTACAAGGTCGTCAACGCCGTCATCCCGGGCACCGAACGGGATTTGCCGGAAGTGTACGTCTATGCCCACACCAACTATCGCAACACCGGTGGGGGGAACAACCTGAGCGGCTTGGGCACCACGGTGGAGATCGCCCGGGTCCTGAGCCGGTTGATCGCTGACAACCGGCTACCGAGACCTCGCCGGACGATTCGGTTCCTCTGGGGTGCGGAACACTACGGCAGTATCTACAATCTGTTCGGCGATCCGACGGAGCGGAAGCGGATCCTCGCCATGCTCAACGTCGACATGGCAGGGTTCCACCAGGAGCGGGCCAAGGCCATTTTCAGACTCTACCGCCTGCCACACTCCCATCCCCATTACCTGAGCGACGTCGCTGAGGATTTTCTGCATGCGGTCGGTCGGGCCAACGCGACGGCGATTCGGAATGCCGGCATCCTCTCGGCCCGCCCCGGGCCCGGGTTCGAGGACCCTACGTTCGCGCCGAGCGGCAGCCGCGATCAGTTCCACTACGCGATCGAGCCGTTCTGGGGGCCCAGCGATCATGAGGATGTGGCCGACGCTAGCCTAGGGGTTCCGGCCGTGCTCTACAACGACTGGCCTGACATCTACCTCGGGACCCAGCAGGACGACATCACCAAGATGGACGCCACCCAAGTCCGCCGATCAGTGATTACCGTCGCCGCAACGGCGTATTACCTCGCCTCGGTGACTCCTGAAGCCGTGACCACGCTGGCACCGGTGGTAGCGGGCTATGCAGAGGCTCGGATGGCGGCGGAGGCCAGCCGAGCCGCGATGATGCTGACGGGCGCGACGCCAGGTTCGCTCAACGAGTCGTATCGCGAGGCGGTGAACGTGGTGGCCCAGGCGACGGCACGGGAGGTCGCGGCCATCGAGTCGCTCGGCGGGCTTGGCGAGGCGCCATCGGCCCGCTCCGCGATCGCTCGGGGGCGGAAGCAGGTTGAAGCCCTTGGCAACGCCAACATGGCCGGCATCCAGGAGCTCGCGTCGGCGCTCTCCGCCGGTCGCGGTCAGCCCCTTGCCATCCCGGTGCCGACGGCCGCGGAACTCCATCTCACGACGATCGTCCCGCAACGCACCGACAGCATCCGCGGTCCAGTGCACTTCTTCCGGCCTGAGTACGGCATGGAGTGGCTCCGCCAGAAGACCGGCGACCCCAACTGGCGGAGCAAGGTGAGCCTCGCCAAACGGGGTCATTATGTGCTCTACGAAGCGCTCAACTTTGCGAACGGTGCCCGGACTCTCCGGGAGATTCGTGATATGGTGAGCGCGGAATACGGCTCGGTCGACGGAGCGGATCTGGAGCAGTACTTCCGGTTTTTGGAATCGGTCGG
>JAYTTT010000013.1:0-12446 GCA_043744895.1 Gemmatimonadota bacterium | reverse complement strand
TCGGGTACCGATGGCTCTATAGGCAGACGATGAACCCTTCCACTCGTGCAACGATCTGGGATCTTACGGCCCGCCGCTTCGACCTTTTGGTCGTGGGCGGCGGGGCCACTGGCGCCGGCATTGCCCGCGAGGCCGCTCTGCGCGGCCTCGCGGTGGCCCTGGTCGAGCGAGGAGATTTCGGATCAGGCACCAGTTCCAAATCCAGCCGACTGATCCACGGCGGTCTCCGGTACTTGGAGCACCGTCGCTTCGGGTTGGTTCGAGAATCCCTGGCCGAACGAGGCGTCCTACTCCGGATTGCCCCGCACATCGTCCGGCCCCTCGGCTTCCTGTTCCCGATCTATAAGGGCGACCGGGTGTCCCGCTGGAAGACCGAGCTCGGCCTAACCCTGTACGACATCCTTGCTCTGGGCGGTAATGTGCGCCGCCACCGGGTCTTGGGCAAGCGAGGCGTCCTCGACCACGAACCGCTGCTCCGGACGCCGGGCCTGACCGGAGGGTCCCTGTACTGGGATGCCCAGTGCGACGACGCCCGGCTTTCACTGGCCACCCTCCGCTCGGCCGCTAACCATGGCGCGGTCGTGGCGAACTACGCTTGCGTCACGGCGTTCGAGCAGGAAAACGGCCGAATCAGCGGCGCCATCCTCGAAGACCAGCTCACCGGCGCCCATGGCACGGTCCACGCCCGGGTCGTGATCAACGCCACCGGCCCCTGGGTCGACGTGATCCGGCGGCTGGAGGATCCCGGAGCTCCTTCGATCCTGGCGCCCACCCGGGGCGCTCATGTGATGGTGGCCCGGTCCCGCATTGGTCACCACCACGCTATCACGTTCCTGAGCCCGATCGATGGCCGGGTCATGTTCGTCCTCCCCTGGGGCGATCGCTCGTATATCGGCACCACCGACACCGAGTTCACCGGCTCGATCGACCAAGTGACACCCACCGAGTCCGACATGCTCTACTTGCTCCGGTCGGCCAACGCGATCTTCCCGGCGGCCCGGCTCGGACTCGAAGACGTCTCGTTCTCATGGGCCGGGCTCCGGCCAATGATGGCCGACGCCGCCAAGACCCCCGGAGCCCGGTCGCGGGAACACCTAGTCACGATCGGGCCCCGAGGCCTGGTGTCGATTGCCGGCGGAAAACTTACCACCTACCGGCGGATGGCCATCGACGTCATTCATCGGATCGGCCAGATCCTTAAGCTTCCAGTGGGTGAGCCGGATCCGCTGAAAGTCCGAAGCGCCACCGAACCGCTCCCTGGTGGCGAACCCTACAAAGTGGAGGCGTTGTTCACCCGGGGCGTGGCCCGCGGTCTCACCGAGCCGACCGTCGCCCACCTCGTCGGCCAGTATGGGTCCGAGGCTCCCGGCCTCTACGACATCGCCGACGAGTGGCCCCATCTCAAGGAGCCGGTGCACCCCCATCACGGCGCGATCGGCGCCGAGGTCGTCCACGCCGTCCGCCGAGAGTATGCCCGCCGGCTCGACGACGTCATGTTCCGCCGGCTTTCCATCGCGCACGAAACCCCCGACGCCGGCCTGGCTGCCGTCGAACCGGTCGCGAAGCTGATGGGCCGGGAACTCGGCTGGGACGACACCCGCCGCCGGGAAGAGAGCGACCGCTACCGCGAGCTGGCCCGAGCCATCCCCCGAGGCCGCAGTTTATAATTCCGCATGCCGAGTGCCGAGAGCCGAGTGCCGAGCCCCAACGTCTTCGAAACCGCCAACGCCGGTTTCGCCCAAGCCGTCTACGAGGAATATCTGAAGGATCCCGCCGCCGTGGGTCCCGAATGGCGCCGGCTCTTCGACGCCGGTCAAGTTGGGGAGCGCCCGCCGGTCGGCGCGGCCCCAACCAACGGTGCGAAGCCGATCAGCGGAACCGGGGCCCAGAACGGCCAGCCGATGAAAGGGCCGGCGGCCCGGCTGGCCGTCAACATGAACGAAAGTCTGACGGTACCGACCGCCACCACCTTCCGGGAGATCTCGGTTCGAACCCTGGAGCGCCGCCGGGCCGAACTCAATGCTGCCGTCCAGGCGGCGGGACGGACTGAGAAATTCTCGTTTACACATCTGATCGGCTACGCGCTGGTTCGGGCGGCGGCGGCCCACCCCGTCATGACCAACACCTTCGCGATGGTGGACGGGGTGCCCCATCGCTTGAACCCCGAAGGCGTCAATCTGGGGATTGCCGTCGACGCCGAACGCAAAGACGGGAGCCGGGGCCTCGTCGTCCCGGTGGTCCGGCACGCGGAACGATTCGATTTCGCCGCGTTCTACCACGAGTACGAAGCGTTGGTGAACAAGGCCCGTACCAACAAGTTGATGCCCGACGATTTTGCTGGCGCCACCGTGACGCTGACCAACCCCGGGGGGCTGGGCACGGTGGCCTCGGTGCCGCGGTTGATGGCCGGCCAGGGCAGCATCATCGCGATCGGCGCCATCAGTTACCCGCCCGAGTACGCCGGCCTTCCGCCCGAACAGATCGCCGGGCTCGGCATCGGCAAAGTGATGATGATCAGCAGCACGTACGATCACCGGGTGATCCAAGGCGCTGAATCGGGCGAGTTCCTTCGGACGATGGAAGGACTGCTCCAGGGCGAAGACCAATTCTACGACCAGGCCGCGGCGTCCCTTGGCGTGGTGGTTCGAGCCGGCCGGCCCGTCGCCGCCGCGGCCCCGGTGGCCGCGTCGCCGAGCGACCTGGAGCAAGTGGCGGCCGCCATGGCATTGGTAAAAGCCTACCGGACCCATGGTCACCTGGCCGCTCATCTCGACCCATTAGGCAGCCTCCCGTTCGGCGACCCGGCCCTCGATCCGACGCCGTTGGGCCTGACCCCCGAGGTGATGGCCCAGGTTCCGGCCTCCGTCCTTCGCGTGGCCGTTCCCGGGGCCACGCTGGCCGAGGCCCTTCCGAACCTCACCGCCACGTACTGCGGCACCATCGCGTACGAGGTGGAACACATCTCGAACCATAGCGAACGCGTCTGGCTCCGCCAGCAGATCGAATCGGGGGCCCACCGGCAGCCGCTCGACCGCGACGCGAAAATCGAGCTGCTCGACCGCCTGATCCAGGTCGAAGCGTTCGAACGGTTCCTCCATAAGGCGTATCTCGGCCAAAAGCGATTCTCGATCGAAGGCGTCGATCTCCTGGTCCCGATGCTCGACCGGGTCATCGACATGGCCGCCGATCAAGGCGCCCGCGACGTCGTCCTGGGGATGGCGCACCGGGGTCGCCTCAACGTCCTGGTCCACACGCTGAGCCGGCCCTATGTCACGGTTTTCGGCGAGTTCGAAGGGAAGAAGCCCGGGAAGGAGGGCGAGGACGAGGGGACGGGCGACGTGAAGTACCACCTCGGGGCCGAGGGGGCCTTCATCACCAAATCCGGGCGGTCGATCACGGTCGCCCTGTCTCACAACCCGAGTCATCTGGAATTCGTCGGCGCGGTGGTCGACGGCCGGGCCCGGGCCCGCCAGACCCAGCGCCGCGCCGCCGAGGCGTACCATGACTCAACGGCCGCCTTACCGGTCGTCATCCACGGCGACGCCGCCTTTGCCGGCCAGGGCGTCGTCCAGGAGACCCTCAACCTCGGCGCGCTCCGCGGATATCGGACCGGCGGCACGATGCACATCATCACCAACAATCAGGTCGGCTTCACCACCGACGCGATCGATTCCCGTTCAACGCGCCATGCCAGCGACTTGGCCAAGGGCTTCGACATTCCGATCGTTCATGTCAATGCCGACGATCCTGAAGCCTGTTTGGCCGCCGTCCGTCTCGGGATGATGTACCGGGAGCGATTCCGCGAGGACGTCCTGATCGACCTGGTCGGCTACCGTCGCCACGGTCACAACGAAGGCGACGAGCCCGGATACACCCAGCCGCAGATGTCGGAGCGGATCAAATCCCATCCGACGGTCCGGGAAGGATACGGTCGCGCGCTGGTAGCCGAGGGCGTCTTGACCGCCGAGGAGGCCGAGCAGCGTTATGCGGCCGCGTATCAGCACCTGATCGACCAACAGCAGGGGTTCAAGGCGTCGCAAAGCCAGCCCAAGCCGGCGGAGCCGGCGCCGACCAAGCTGGTATTCGAGGATCCGGCCACGGCCGTGGACACCGATACCTTGGCCGCCCTGAACGATCAGTTGCTGACCTACCCGGAAGGGTTCGCGGTACACCCGAAACTGACCCGCCAACTCGAGCGGCGCCGGACCGCCATGGGACCCGAGGGCGGAATCGACTGGGGCCACGCCGAGTCGTTGGCCTTCGCGACCCTCCTCTCGGAGGGCGTCCCGGTCCGGCTGACGGGGCAAGACTCAGAGCGGGGCACCTTCAGTCACCGCCATTTGGTGCTGCACGACGCCAATACCGGGCAAACCTGCTGCCCGATGCAGCGGTTGCCCGGGGCCCTCGCCTCGTTCGAGGTGCACAACAGCCCGCTGTCCGAGTTGGCGACGTTAGGCTTCGAGTATGGATATGCCGTCGCCGCCTCTGACGCCTTGGTGCTGTGGGAAGCCCAGTTTGGCGATTTCATCAACGGCGCCCAGGTCATCGTCGACCAATTTCTCGGCGCCGGCCTGTCCAAGTGGGGCGTGACTTCCCGGCTCACCCTCCTGCTGCCCCACGGGCACGAGGGGCAGGGCCCGGAGCATTCGAGCGGCCGCTTGGAGCGGTTCCTTCAGCTTGCCGCCGAGCAGAACATCCGCATTGCCAACTGCACCACGGCGGCCCAGTTTTTTCACCTGATTCGGCGCCAGGCCCGCCGCAATCGCCAGCGGCCGCTGATCATCTTTACCCCGAAGAGCCTGCTCCGGCTGCCCCAGGCGTGTTCGAATCTGACCGAGTTGTCGAGTGGTCGGTTCTTTCCGGTGCTCGACGACGAGGCCGCCCGCCCCCGCGGCGACGAGGTCAGCCGGATCGTCATGTGCTCGGGCAAGGTCTATTACGATCTGCTCCAAGAGGCAGACAAGAACCCGGCCGGCCGGCCGGCATTGGCGCGGCTCGAACAGCTGTACTCGTTCCCCGAGCGAGAGCTCCGGGAGCTCTTGTCCGGATATCCGAACGTCCGCGAAATCGTCTGGTGTCAGGAAGAGCCCAAGAACATGGGCGCGTGGACCTTCGTGGCCCCTCGGCTGGCCGGAATGCTCCCGAGCCAGGTTTCGCTCCGGTATGTCGGCCGCCCCGACCGGGCCAGTCCGGCCGAGGGTTCCCACCACGCCCACACCGTGGAGCAAAACCGGATCGCGAAGGAAGCCGTCGGTTAACCGTTACCGGGCCGGCGACCCCGGCGGCGCCGCCCGGAGGTACTGTAGCGGCCAGCTGGCCGCCACACCCAGGGCCTTCGCGGCGGCCAGGGGCCAGTAGGGATCCCGGAGCAGTTGGCGGGCGATCATCACCATGTCGGCCTGGCCGCTCCGAATGATGTGATCGGCTTGGGCCGGATCGGTAATCATCCCCACCGCCGCCGTCAGGGTCCCCGCCTCGCGGCGAATCCGCTCGGCAAACGCGGTCTGGTAACCGGGGCCCAGCGGGATTCTGACACCCGACACGTTGCCGCCGGATGAGCAGTCGATCAAATCGACTCCCAACCCCTTGAGCCGGCGCGCCAGTTCAATCGACTGGTCCAGATCCCAGCCCTCTTCGGCATAGTCGGTCGCGGAAATCCGAACGAACAAGGGGAGCCGGTCGGGCCAGACGGACCGAATCGCCGTCACCACCTCGCGCAGCAGCCGGGTCCGGCCCTCGAAGCCGCCCCCGTAGGCGTCGGTTCGCTGGTTGCTCAGCGGAGACAGGAACTCATGGATCAGATAGCCGTGGGCGGCGTGGAGTTCGATCAGCCGAAAGCCGGCCTCGAACGAACGGCGGGCGGCCTCGGCGAAGCTTCGAACCACCCCCGGTATCTCGTCCAGACGAAGAGCCCGAGGCATCGGGTAACCCTCGGCAAACCGGATCGAACTCGGGCCGACCGCTTCCCAGCCCCCATCGGCCTCGGCAACCATCCCGCTGCCGATCCACGGCGCAGCCGTGCTGGCTTTCCGCCCGGCATGGGCCAACTGAATCGCGGGCACCGCGCCCTGCTCACTGAGAAATCGGGTGATCGGCACCAGGCGGTCGATGTGGTCGTCTTTCCAGATCCCGAGATCGGCCGGGCTGATCCGCCCCTCGGATACCACGGCACTGGCTTCGACCACAACCGCCCCGGCCCCGCCAATGGCGCGGCTCCCGAGGTGAACCAGATGCCATTCGGTCGCGAACCCATCTACGCTGGAGTACTGACACATGGGCGAGACGGCGATCCGGTTCCGGAAGGCAACGTCCCGAATGGAGAGAGATTCGAAGAGTCCCACGGATCAGAGCGGCTTTTCGACCAATCCGCGGACGGTTTGCTTGATGCCGTCGGACAGGTGCTCACCATAGTGGAGCAGGAAGACCCCACGGGCCCGGCGAGCCAGCAAGAACCCAAGAAACGGCATGTCGGCCTTGGCCGCGTTGCAGGACTTGCACGCGAGGACCAAGTTGTCCGACCGGTCGTAGGCGACCTTCCCCTTCCGGGGCTGGACGTGATCGAGGGTGATTTCTTCGGCCGGGAACGAGAGGCCACAGTAGGCGCAGACCGGACCATGAACGGCCATCAACTGGTCTCGGTGCCCTTGATAGGACTTACTCCCGGTTCGCCGGAGGGTCTCGGAACTTCGAGCCTGGGTCGGGGCGGGCGCGCGGCGGCGGCTTGAGGGTTTACGCACGGAGGGGGAATGTAACATGTTGCTCGGCACTCGGCACTCGGCACTCGGCACTCGGCACTCGGCACTCGACGGGAAGACGGAATGCCGAGTGCCGAACCACTATCAGCTAATTGGCTTGCCGTTGCCCTTGAGCGTTTTCAGTCGCTCGGCCACCAAGGCCACAACCGGTTTCGGCAACGGTGCGTACTGCAGATCGGTGGCCATCTTCTGGGCCTCGTCGGTGATCATCCAGTCGAGGAAGACTTTGAGGGCTTTGGCTTTGGCCGCGTCCTTGGTATCGGGCCGGACCAGGAGCCAGGTGAACGAGCTGACCGGGTACGACTCCGCGCCCGGCGCGTTGGTGATCGAGACCCGGAAGTCGGTCTTGGCGTCGAACTTGGCGCTTGCGGCGGCGGCCGTGACCGAGGCCAGCGACGGCACGACATACTGGCCCGCCGCATTCTTGACTTGAGCGTACCCCAGTCTATTGGAAACCGCGTAGATCAGTTCCACATAACCGACCGCACCTTCGGTTTGCTTCACCTGCTGGGTTACGCCTTCATTGCCCTTCGCCCCGAGTCCGGCCGGCCAATTCACCGACGTGGCGTTCCCGACCTTCTCTTTCCACTCGCTCGACACCTTACTGAGGTAATCGGTGAATATGAAGCTGGTGCCCGAGCCATCGGAACGGTGGGTCACGAGGATGTCGAGGTTGGGCAGGGTCACGCCCGGGTTGGACCCGGCAATCCGCCGGTCGTTCCACTTGGGGACCCTTCCCATAAAAATGTCCGCCACCACCGGGCCGTCGAGCTTGAGCTGGGTGGAGCCGAGGGAGGGAAGATTGTAGGTCAGCACAACGGCACCGAGGACGGTCGGCACGTGCAGCACCTTGCCCTGGACCGCGGTCATCTGCTCTATGGTCATCGGTCCATCCGTGGCACCGAAGTCCACAGTGCCCTCGGTGTATTGGCGGATTCCGCCGCCCGAGCCGATCGATTGGTAGTTGATCTGGATGCCCGTCCTCTTGTTGTAGGCATCGAACCACTTGGTGTAAATGGGATTCGGGAAGGTGGCGCCGGCGCCAGTCAGTTGCTGAGCGGCCCCGGGCGTGGCCGTGACGCCGAGGTAAGCGGCGGCGGTCACGGCGAACAACGTGCGAGTCATGGTCGGTCCCCTTGGGTCAGAAATTGATCTGGGCATGGAGGAAGAACTGCGACCGGCCGGCTTCCTGGGCGGCCGTGGGGACGCCCTGGTACGACAGGTTGTCGAAATCCGCGGTAAGCCGGAGATTGCTCGACCAAGTGTAGGTCACGCCGGCGATCAGACGCTGCAGCCGGTCCGTACCCGCCGCCGAGGTGGTATTGGGATCGGTCTGGTCCCAGCGTGCAAGGACCGAGAGCTTGGACTTCGGAATCCGGTAGACGCTGAAGATGCTGACGACCCGGCCGGGCTTTTCCGCTGTCGCCGGCGTGACGACCACGCTGTCTCGAGTGGCCCCAATCTGACCGGCCACGGTGAGCGCTTTGGAACGGTAGGAAAGCATGCCGATGAAACGCGTCCGGACCCCACCGCCCGTGGGTTTGCCGACCTGCCCGTAGCCGGTAAGCCTGAGCCCGCCGTCCCGGCCACCCTCGTCGGTGCCGGCAAGCCGGACGGAAACCCGTCCCATCAGATCCTTTCGCTGGTCTCCGGGAGCCCTGTTGTAGTTCTCTCCATTGTAGATCCCGACCTGCATGTTGACCTTGTCGTAGCCCCAGTTGCCGTCGACGCCGAAGCCAAAATCCGAGGAGGACATGTACCCGGCTCGTTCCATGGCCATCTGACCTTGGACCCGGTAGTCCCACAGGTGCTCTTCCCAGTCGAGCCATGGCGTGTGCATCTGGCCGATCTTGTATGTCAGGGCGCTCTTTTCCGGGTTCCAGGTCGCGTAGGCGTACTTGAGGCGATAGGACAAGGAACCGTCAGCCGTTCGGAAGATGTCCGCCGTGACCCGCGAACCGATGCCGTAGGCAAACTTCCCATTCACGTTGATGTACGCCCGGGTAATGTCGAAGTTATTGACGTGGTTCGCCGTGTCCTTCAGCTGATAGACGAATTGGGCATAGGCGACACCCCCGACCGTCACGGTCGGGGCCTGCGCGACCGCCCGCCCTGCCGCGATTGTCGCCAGACTCAATCCGACCAGCCCCGCCCGTTTCATGACCACGATAGTTTCTCCGGTTTTGAGGTGGCGGCCCCGCGGTTTGCGGCGCCCTTACACCGACCGGAATACACCCTCCTCAAGTCACTGATTGATCTCTTTTCGGTAACAAATCGGTGACTTTCCCGGTCGAAGCCCCGAGCGTCACAAAATGCCGACTTACGAGTAACTTTGAGGTCGGTGCGGATGTCTGCGCCGGCGACCAAAATCGCCTCGGAAGGTGATGGCCGCGCCGCGTGTCGCGTGCCGAGCGCCAAGCGCCGAGTGCCGAGCCCAATTACTTTGGGGCGCCCGATCCGATCCGCCCACATCATTCCGATCCAGTTCAGGATTAGGGAGCGCGCCCTGCCGCTTTCCGCCGCTGTTGCTCGGACCGTCATCAACACCATCCGCACGCTCTCGATGGATGCGGTCGAACAGGCCAACTCCGGCCACGCCGGAACCCCGATGGGCCTCGCACCTGTAGCCTACCTGCTCTGGACGAGGCACCTTCGCCACGCACCCGCCCGCCCCGACTGGATCGATCGCGACCGGTTCGTGTTGTCGTGCGGGCATGCCTCGATGCTGCTCTACTCGCTGCTGCATCTGTCGGGCTACGACCTCTCGCTCGAAGAGATCAGGCACTTCCGCCAATGGGGCTCCCACACGCCGGGCCACCCGGAGCGAGGCCACACCGCCGGAGTCGAAACCACCACCGGTCCGCTGGGCCAAGGCGTCGGGAACGCGGTCGGCATGGCCATGGCCGAACGATTTCTGGCGGCCCGGTTCAATCGGCCGGGTCACCGGATCATCGACCACCGGACCTGGGTCTTGGCCAGCGATGGCGACCTGATGGAAGGCGTCGCCAGTGAATCCGCGTCGCTGGCCGGCCACTTGGGGTTGGGCAAGCTCAAACTGATCTACGATGACAACAAGATCACCATCGATGGCACCACGTCGCTCTCGTTCTCGGAAGATGTCGGGCGGCGGTTCGAGGCGTATGGCTGGCACGTGCTCCAGGTCGCGGACGGCAACGATCTGGAGGCCATCGACGAGGCCCTGGCGGCCGCGGCGGCCGAAACGGCCCGGCCGTCCCTCATCGTCCTCCGAACCATCATCGGCGACCCGGCCCCGACCAAACGCAATACCCCGGAGGCTCACGGCGCTCCGTTCGGCAAGGACGAAATCACTCGCACCAAGGCGATCCTCGATTGGCCCGCCGATCCCTTCCACATCCCGGCCGAGGCGGCCACCCACATGGGTGAGTCGGTTGGCCGCGGCACCGCGTGGTGTGCCGACTGGGATGCCCGGCTCGCCGCCTTCGAAGCAGCCGATCCGGCGGCCGGGGCCGAGCTCGGGGACTGGAACCAAGGCCTTCTCCGTATTGATTGGGACGCCGCGCTCCCCGCCTTCAAACCGACCGATTCGATGGCCACACGGGTCGCCTCTGCCACGACCCTGAATGCATTGGCACCTTCGATTCAGAACCTGATCGGCGGCTCCGCCGATTTGGCTGGGAGCACCGGAACCCACCTCAAGGGCGGCGTCACCTTCAGCCGCGATCAAGTCGGCCAGATTGTGGCCTGGGGCATCCGGGAACATGCCATGGGGGCCACGATGAACGGGATGGCGGCCCACGGCGGGGTTCGGCCGTTCGGCAGCACCTTCTTGGTGTTCTCCGACTACATGAAACCGTCGATTCGGCTGGCGGCGCTGATGCACCTGCCGACGATCTACGTGTTCACCCACGACTCGATCGGCGTCGGCGAGGACGGCCCGACTCACCAGCCGATCGAGCATCTGGCCATGCTGCGGGGTATTCCCAACCTCGTCGTGCTTCGCCCCGGCAGCCCGGCCGAAACGGCCCAGGCGTGGCGGGCGGCCCTCGAGCGCCGTGATGGGCCGACCGCCCTGATTCTGTCCCGCCAGAAGCTGGCCGCCATCGACCATGCCAATGCCGACGCGGCTGGCCTGCGCCAGGGCGGGTACGTGCTCTTCGAACCGCCCACACCGGCCGAAGCGATCATCTTGGCCAACGGATCGGAACTCGGCCTGGGTCTCGCCGCCGCCAAGCAGCTCACCGCCGAGGGCCTTCCGACCCGGCTGGTGTCGTTTGCCTCATGGGAGCTGTTCCGAGGCCAGCCGGCTCACTACCGGGAGCAGGTGCTGCCTTCGGCCGTTCGAGCCCGGGTCTCGATCGAAGCCGCCGCCACCTTCGGCTGGCTCTCCTGGGTCACGGAGCGAGGCGAGGCGATCGGGATCGACCACTTCGGCGCCTCAGCCCCCGCCGAGCGGCTGTTCCAGGAGTTCGGCCTCACCACCGACCGAGTCGTCGCCGCCGTTCGCCGATCCCATCAGCGGAGCACCTGAATGACCAACCCCCTCGTTCGACTCGGCGCCCTCGGCCAAAGCCCATGGTACGATTTCATCACCCGGGATTTGATCGAGTCCGGAACGTTAGGAAAGCTGATCGCCGACGACGGCCTCCTCGGCATGACCTCGAACCCGACGATTTTCGAGAAGGCCATTGCCTCGAGCGCCGACTACGACGCCGACATCCGCCGCTCCACCGCCGCCGGACTCACCGCGGCCGCGATCTTTGAGCAGCTGGCGGTGGCCGACGTCCAGGCCGCGTGCGATGCCTTCCTGCCGGTCTACCGGGCCACCGGCGGCCGAGACGGGCTGGTATCCCTCGAGGTGTCGCCGACCCTCGCCCATGACACGGCCGGTACCATGGCCGATGCCAAGCGGCTCTGGGCTGCGGTGGGCCGGCCGAATGCGATGATCAAGATTCCCGGCACGGTCGCGGGCCTTCCGGCCATCACCGAATCGATCGCGGCGGGCCTCAATGTCAATGTCACTTTGCTCTTCGCGGTCGATCGCTATCAAGCCGTCATCGACGCGTACATATCGGGGCTGGAACAACGGGTGGCGGCGGGATTGCCGATTGCCGGCATCTGTTCCGTGGCAAGTTTCTTCGTCAGCCGAATCGATGGGCGGATCGATCCGATGCTCGACCAGATCGGCGACCCCAAGGGCATTCGAGGTACCATCGCGATCGCCAACGCTGGAGCCGCCTACGCCGCGTTCGAGCAGTCACTCGAGAGCCCCCGGTGGCAAGCCCTGGCCCGGCACGGCGCTTCCCGCCAGCGGCCGCTCTGGGCCTCGACCGGTACCAAGGACCCGACGTACTCCGACACCTACTACGTCGAGGCGCTGGTGGCCCCGGACACGGTCAATACCCTGCCGCCAGACACCTTTCGCGCGTACCGGGACCATGGCAACCCCGCCATCCGGATCAGGACCGCCATCGGGACCGGACCGGCTCGGCTGGCGGCCCTGAGCGAGGTCGGCATTCGCCTCCAGGACGTGACCGATTTCCTGGAGGCCGACGGCGTCACCAAGTTTTCGGTGTCGTATCAGTCGTTGCTTGGGGGAATTGAATCCAAGATGGGAGCCTTGGCGGGCCGCTGAGTGGTATCGGCCACCGGCTTCGGCTTCTTGTCTTTCGGGCGGCGGGGCGGCGGCGGCCGGGTCCACAACGCAATGAC
>JAYTTT010000012.1:0-3170 GCA_043744895.1 Gemmatimonadota bacterium | reverse complement strand
CTCCGCCCGAGCGGGCGGGCGAAATACCAAGTGCTCGCCGTCCACGGAGAAGTCGACGGGCTCTTCCCGCTCGATCGCTGGTGGGCCGAGCCGGGTGGTGCCGTGCTCGATCCGGCGCAGTTGGCGGATGCGGGGTGGAGCTACGTGGCCTTAGGACACTACCACGTGATGCGGGAGATCAAACCGCGGGTGTGGTACGCGGGGGCGCTCGATTACGTCACCCCCAATCCGTGGGGGGAATTTACCGAACAGCGAAAGTCCGGGATCAAGGGTAAGGGCTGGCTGCTGGTCGATCTCGACTTGGTGATCGAAGGAACCGCCCAGCCGGCGCCGCAGTGGGTGGTCCCGGAGCGTCGGCTGTTTGATCTCAAGGCCATCGAGGGCAAAGACCTCTCGGCCTTGGAACTCGATCAGGCCATTCAAGAGCGGCTGGCCTCGGTTCCCGGCGGCATCGCCGATCAACTGGTCCGGCTGGTCGTCTACGACGTGGCTCGCCATGTGGCCCGGGAGCTGAATCACACCGCCATCCGCGCCGCGAAGGCGGCCGCGTTGCATTTCCACCTCGATCTCCGCCGCCCCGATGTTCACCGGATCATCGGTACCGGTGCGCCCGGCGGACGCCAGACGCTGCCGGATATGGTCCGATCTCATTTGGCCCGCCGGCCGCTCCCGGAACGCCTCGACCGCGACCGCTTCGTCGAGCGGGGGGTCACGCTGCTCGAAGCGGTGAGCTTCGAGCCGGAACCGGAGGCCTGATGCGACTCCGCCGGCTCCGGTTGATCAATTTTCGGCAGCACGCCGATACCACGCTCGAATTCGAAGCGGGGCTGACCGGGATCATCGGACCGAACGGGGCGGGGAAGTCGACCCTGCTCGAAGCGATTGCGTGGGCCATGTACGGCACGCCGGCCGCCCGGGGTACCCTCGATTCGATTCGCCGGCGCAATGCCCCGCCGCGATCGCGGGTCGAAGTCGAACTCGAGTTCGTCCTGGGGGTCCATCAGTACCGGGTGGTCCGTTCGTTTCACCAGGCGGCACTGTACCAGGATGGCGACGACGTGCCGGTGGCCAACAGTGCCGCCGCGGTGACCGACAAGGTGAGCCGGCTCCTCAGGATGACGAAAGAGGAGTTCTTCAACACCTATTTCACTGAGCAGAAGCAACTGGCGTTCATGGCCGGATTGAAGGCGTCGGGGCGAGCAAAGTTTCTGAGCCGGCTCCTCGGCTACGAGCGGTTGGCCGCCGTGCAGGTCAAGCTCTCGGAAGAGCGATCGGCCCTTCGGGCGGCGCTCCAGACCGCCGAGACCGGGTTGATCGACCAGGCAGAGCTCGAGCGAGAGGAGCAGGCGGCGGTCAACCGGATGGCGATGGCCGAGCGATCGGTGGCCACCACATCGGCCCACCAGCGAGCGGCCGAGGCAGCGGTGGTCAAGCTCGGCCCGGAGTGGGAGGCGATCCAGCGTCGTCGGGAAGTGGCCCAAGCAACGGAGACCGATCTCAGCATTGCCAATCACGCCGCGATCGAGGCCCGCCGGACGTTCGAGTCGCTGGATCGCGACTTGGCGGAGTCCCTCGAAGCCAAGGCCAAGCGAGACGAATTGGCCCCGGCCACCCTTGAGTGGGATGCCCTGGTGGCCGACCGGAATCGGCTCGACGGGCTGGCCCAGTCGTTCGCCGGCCGGCTGGCGCTCGAAGCCAAGGTCACCATGGTCGAAAAGACGGTGGCGGAACTCGACCAACGGCTCGGCCAGCTGCCGGACCGGGAGCGGGTTGAGCAGGCCAAAGCCGCGGCGGCGCTGGCTCAACAGCAGGCCGATGCCGCGGCGGCCGTCGTGGAAGCCGAGCGGACCAACTGGGTCCGGAACAAGCAGGACGCCGCCACGATGCGCAAGGGCCTTCTTCAGCAGCATGAAGACGTCAAAACCGAGCAGACCCGCCTCGCGGAAGCCGGGCCAACGGGAGTGTGTCCGACCTGCGGCAAGCCGTTAGGGAAGGAATACGAGGCGGTGCTCGACGATCTCGTCGTGAAGCTCGAGCTGATTGCCTCGGACGGCCGTCACTATGCCGACCGGATCAAACAGCTATCCTCCGAGCCCAAAGAGTTGGCCCAGGCCCGGCTGGTGACCGAACAGGCCGAACGCGATCTCAAGGCGGCCACCACCGCGGCGGCCCGAGCGGAGGCCGCGGTGGCCGAACGGACCCGCGCCGAAGCGGCCCGGGTGGAAGGGGCCGAGCGGCTGGGATCGCTCCGGCAGCAGTTGGCGGAGACGCCGACCGAGTACGACAAGGCGCTCCACCTCCGAATCCGGGAGCGCCTCGGCGGGCTCGAGCCGATGCGCGAGCAGGTGGTTCGGTTGACGGCCCGGGCCGAACGAGCGGCCGAGCTGGTGCCGAAAGCGCTGGAGGCCGAGCAGACGCTGACCCGGATCGAGGTCCAGGTGGCGGAGTTGACCGGCCGGCTGGTGGCGTTAGGCTGGTCGGCGGTGGCCTATGAACATCTTCGGGTGGCCTATGTCACCGCCGACCGGGAACGCGAGGCGGCCGTGCTGGCGGCGGTCCGGGCCGCCGGCGAGCGAAGTGGCGCCATCGAGCACCGCGCCGCCGTGGCCCGGCGCCGGGACGACCGGACCCGGCGGGTCGGCGAGGTCGATCGTCTCAAGGGCGATGTGCTCCTGAATCAGGAGCTCGACCGGGCCTTTTCCGATTTGCGCGACGATCTCAATGCCACCCTTCGTCCCGAGCTGGCCGACGCCGCCTCGGTGCTGCTGCGGGACCTGTCCGCGGGCCGGTACTCCGATCTCGAGCTCGGCGAGGACTACACCGCGTCGATCGTGGACGACGGCGAACCCAAGACGGTCATTTCCGGCGGCGAAGAGGATATCGTCAACCTGGCCCTCCGGCTCGCGATCAGTCAGATGATTGCCGATCGGGCCGGGCAGCCGTTTTCCTTGTTGGTGCTGGACGAGATTTTCGGATCGCTCGATGAGGAGCGCCGGAACGCGGTCGTGGACCTGCTTCGCGGCCTGGCGGACCGGTTCCCGCAAGTCGTGCTGATTACCCACATCGAGTCGGTTCGGGAGGGGTTCGACCGGATCATTCGGATCGACTACGATGTCGAGCGGGGCTTGGCCACCGCCCGCGATGAACCACCCGGGACTCTGGAGATTCCT
>JAYTTT010000011.1:0-12447 GCA_043744895.1 Gemmatimonadota bacterium | reverse complement strand
GCAGCCCGCCAGTCAAACCGTCACGGTAACGGCCGGCAAACAGCCTGTGGTCCGCACGGTGGCGTATTCCTTGGGAGTCGGCAGTCTTCGGGTCAACGTGGCCGGGGTCCCCACTGGGGCTAACGCCGTGGTGTCGGTGACCGGTCCCAACGGTTTTGCCCAAGGCGTGACCGGATCCACGACCCTGTCCGACCTGACCCCGGGTAGCTATACCATCGTCGCCACGGCCATTTCGGCCGGCGGCTTCAGCTATGCGCCGACCCCCGCGAGCCAACCGGCCACGGTCTCGATCAACGCGACCACGACCGTCGCGGTGACCTACGCAGCCACGACCGGCAGCCTGGCGATAACCATCAACGGGCTTCCGGGCGGCACGGCCGCGGCGGTGACGGTGACCGGGCCGGCTGGATTCAGCCAGAGCGTCACGGCCGGGAGCACGCTGACCGGCCTCGCGCCGGGATCGTACACGGTGGCGGCGGCCTCGGTGAGTGGCGGTGGCCAGACCTACACGCCCTCGCCGGTGAGCCAGGCAGCCGCGGTCACTGCCGGAGCCACGGCGTCGGCGACGGTCAATTACGCCGGGAATTCTGGCAACCTCGCGGTCACCGTGACTGGCTTGCCCGGCGGCGTTGTGGCTGCGGTGACAGTCACCGGGCCGGGCGCCTTCAGCCAGAGCCTGACCGGAACCCAGACGCTGACCGGCCTAACGGCCGGGACCTACACCATCGTGGCGGCCAACGTGACCTCGGCGGGGATCGTCTATCTGGCCGGCCCGGCCTCGCAAACGGCGACGGTGTCGGTTGGCGCGACGACGGCGGCCGGCGTGGCCTACAGCGCCACCGGTTCGCTGACGGTGACCATTACCGGCCTGCCCGGCGGGAATCCGGCGAACGCCACCGTCACCGGTCCGGGCGGGTATACCCGGGCCCTGACCGCGACCCAGGCGCTGACGGGCCTGACGGCGGGAACGTATACGATCACCGCCGCCAATGTCCTCGTGGCCGGCACCAATTATCTCGCGTCGCCGGCGTCGCAGACCGCCACCGTCACCGTAGGAACCATCACCTCCAAGACGGTGACCTACACGGCCACCGGATCGCTCACGATCACGGTCGCTGGATTGCCTGGGGGCGCCATTGCGGCCGTCACGGTGACCGGCCCCGCCGGTTACAACCAGTCGGTAACCGCCACGACCACGCTGACGAGCCTCACGGCCGGGTCGTACACGATTGCGGCAGGGAACACCTCGTCGGGCGGCAACTCGTACGTTCCGGCCCCGGCGTCGCAGGCCACGACGGTGACCGCCGGGGCCACGGCCGCCGCCACGGTGACCTACACCATTGGGGCGCCGGTGCCGTTGAACCTGACGATCGACGGGATGTACGTCACCCAGGCCGCCGCCAAGTATGACGGCACGACGCCGATCATCGTCGGGCGGGACGCCTATCTCCGAGTGTTCGTGAAGGCCGATCAGGCCAACACGGCGACCCCGACCGTGCGGGTTCGCCTCTACTCAGGGGCCGCGCTGATCCAGACGTCCACGATCAACGCCCCCGGAGCCAGCGTGCCGACCACCATCACTGAAGGCACCTTCGCAAGTTCGTGGAATCTGCTGATTCCGGCCGCAACGGTCCAGGCGAACCTCCGGGTGCTGGCCGACGTCGATCCGACCAATGCGGTGCCCGAGTCGAACGATGCCGACAACACTTTCCCGGTCAGCGCGACCCCGTTCGTGCTTGATGTCCGGACGGTGCCGACCTGGAACATCCGGTTCGTGCCGGTGCTCCAGTCGGTCAACAGCCTCCAGGGCAACGTCACGGTTGGTAACGCGGCGACCTTCCTGATCGATCCGCTCAAGCTGCTCCCGGTCGCCGCCTACAGCGCCGACGTCCGAGCGGTCTACACGACGACGGCACCGGTCCTCCAGTCGGGCAATGGCAACGGCGCGTGGGGAACCATTCTCAGCGAAGTGGCGGCCCTCCGGGGGGCCGATGCGAGCACTCGGTACTACTACGGCGTCGTCAAGGCCAGCTACGGGAGCGGAGTGGCCGGGATCGGCTATGTCGGGGGCGGGATCCAGACCGCGTTAGGCTGGGACGCCTTGCCGAGCGGGTCGGGGGTGATGGCCCACGAGGTCGGGCACAACATGGGCCGCCAGCATTCGCCGTGCGGAGGCGCCGGCAGTCCGGATCCAGCCTATCCCTACGCGGGTGGCATCATCGGGACCTACGGTCTCGACCTGACGACGCTCGTTGTCAAGGCGCCGGCCACCAACTTCGACTTCATGGGGTATTGCAGCCCCAATTGGGTCAGCGATTACACCTGGTCCAACTTGATCACCTATCGCCAGGCCGGGCCGAACAACGCCCCGCCGGCACCCTCCAACGCGGTGAGCGGCTTGCTCGTGTGGGGTCGGATCGGGCCCCAAGGGGTAGTGTTCGAGCCGGCCTTCCGCGTCGCCGCCCCGGCCACCCGGCCGGTGGCGGGCACCAGTGGATACCGAGTGGAAGGGTTGGCGGCGGACGGCCGATTGCTGTTCTCGCACCAAGTCGAGCTCGAGCATACGATGACCATCAACATGGAGCACGAGCAGCACTTCGTTGCCGTCATTCCGCTCGATCAGGCTCAGGACGACGGGCTCGCCCAACTCCGGTTGGTCACGCCGGTGGGGCCGGTCAACCGGCTCTCGCCCCAGGCGATCGTCCAGGCCGGCCGGCGCCTGTTCCTTCGGGATGCTCGGGCCACGGTGACCTCGCCCAGTGGGGCGCGGGCGACGGTCAGCTGGGATGTCGCGACCTACCCGATGGCCATGGTGCGGGATGCCGCGACCGGCGAGATCCTCTCGTTTGCCCGGGGCGGCTCGGCGACGCTGTGGACCCAGAGCCGGCAGTTTGACGTCACCTTCTCGGACGGGGTTCGGTCGCTGGTCCAGCGGGTTTCGAGGCCGTAGCCGTCACCGGAGCGTCGACGAGAGGTGATGGCTCACCCGCATCCAATACCCGAGTTCGGCTAGGTCGGTTTGACAAGCGGCGCCTGCGCCCCAATGTTGATTCGATGGATACGCCTCGATGATCGCGGCAGCGCCCGCTGAACTCGCCGATGTGCTCGAGATGCGCGAGGACTATCGGCGTGCTCTCAATGCCCAGATCGTGCATGACTCCTGGCACCAACGGGGCTTCACCACCGTCTATCGCCTACAGGAAGGGGCGAAGACCATCGGTTATGGCGCCGTGGGTGGCGATCCGGGCCGGTCGCACGACACCGTCAAGGAGTTCTTCTTCGTTCCGAACGAGGTCGAGGACGCCACCGAGCCGTTCCAGGCGTTTCTGGCGGCGGCAGAACCCCGCTGGCTGGAAGCCCAGACCAACGACCCCTTCTTGGCGCCGTTGCTGCCTCGGTTTGCGCCCCAACACAGCGCCCATACCTTCCTGTTCGCCGACGCACGGACCACCTCGCTCTTGGCTCCGGGCGTTCGGGTCCGCGCCGTGAGGCCCGAGGACCACGCAACCGTCTTTCCTCACACCACAGAACCGGTGGGCGACTGGGGACTTGAGCGCGAGGGTGTCCTGGTCGCGACCGGCGGGCTGTTCTTCCACTACAATCCACCCTTCGGCGACCTCTACATGGAGGTCGCCCCGGCCCACCGCCGCCGAGGGTACGCCAGCTATTTGCTTCAGGAACTCAAGCGGCGTTGCTATGAGGGCGGCCACACCCCAGCGGCCCGGTGCCCGCTTGACAACGTGGCCTCCCGCGGGGCTCTCGAGCGCGCCGGAATGCGGATCGCCGGCCAGATCGTTCGGGGTCCCCTTGTGGCCTGATCGTCGAGCATTCCCGCGGACCTCCGGTCTTCCGCGACCGGGTGGCCGGCTTACTATTGTAGCTATGACCCTCAATCGTCTCGGCGGGGGGGCGGGGACACACTGCAAGCTGATGGCGCTGTCCTGCGTCGGCTTCCTGATCGCCTGTCGACCGGGCCGGGACCAGGCCGAAGCGGCGCGCCCCGACCCCGAACTCTGGGTCAGCACCAACGGCCGGGTCTATCACTGCCAAGGGGTCCTACCGGACCAACCGGGCACCGGGGCCCCCTCGGACTCCGAGTTGCCGTGGGCCATGAGGCTTTGTGACGCTGGAACGTCGCCGGTGGTGGTCGACTTCCCGGAGGCTGCGAAAGGTCTCGCTCCGTTGCCCATGAACCCGCGCCCGCGGGTCAGGGTCAACACCGAGACGGGCGTTTACTCTTGCGAGGGCTCCCGGTCGTATGAAGCCGCCAAGACCGGCAAGCTCATGTCGGAGCAGGCTGCCATTGCCGCCGGCCACGTATCCGCTGAAGGTCGTAGGTGCCCCTGATATCGGTGTGAACGGCACTGAACGCCGACCAAGCGCTCGTCGGGAGAGGGCGCAACCGGCGTGACGGTGGCCAACCCCGCACGGCCGCGGCGGCGGTAGTTCGGACGCTCAACATGACACCTCCTCGTGACAACATCGTGCAAACCCAGTCGTGGGCTATTGCTCGACACCAACACGTCGGATGCTTATCCTCGGAGCATGCCATCCACCTTCCGCGCCACCCATGGTGCGCGACAACCAGCGCCTCGACATTCTCGTCAACAACGCGGGGGTCGGCTTCATCTTCGACACGACGCGGAAGTTCAGTGCCGAGGGGTATGAGATGCACTTCGCGGTGAACTACCTCGCGCACTATCTCCTGACGAGGCGGTTGCTGCCGCTGATCGTGGCCAGTGCCCCGGCGCGGATTATCAATGTCTCATCGGGGTCGCAGGAGCCGATCGACTTCGACGACGTGATGATGACGAAGGACTACAACGGGGAGCGCGGCTACGCCCAGAGCAAGCTCGCCCAGGTGATGATGACCATCGACATGGCCCCCGCGCTGGAGCAGCAGGGCGTCCTGACGTACTCGCTCCACCCGGCGACGACGATGGCCACCACGATGGCCCGCGCCCCCAACGTCACCCCCCGTTCGACCATCGTGGAGGGGGCCGCTACGACGACGCCACCGTTGGCCGGGCGATTCGCGACGGCCTCCGGGGCGACGGCACGCCCCTGATCTTCATGCCCTCCGAATCGTACCATGCGATGTCTGACGCCGATGTCGGCGCAATCATCGCCTATCTGCGCTCTCGGCCACCAATAGATCGCACTTTTCGCGGGTCTCGGGTCGGGCCTCTGGCCCGGGTGCTCTCTCTGTTCACCGGGTTCCCGCTCATTCCGGCGCGAATGATCGACCACGCCACCCCCCCGCCCAGAGAGGTGCCCGTGGAGGTATGGCTCTATCTGAAATCGGTTCCGCCGAAGGCGTACGGTACCAAGTAGATGGGGTCAGGGTCTCGATGGCCGTCGGGTGACAATGAGCGGAGACGCACCACTCGTCATTGGAGGATTTCATGTTGCTCGCGCTACTCGCCTTGTCGCTCCTCGGTCCAGCGGGGCCGGGCCACGACACCCCCGTCCGACTCAAGCTGTCCAGCGGCGGTGACTACTCCCCGGGCGACCGCGCCCGGGTCCACGTGAAGATCGCCCAGCACGGCTATCTGCTGGTCCTCCGGATGAACGCCGACGGAACGGCCCGGGTGCTCTTCCCGCTTGATCCCAGCGAAGAGGCCGTGGTCGACGGCGGAATCGAGATGGAAGTCCGCGGTCGCGGCGACCGGGAGGCCTTCGCGGTCGGCGGTCGCGACGGCGGCGGGGTGGTCCTCGCCGCCTGGTCCGCCAAGCCGTTCCGGACCGAGAGCTGGGTCCGGAACGGCCACTGGGATCTGTTCGCCGAGACCGACAGCACCGCCGCGCGGGATCCCGAGGCGGCGCTGGTGTCGATGCTCGATCGGGTGGTGGACGGGACCTTCGACTACGATGTCCTTGCCTATACCGTGGCGCCCGAGCGGGTGGTCCGGGCCGGGGGTTGGTACAATCCCTGGTACGGCGGTTGGGGCCCGGGCTGGTATGGCCCGCGGGGTCGGATCGGCGGCGTCAGTCGCGGTCGCGGCGGGCGCGGCCGCGGGCACTAGACCGAGGGCCACGCCGGATCGGAAGCCGGTGGCCGGGTTTCGCTCGTCCCGGCCTCCGGTCCGGCGTATTCTTGGAGCATCCCAGGGAGGGGTTAGCCTGACGCTCAAATCCGTTAGGCGGCTGACCAATGGTATTCTTACGTGAATTGCGGGACCGGATTCGTGACGGCGAGATCACTTGCAGTGTCCGGCTGTGGCAACGACCGCATGTGAAAGTTGGGGGACGCTACTCGCTGCCGCCGGGACAGATCGTGGTCACGGCGCTCGTCGAGATGGCGCTTGAGGACATTACCCCGTCACTGGCGCGTCGGTCGGGTTTCCTCGGCGTAGTCGACCTGCTCAAGACGGCGAAACACGGGCCTGGGCGACGGGTGTTCCTGGTCGAGTTCCACTACGAGAAGCCCCGAGCAAAATCATGATAGCGGGACCGGGTTGCCAGCGGTAACGTCGGGAACCCATGTCACCGTTGTTTCCCGTTCGACTGCGCCGAATCCGGCGATCGGCATGATGCAGCACTTCGGGTCCTTTCGTTACGGCTCCCGTCGACCGGCGAGGCGCCGCCGTGCGATGGCCATCGCAACCCTCGTCCTGCTATCCTGCGCGCTCCCGCGTCAGGGCGTTAGTCAAGCGAGTGACGGCACCCCACCCCCTCACCGTCGCCACCACGCCATCGGGTACGACCCCGCGACCAAACGGGTGCTCGTATTGGGCGGGCAGCACCTGGTCAGCACCTCGGATGCGCCGATGCTGGACGACCTCTGGAGCTGGGATGGGGATCACTGGACCCGGGTGGCGACGACCGGCACCGCGAACATCGCGCGTGGATGGAAGTCGCAGCGAGCGGTCCGCCGGCGGTGATCGGTGGCGCCATGGCCTACGATGTGCGCCGGCGCGTCACCGTGCTCTTCGGCGGCATCGAGCCGACCGGTCGCAGGCTGAGCGAGACCTGGGAGTGGAACGGCGCGCGATGGACCCGGGTGTCGGGCGAGGGGCCGTCGCCGCGTTTCGGCGCCGGCATGGTCTACGACGCGTCGCGCGGCGAGACCGTTGTGTTCGGCGGTGCCGACTCGACCAACCGGAAGCTCAATGATACGTGGCGGTGGGATGGGCGTCGCTGGAGCCGCGCCGAGACCATGCTCGCGCCGCCGCCCCGGAGCGAAGGATACCTGGCGTACAACGAAGCGCGGGGCGTGATCGTGATGTTCGGCGGCGAGGGCGCTGAGACGATCCCCACGCTCGGCGACACGTGCGAGTGGGATGGCATCCGGTGGAGGCGGGTTCGATGAGCCGCGCCCGAGTCGGCGCCGACGGGAGCCGGCTAGGGTTTCGGGTCCCGGTCGATACCCAACCGCCCGGACCAGCATCCGGGTCGGTCCGAGCGGCACGGCACCCAGGACGAAGCGACCGTTCCGACCGGTCGTCATCGCACGGATCGGGAGAAGGAGCCCTAATGTGGCATCGGGCCGGTCCAATGCAAAGCGGGAACGGGCCCGTATCGAGCCGCTCGGCTCCGCTGTTTGACAAGGCGCGGCCGCGTCCCGATGTTCGGATGACGCTGGCGTTCGCCGCGGCCTGTCGCGACCTCGGCCGGGTGATGGTTGGGGGGCGACGGACGGTGGCGCGACAGGCACACGACACCCCTGGAGCGGGATAACCGATGGCCCATCTTCACCTCGTCGCCCTGGTCGTGCGGGAGTACCAGCCCGCCATCGACTTCTTCGTCAAGGTCCTCCACTTCGAACTCGTCGAGGACGTGCCGTCACTGACCACTGACGGACGACCCAAGCGTTGGGTGGTCGTTCGGCCGGCCGGTGCCGCCACCGGCATTCTCCTCGCGCGCGCGGATGGCGATCGCCAGCGCGAGGTGGTCGGACATCAGTTCGCCGGACGGGTCGGTTTCTTTCTGCGGGTCGAGGATTTCGAGGCCAGCCAGGCGCGAATGCTTGCCGCCGGCGTGGAGTTCGTGAGCCCGCCGAGGGCTGAGGCGTACGGTCAGGTGGCCGTGTTCCTGGATCTCGAAGGCAATCGCTGGGATCTCCTCGGCCCGAGTCAGGATCCGAGGTCCGTCCTCAAACAACTCGCCCCCAGCCCGGGCGAACGAAGCATCGCACTCGCGCTCAGTTTCCTGGGTCGGGTGTGGGGACCCGCCCACGACCTCGACGCGATCGACCAACTGATGACCGAGGACTACCGGATCACGTCGGGCGGCACGGTGATCGCCGGCCGAGCCGCGTTCAAGGAATGGGCCCGGCAATTCCAGACCCTGTATGGTGACGCGCGCACCGAGCCCCTCGAGGCGTTCGCCAACCCCGCCGGCGATCGCGTCGTGGTCCGATGGACCAACACGGGCACCAACAACGGGATCTTCGGGCTGCCCGCGGACGGTCGCCCGGTCGGCTTCACCGGGATCGCGATCTGGAGAGTCAGCGGTGATCGGCTGGCGGAATGCTGGGTCGAGCGGGCCGCCTACGAGGCGTACCGGAACCTGACGACCAATCTCTAGCCCGGCGACCGGCGAGACCGGTCCGGTTTGTTATGAAACCCTTCGCCCTCGTTGGGCTCCTGGTCATCGTCCCGGTTTCGGCTGCCGCTCAGCTCCGCTTGGGGTCGGTCGGGCTCGATATTCGGGTGCCCCGGCCTCCGATGGTGGCGGTGAGCGACGGCCAGGCCCGGCTGATCTACGAGTTCAGCATCACCAACGTCGGTCGTCGCGGGTACGGGGTCAGCCGGATCGAGGTCACCAGCGATACGCGCCCGACTGGCTGCTCTATGGTCCCGACGGCCGGCTCTGGCAGGGCGATTCGACCAAGAACGAGAACTGGTATGGGTACCGGGCCCCGCTCTACGCCGCGGCCGCGGGCACGGTCGTCACTCTCAAAGATGGGATCCCGGAGAACGTCCCCTTCGCCGCCAACCGAGCCGTGCCGATCGACCTCGCGACCATCGCCGGCAACTTCGTCATCCTCGACATCGGGGCCGGGTTCTACGCCTTCTACGCCCACATCGTGCCCGGAACCATCGCGGTCAAGCTCGGCGATCGAGTCAAGCCCGGCGAGGTACTCGGCCTGCTTGGCAACAGCGGCAACTCCGGCGCTCCGCACCTCCACTTCCATGTCGGCGACCGGCCCTCGCCGCTCGGCGCCGAAGGGGTTCCGTTCGTGATCGACTTCTACGAGAAGCTCGGCGACTCGATGGGCTTCCCCAAGCCGTGGATGGCCCAGGACGCCTCGGAGCGGCGGCGGCGCGAATTGCCGTTCGACAAGCAGGTCGTCCGCTTTCGCCCCTGAGAGGCTCCGGTTCGCGACGAGCGGTTCGTTGCGGTACCGATTCGCACAACTCGTGGACACCTTGATCGGCGGAATGCCGTACGGTGATCAAACGTCCACTCCGCCAAAGACAAAACTCCATGACGCTCAGGCTCCTGGCCCTCGTTCTCCTTGCCCACGTTCCGGAGCCCCTGGTTGCGCAAGAGACCTACGGCTTTGTGGCCCGGCTGGGCCGGGACACCGCCTCGATTGAACGGATTACCCACACGGCCGGGCGAGTCGTCAGCGACCTCGTGGAACAGGCGCCCCGGGTCATCCGCCGCCACTGGGAAGCAACCCTCGCGCCCGACGGCAGCATTCGGCAATGGGTCATGGACATGTCGATCGCCAATCCCGCGCCCAACCGCCCGGCGGCGTACATTTATGTCGTCGACTTCGCCGCCGATTCCGTCCAGGACGGGGCGGAGTTGATCATCAATCGGCAGAGCAAGCAGTGGGGAACCCAGTACGATTCGACTCGGGACCTGGGCCGGGCCCCGTTGGTGACCCGAGCCCTGCCGCAGCCGATCGATACTTTCGCGATCCGGGTGGAGCACGACGGGGGCGGGGGTGGGGGTGGGACGTTGGTGTTCGAGTGGGACCGGTTTCGGTGGACCGCCCCAATCACGGCGGCCCCGGCCCCCACAGGGTCGCTGGGCCGAGCCTTCAATCGCTCGGTGTCGGCGGTGATGGACGGCGGCCGCTCGGTCCTCCGGTTCGACCAGCGATCCGGCGCCGGCATCCTCTGGTTTCCCGAGGTCCACATGGATCACGGGGTGATCGAATTCGACGCCCGCGGTCAGGACGTCCAGCAGCGAAGCTTTCTCGGCGTCACCTTTCGTCAGGTTGATGACAGCACCTGGGACAGCGTCTGGCTCCGTCCCTTCAACTTTCGCGGCATCGATTCGGCCCACCATGCCCATGCCCTCCAGTATGCGTCCTACCCGGCCCATCCGTGGCAGCAGTTGCGGCAAGACCACCCCGGGCGATATGAGGCCGCTCTCGATCCCATCCCGGACCCCGCCGGCTGGGTTCACGTGTGGATCGAGATCGCTCGGCCCGAGGTGTGGGTGTTCATTAACGGGGTGCTGACGTTGCGGGCACCGGAGCTCAGCGGACGGACCGGCGGTTCGGTGGGCCTGTGGGTGGGTGATTGTTCGCCTGGAGATTTTGCCAACGTCCTGGTCACGCCCCGGGGCGGCCGGCCCGTGCTCATCGGGCTGCCCGCGTCGATCACCACGATTCGACCCGATGGTGACGCCGGCGGAACGCCGGCGCCTGGTGGGTGCACTTAGGTTGGATCGGAGGCGGCTACGTTCGCACTTCCATTTGTCGGCCTGATCGCCCTCGCGGTCGGCTATCTGGTCTTGATTGAGCGGCGGGCCCCCTGGCGTCGCGAGGCCTTACCACCCCTCAAGACTTGGGAACGAATCTTCGTTGGCCTGGCCTGGATCCCGATTGCCCTGTGGCTTACCTCGAAGGTCGGCACCGGTACTTCCGAACGACGGCACCAGCTCGCCTTCATTACCGCCAGCCTCGGCCGCCCGAAGGGAACCCCCTCGTCTATCTGTTGTGGCTACCGGTGGCGTGGCTCTTCAACCACTAACGCTGGCAGGTCGGGGTGGCGGCGCTCCGTTTCGAACTCGACTGCCGCGAGCTTATCGGTGGGCGCCTTTCGGAATCCGTCTACGGCTCGAGACCCAACTCCTCCATCAACGCCCGGTATTTCGGGGTCGAGCCGATCGCCTTGACAATGGCCGGCATCCGGAGAAACCGGAGCCCCGGAGTTGACCCGCCCCGGACTCCCCGCTCGAACGTGACCAGGGCACTGTCGGTGGCGCCGATGGCGGCATAGAGCCAGGACTGCCGGACAGCGTTCAGGGCCTCGTTGACTGACCTGAGACTGCCGATCGCCGCCACCGCCGCCGGCCGTTCCGATGGATCGCGGGCGAGGTCGGCGATCGCCCGGCTCACGTTGGCTACCTTGGGATCGAGCCCGGGCGCCAATCCGAGTTCGCGAGCCATGCCGGCGAGGTCACCCCGCAGGAACGCAATCTGCGCCAACCACACGTGGGGCTGAAGGTATTCAGGTTGGAGGGAGAGGGCCGTTCGTTCCTCGGCGACGGCCTCGTCGTACCGCCCGAACTGCACCAGGACCGCCCCTCGCTGAAACCGGGTGGTTGGTGACGTCGGCTCGAGATGGAGCGCCCGGTCGACCGCGGCCAAGGCCTCCGGATAGCGCTTTTGGACGGCCAGGAGGTCGCTCAAGCCGGCATGGGCCGGCGCGTAGTTGGAATCGAGCGCGATGGCGCGGCGCAGTTGCTGCTCGGCGCCGATCCAGTCGCGTTTCCCGTTGACGAGGATGAATCCGAGCGAGGTGTGGGCTTCGGCGAGGCTGCTGTCGAGCGCGATCGCGCGTCGGGCCGCCGCTTCCGCCCGATCAAAGGCCCCGGCAATCGGAAGTCGAATGTCGGGGAAGTACGAAATCTGAGCCAGGGCATCGGCGAGTCCGGCATGCGCCGGGGCAAAGAGCGAGTCCCGCGCCACGGCCTGCTCGAAGTAACGGCTGGCCTCTTCGATTCCGCGACTGGTCGACCGGTTCATCTGGTAGCGGCCGAGCAGATAGGCCTCGTACGCCTGAGCGTCGACGGTGGCCCCCCGCCGGACGGTTTGTCGTTCTCTCGACAACAGCGTCACATCGAGTGCCGCCGCCACCCGCTCGGCGATCCGCGACTGGGTCGCAAAGACCTCGCCCGGGGTCAGGCCGCTGGTGTAAGCGTCCATCGGCAAGTCGGCGGCGCTCTCGACCCGGATCAGCTGGGGCGCGACCCGGACCTCTCCGGTCCCGTCGGCTCGTCGATCGGTTCGCACGGTGCCCGCCAGCACGTACCGGACCCCGAGCTCCTTGGCAATGTCTTGAACGGCCCGGGGTGAATTCTTGTACTGGCGGGCACTTCCCCGGGAAATGACGATCAGCCCGGAGATCTTGCTGAGCCGGGCGCTGATCTCCTCGGTAATACCGTCGGCGAAGTACTCGTCATCCGGGGCGCCGAGGTTCCGAAACGGAAGCACGGCCACCGACGGTGCCTCCGTGATTGCCGCGGTTGCCGGCCGAA
>JAYTTT010000010.1:0-3175 GCA_043744895.1 Gemmatimonadota bacterium | reverse complement strand
TCCAGAACTACTTCCGGATGTACGACAAGCTCTCCGGGATTTCCGGGACCGCGGAAACGGAAGAGTCGGAGTTCTATTCGATCTACGGCCTCGAAGTGCTGGTGGTGCCGACCAACCGACCGATCTGCCGGAACGACCAGCCCGACCGGATCTACAAGACTCGGCGCGAGAAGTACAATGCGGTGCTCGATGAGCTCGATCGTCTCCATCAGCTGGGCCTGCCGATGCTGATTGGCACGACCTCGGTGGAAGTATCCGAGACCCTCAGCAAGATGTTGAAGCGCCGGGGACTCAAACACGAAGTCCTCAACGCCAAGTATCACCAGCGCGAGGCCGAGATCGTGGCCGGCGCCGGCCAGCCGGGGTCGATCACTATTGCCACCAACATGGCCGGCCGCGGAACCGACATCAAACTGGGCAAGGGACTCGATCTCACGACCACGGAGGCGGGTCTTCAGATCATCGGCACCGAACGTCACGAGTCGCGGCGCATCGATCGCCAGCTTCGGGGCCGGGCCGGCCGCCAGGGCGATCCGGGTGCCTCGCTGTTCTTCCTTTCGCTGGAAGACGATCTGATGCGGCTGTTCGGCTCGGACCGGATTGCCCGGTACATGGACCGCGCCGGTGCGGAGGAGGGCGAAGTCATCACGGGGGCTCTGGTGACTCGGGCCATCGAGTCCGCGCAGAAGCGAGTCGAGCTGCAGAACTTCCAGCAGCGGAAACGGCTGCTGGAGTACGACGACGTCATGAATCAACAGCGCGAGGTGATCTATTCGCTTCGGCTGTTTGCGATCGAAAAGGGCGAAGAACTCAAGGCCGAAGCGCGCCGGATGATCGCCTCGGCGGTGGGGCACACGGTGGAGAAGTTTCTTGAGGACGCCGGAGAGCCTTCCACCTGGGACCGGGATGGACTCAAGGCGGCGCTGACGATGCAGTTCCTGGTCTCGCCGGATGCCGTCCTGGATCCGAAGGCCACGCCGACGATGGAGAAGATTCGCGCGGCGGCCCAAGCCGAAGGCGAAGCCGCCTTCCAGCGAAAAGTGGATTACCTGCGCGACTTCGGGCGGGCGATCGGCGTGCCCGACGTCGATCAGCAAGTCCTAGCTCAAGTGACGCTCGGCGTGATCGACGAGAAATGGAAAGACCACCTCTACGATCTCGATCACCTCCGGAACGCGATCCAGTACCGAGCCTACGGCCAGAAGGATCCGCTGGTGGAGTACAAGAAGGAGGCCTTCGAAATGTTCGAAGACCTGATCCGGGATCTCCGCGCTACCTTCGCCGATCGCTATCTCAAGGTCCAGGTCAGCGCCGAAGGACCGCCGCCCCAGGCGCCCCAACGCCGTCCGTTGCCGCCGCCGTCCCTGCCTTCGACCGACGACCTGTTCTCCGACCAGGCCCGAAGCATTCCCGCGCCGGCTCCGGCCCCGACGGTGCAGAGCAGCGTCGGCCGGGTGGGCGGGCCACTTGGCAACGTGCCGGCGGTAGGACGGAACGACCCCTGCCCGTGCGGGTCGGGGAAGAAGTATAAGAAGTGCCACGGGGCCAATGGATAGCTAGGGGCTCGGCGCTCGGCGCTCGGCACTCGGCGGGAGGCTTTGGCCTCCCGTTTGTTTTGGTCCCGATTGCGGTTTATTGATGGGAGGCGGGGGGGTGGGTGGGGGTAGAGTAGGGGATGAACAAGCTTGGTTTGCTCGCGGCGACGGGGGACCGGCCCCGGGAGCGTTTGGCCCGACACGGGCCCGGTGCATTGACGACGGTGGAGTTGCTCGCCATTCTGTTAGGGACGGGCCGGGCCGGACAGACGGTCGTCGAGGTGGCCGAAGGGGTGCACCGGTCGGCAGGCGGTTCGCTTCGGCGGCTCGCGGGGCTCCCGCTGGGTGAGTTGAAGGGGGCCGCCGGGATCGGTGGGGCCAAAGCGGGGCGGTTGGTTGCCGCGCTGGAGTTGGGGCGGAGGCTGGCCCGCGAGGAGCGACCGCCGCGGGCCCGAATCCAGGCGCCCGAAGATGTGGTCCGGGTCATCGGCGACCGGATTCGGGATCTCGACGTGGAGGAGTTTCATGTGCTGGCCCTGTCGATTAAGCGTGAGGTGGTGCGGTCCATCCTGATCTCGCGCGGGGTGTTGACCGGCTCGATGGTCCATCCGCGCGAGGTCTTCCGGGCCGCGATCGCCGAGGCGGCGGCTGGGATCATCGTGGTCCATAATCATCCCAGCGGCGACCCGACGCCGTCGCCGGAGGACCGGGCGATCACGGGGCAGTTGGTAGCGGCCGGTGCCGTGATCGGCATTCCGGTCTTGGACCACGTGATCGTGGCCGGCGACCGGTGGACGAGTTTCGCGACCCAAGGACTGCTGTGACTGGAACGGCGCTTGACCCGGTTTCCGACTTTCGCGCCGCGCTTGCCAAACACGCGGAGCGGCTCGACGTCTCGCTGATCGACCGGGCGCTGACCTTCAGCGCGTCGGCCCATCGGGGTCAGAAGCGGATGTCGGGCGAGGAGTTCGTCTCGCACAGCATCGCGGTGGCGACCATTCTCGTCGATCAATTTCTCGACTCGACTTCGATCGCGGCCGCGCTGCTCCACGATGTCGTCGAAGATTCGGAAGTCAGCGTCGACGACCTCGCGGCGGAATTCGGGCCCGAGGTCGCTGAGTTGGTCGAGGGCCTGACCAAAATTGCCCACCTGACCTTTCGGAGCCGGGCCGAGGAACAAGCTGAGAACTACCGCAAACTGCTGCTGTCGATTGCCAAGGACGCCCGTGTCATCATTATCAAGCTGGCCGATCGACTCCACAACATGCGGACCTTGGAGCACCTCTCACCGGAGCGGCAAGAGCGGATTGCCACTGAAACGGGCGAGATCTACGCCCCGCTGGCCCACCGGTTCGGGATGGCCAAAGTCAAAGCGGAGCTCGAGGATCTGGCGTTCAAGTTTCTCGAGCCGGAGGAGTACACCGGCCTGGCCCGCCAGGTCGCCTCGAAACGGGCCGAACGCGAGGCGATGATCGAAGCCTTGCGACGCCCCCTCGAGAGTGAACTCGCCAAGGCCGGGATCGAGCACGCCGACGTGACCGGTCGCCCGAAGCACCTCTGGTCGATCTACCAAAAGATGCGCAAGCGGGGGCTGCCGTTCGACCAGGTCTACGACATGATGGCCCTCCGGATCGTGGTGC
>JAYTTT010000009.1:0-3179 GCA_043744895.1 Gemmatimonadota bacterium | reverse complement strand
GGTTGCTCTTGGAAAGGGTGCCGTGTCGCTTCACGAAGGTGAAGCCCTTGAGGGCCTCGCGGCGTGAGAGGGGTGACAATTCGGTCTGATGGGCCTCGAGGTACTGCCGGACGTCCTCGGGATTGGCCTTGGCGTGCTCGCGGAGCGCCCAGCCAATGGCCTTGCGGAGCCAGAATTCCGGCGATTGGAGCGATGGGGCGATGCAATCGCGGAGCAAAGCGACGTCGGTTTGCTCCCGGAAACTGATCTGACTGATGATCGCGACCCGGCGGAGCCAAAGGTTCTCGTGGCGGGACCACGCGCGGAGCGTCGGTTTGATCCGGTCCGGGTAGGTAGCGAGGAGCACGGCGACCCGGTGAGCCAGGCTATCGACGTAGTCCCACCAGGCTCCTTCCTGGATCATCCGGCGATACAGTGGCAGCGATGCGAGCGAGATGAACCGCTGGTAGGATGGATACGCGGCCAACTCGATGGCCGCGTATCGCTCCTCGCGGTGGGTGGCATGGTCCCACAGATCCGCGATGATCCGCCGCCAGTCGGCCGCCATACTGATCGGATGGGCCTCGAACACCTCGCCGCAAATCTTCCGGAGTTGGGGCGCCGCGACCCCATAGAACGGCAGGTCCGACTTCAGGTAAGCTTTGGCTCCCGCCGCCGCCGTCGGGTTCTTGTGGCGGGCGAGTTGAGTCCGGATGGCCTTCGCGATGGGACTCAGTTCCGTTGGCATGGCTTTAAAATACCCTTGGCCCAGCCCAATGAGGTACGTCCGGTCGCTGGCGAGGTGTCGGTGGCGCCGCTAGCTTGTCCCGACTCGATACCGGAGCAGCCGATGGAAGGCGAAGGGGTCTCATGGAAGGGTGTTCTGGGCCGATTCGTCGCGGCCTTGGTGCTCGTGTACGGCACCTTCAATCCGGAGGGGTATTCTTTCTTTCATTGGGCCGTGAATCCCCTGATCCGCGGCCAGATGGACATCGTGCGGCAGCAGGTGCCGGTCAAGCTGCTGGTTGGGCTCTTGCTGGTGGCGGTCTGGGTCTTCTTCCTGCAAGCCACCCGGCGGTCGATCGGCTGGATGGGCGCGATTCTGATGCTTGGGATCCTGGGTGCGTTGGTGTGGGCGCTGATTGACTGGCACGTACTGAACCCGACCAGCAGCCGGGCCATCGCCCACGTCGTGCTCGCGGCGCTGGCTTTGGTGCTGACGATTGGGATGTCGTGGTCGCATGTGACCAGGAAGGTGACCGGCCAGGTCGATACCGACGACGCCTAGGCTTCCCAGTCCGCCCGGCGAGCCTGCCGCTCGAAGCGGTTGTCGAGGTAGTAGTGTTGACCGGAGCGCCAGGCCGTCCAGCTGGCCCAGCCGTACACGAGCGGGAAGAGCGGACCCCATTGCTCGAATTGGGTGACGTGGACTCGCTCGTGCGCCCGGGTCCGATCGAGGGTCGCTTCGTCGATGGCCAGGACCGCGTGGCCGACGGTTATCGCCGCGACGTGTCCGGGAGGAAGCCGGCGGAGCACCCAAGGCAACATCCCTCCGCTCAACTCGAGAATCCCCTGTCGGATCGTACTCCGCCCGCCGGTCAGGGCCACGATCGGGGCCAAGGTTGCCGCCACCAGGGTCCACGGTCCAGCCCATAGATACCGAAGGACGGCTGACCTCATGGCGGGGCGGCTTTGATGACGGCTCGAATCGATTCGGTCCAAGCGGCCGCGCTGTCCGGTGGAACAAAGGACCAGATCTCCTTCGATTTTCCGGTGCCGGCTGAGATCCGGACCCGGTCGCCTTCGCGAACGACGTCGTAGGCTCGTCGGCTCGATGGTTTGATCTCGAGGCCGATCTTGTCGTTCTTGTAGATCAGGGCTCGCTGCCGGGTCACGATGATTGACGCGACCCGGTCTTCCCATCCGTCTTGGGTGTATCGGAAGGTCAGATTGGCGGCCCGGTGAACCACACCCTCGGCGGCCATGGCGGTTTCCCGTTCAACGCTGAGCCGGCTGGTATCGCGGCTCTGGCAGGCTCCCAGGGCGATCGCGAGCCAGGCGATGACAACCGGGTAGAGGCGTTTCATCGGAAGGATCTCACCGGCCGCCGTTAGGCGGATTGGCCCGGACGAAGCCGATCACCAGCCGGGCCAGTTCCTCGCCGCGATCTTCCTGGAGGAAGTGGGCGGCGCCAATGACGGTTTGATGGGCCTGATTGGCGGCACCCGGTACCCGCGTCTGGAACACCCGCTCGCCCCCGGCCATGATAGGATCTTGATCGCTGAACGTGGTCAGAAACGGCTTGGTCCAGCTTCGGAGCACCTCCCACGCCTTCAGGTTGGCCTCTACCGCTGGATCGTCGGGCCCAACCGGGACCAGCATGGGAAACGCCCGGGCCCCGGCCAGGTAGGATTCGTCGGGATAGGGGGCGTCGTAGGCCGCCGCGACCGAGGGGTCGATGCCGTTGACCGTGCCCTTATGGACGATTTTGCCGGCTGAAAACACCGGCACCTTCTGCGAGTACTCTCGCCACTGGAAAAACGCGGGATTGATCGGGGCGGTGCCGTTCGGGAGCCCGGTATTGGCCGCCACGATCCGCCCGAATCGATTCGACAATTCGGCGGCGATCCGGAGCCCGAGCAGGCCGCCCCAATCCTGGCCAAAAAGGGTCACGCCCTTCAGGTCGAGCGTGGTCACGAACTGCTTCAGCAGGTCGACGTGGAAGGCATAGGAGTAGTCCTCGCGCCGGGGCAGTTTGTCCGACTTGCCGAAGCCAACCAGGTCGGGGGCAATGACCCGGAGGCCGGCGTCGGCCAGGATCGGGATCATCTTCCGGTAGAGGTAGGACCAGGTCGGCTCGCCGTGGAGCAGGAGCACCACTTCGCCGGAACTGGGGCCTTCATCCACGTAGTGGAGTCGGATGCCGTCAATGCTGACGTAGTGAGGCGTGAAAGGATAGCCGGGCAAATTCTCGAATCGTTCCTCGGGCGTCCGGAGGATGGTTCGGTCGGTTCGGGTGGCGGTGGCGCTGCCCCTGACATAGAAGATGAAGTCGGTGGGTGACGGGTTCCCGCCGGTGGCCCGAACTGCGGCCGCCACCTGTCCCCGGTGGTATTGGCCGTGGAGGCAGACGTGAAGCAGAATATCGTGCACGGTCGAGGTGAAGGTGACGCCCGCCGTGTTGGTGTAGGTCACCTTCG
>JAYTTT010000008.1:0-12495 GCA_043744895.1 Gemmatimonadota bacterium | reverse complement strand
GTCGCGAGCAGCAGGGCCACGCCGGCCGCCCACGCTTCGGTTCCAGCCAGCCAGCCGGCAATCCCGCCGACCGACCCGAGCAACGCAAAGGTCCGGATCCCCGCGAACCTGGCGGACGGACCGCTGGCGTGTCCCGACCACTCGCGTTCAAACCCGACCGCGAGGCCGGCCAGGGCCGCGATCCCGATTCGGGTGGCAATCTCGAGTTCGTTCATTCTGATCCTGGGTTAATATTACTCAATGACGACTCCGCCGTCCTCGCCGTCTCCACCGGAACTCATCCCCGCCATCACCAGACCACAGGCCGTCGCGATGGTCGTTGGGTCGATGATCGGCGCCGGCGTCTTCATCGTCTCGGCCGATGTGATGCGCCAGGTCCAGTATCCGGGACTTGCGCTCCTGGCCTGGGCCTTCGCCGGCCTGGTGTTGGTAGCCGGGGGCCTGACCTATGCCGAGCTAGGCGGAATGTTCCCCCGCGCCGGCGGACTCTACGTCTATCTGCGCGAAGGGATATCGCCGCTGGTCGGATTCCTTTACGGCTGGACGCTCTTCACGGTCATTTGGACCGGCGGGGCGGCCGCCGCCGCGGTCGGGTTCGCCCGCTACGCGTCGGTCCTGTTTCCGTCTCTGTCCGCGGAGCTGATCGTCGGTTTCCCGATCGTGCTCCCCAGTGGAACGATCGAAGCCGGCCTCTCGCCCCAACGGATCGTGGCGGTGCTCTCCGTCATCGTGATCACCTGGATCAACATCCGGGGCGTCAAGACCGCGGCGGCCATGCAAGCCGCCTTCACGGTCATCAAGGTCGGCGCAGTCCTGGCGCTCGTCGCCCTCGGCCTGACCGTGGGGCGAAACCCCGAGGCCATCGCTCGCAACTTCGGGGCGGGCTTCCTGCCCAGCCATCTCGACGGCGCGTTGATCGGTGCCTTTGCCGCCGCGATGGTCGGACCGTTCTTCGCCATGGACGGCTGGTACGCTCTCTGTTTTGCGGCCTCCGAACTCAAGAATCCCCGCCGGGACCTCCCGTTCGCCCTGTCCCGCGCCACCCTGATCGGCGCGGTCCTGTTTCTCCTCCTCAACATCGCCTATTTCGCCGTCCTGCCGGCGGAGGCGGTGGCCGGAGCCCCGGAGGACCGGGTCGCCGCCGCCGTCATGGAAGGCATCATGGGTCCGATTGGCGGGAAGCTGATGGCGGCGGCCATCATGATTTCCTCCTTCGGCCTGAACATCGGCATCGTCCTCGGCGGCGGTCGGCTGTTCTATGCCATGGCCAACGACGGCGTCTTCTTTGAGGCGTTAGGGAGGCTCCACCCGGTCTACCGAACCCCGGCGACGGCGTTGGTGTTCCAGGGCGTCTGGATCGGGGCCCTCTGCTTGTCCGGCGGCTATGGGCAGCTGATCGACTTCGTCCTCGCCGCATCGCTCGTGTTCTACCTCTTGATTCCCGTGGCCCTGATGGTCCTTCGCCGGACCCGGCCCGACGCCGACCGGCCGGTCCGGGTCCCCGGATATCCGTTCGTCCCGCTGTTCTACACCGCCGCGTCGTTGTGGGTCTGTCTCCAACTCGTGATCCAGCGGCCGCAATACAGTTGGCCCGGACTCGGATTGGTGCTGCTCGGGGTCCCGGTCTACTTCCTGATCCGGCGGCGGATCACGGTGTGAGCCCGGCCTGGTTTGCGCTGGCGGCGCTCGCGCTCGCGATTGTCCTGTCCGTCACCACCCGAGTCAACGTGGGCATTGTCGCGGTCGCCCTGGCGTGGGTCGCCGGGGTGGTGTTCGCCAAGCTCAAGCCCGATGCCGTGCTGGCAGGCTTTCCGGTGACCCTGTTTGTCACCCTCGCCGGGGTCACCTTGTTGTTCGGCGCAGCCGAGGCGAACGGCACCTTGGCTCGCCTCACCACCAAGGCGGTCCGGTTGGTTCGGGGCGATGCCCGGTGGCTGCCGATCGCCTTCTTCGCGCTGGCGTGCGTGGTGTCGAGTGTCGGCCCCGGAGCGATCTCCAGCGTCGCTCTGCTGGCTCCCTTGGCCATGCCGGTGGCAATCCGGGCCGGGGTGCCGGTGTTCTTGATGGCGCTGGCCGTGGCCAACGGGGCCAATGCCGGGAACCTCTCGCCGATCAGCAGCGTCGGAATCATTGCCAATGGCAAAATGGCCGAGGCGGGCTTGGGCGGGCACGACTTCAAGGTGTGGTTCGCGAATTTTGCCAGTCATTTGGTGGTCACCGCCGTCGTCTACGTGGCGATGCGGGGTTACCGGCGGATCCCGGAGGCTGCGGCCGGCCTGGAGGCCGACCTCGAGGCGCCGCTGACCCGAGCCCAATGGCTCACGGTGCTCGTCGTGCTAGTGTGGGTCGTGGCCGTCGTGGCACTCAAGGTTCCGGTCGGATTGACGGGCTTCGTCGCGGCCGCCCTCCTGGTCTTGGCTCGGGCGGTCGACGATCAGGAGGCGATCCGCCGGATGCCGTGGGGCGTCATTCTGATGGTCACCGGCATGTCGCTCCTGGTCGGGGTGCTGGAACGGACCGGGGGCCTCGACCTCTTCACGGCGCTCCTGGCCAAGTTGGCCTCGGCCGGGAGCCTGAACGGCGTGATTGCGTTCGTCACCGGCGTCATCTCGACCTATAGCAGTACCTCCGGGGTGGTGCTGCCGACCTTTCTGCCGACCGTACCGGGATTGGTGGCCCAAGTCGGCGGCGGCGACCCACTCGCGGTCGCCTTGAGCATCAATGTCGGTTCGTCTCTGGTCGATGTGTCTCCCCTTTCCACCCTGGGGGCCCTATGCGTGGCAGCGGTGGCGAATCCCGCGGAGGCGCGGCTGTTGTTCCGTCGGATGCTGGTGTGGGGCCTGTCGATGTCGGTGGTTGGTGCCCTGCTCTGTCAGCTGTTGGCCGGGGCCTTGGCGCGATGGTAGTGCCTACTGGACCTCGGTGTCGGGGTCCGGTGGGATCGGGATCGAATCGGGGCGCGGCGTCGGTGGTCCGATCCGTTTGAGGGTGATGGCCTCGATCAGATCCCCGCCCGATAGCGTCATCCGGTCGCGGCCCAGTTTCAGCTTGTAGATCTCCCACTCGCCTCCGAGGGCGATCATGATCTGATCAGCGCGGAGCCGCCATCGGACCGTCTCTTTTCCCCAACTAGCGCTGGAATCAGGTCGGATGATAACGGTCTTCGGCCCGTCAGCCTTGACCTTACCTCTCTCGAGCTGCCATATCCCGCTGACGCTGGGAGCGCCCGTCGCGGATTGGGTCTGGGCGTTCAAGGTCGAGACACCAGTCAAGAGGGCTAGGGTCAGCACCAGCGCGGCCGTACCGATCACTGCGCCCCTCGTTGAAGTCCGCATGGCCGAAAGATAGCCTCGGTGTCGCGTCGTACCACAGCCGGAATGCGAAACGGCGGGCCGGCTTACCGCCGACCCGCCGTTCGTCACCAACATCCGGCCTGGACTTAGTACATCCCGCCCATGCCGCCGCCCGGAGGACCTCCGGCGGCCGCGGACTTCTCTTCCTTCCGTTCGACCACGACGCACTCGGTCGTGAGCAACAACCCCGAGATCGAGGCGGCATTCTGGAGCGCCGTCCGGGTGACCTTGGTCGGGTCGATGACGCCGGCCTTGACCAGATCCTCGTAGACGTCGGTGGCCGCGTTGTAGCCATAGTTGCCCTTCAACTCCTTGACCTTGGCCAACACGATCGAGGCCTCAACGCCCGCGTTCTGGGCGATCATCCGAAGCGGCTCTTCGAGGGCCCGGCGGACGATATCGACCCCGATTTTCTCATCGGCGGTGCCGCGAACCTTGTCGAGCGCCGGCAGGGCCCGGAGGAAAGCAACCCCACCGCCCGGCACGATGCCCTCTTCGACCGCGGCACGGGTCGCGTGGAGCGCGTCCTCGACCCGGGCCTTCTTCTCCGTCATTTCCGTTTCGGTCGTGGCTCCGACATGGATCACGGCGACGCCACCGGAGAGCTTGGCCAGCCGCTCCTGGAGCTTCTCGCGGTCGTAGTCGCTGGTCGACTTGTCGATCGCCACCTTGATTTCGGCGATCCGGCCCTTGATGTCGTCGGACTTGCCCTTGCCGTCAACGATGGTGGTGTTGTCCTTGTCGACGACGATCCGCTTGGCCTGGCCCAGATCGGCAATGACGGTGTTCTCGAGCTTGAAGCCGAGATCCTCGGAGATGACCTTGCCGCCCGTGAGCTTGGCGATGTCGGTGAGCATCTCTTTCCGGCGGTCGCCGAAGCCCGGAGCCTTGACGGCCGCGACCTTGAGCGTGCCCCGGAGCTTGTTGACCACCAACGTGGCCAGCGCTTCACCCTCGACGTCCTCGGCAATGATCAAGAGCGGCTTGCCGGTCTGGGCCACCTTTTCGAGCACCGGAAGCAGGTCCTTCATCGCCGAGACCTTTTTCTCGTAAATCAGGATGTAGGGCGTATCGAGAATCGCCTCCATCTTCTCCGAGTCGGTGATGAGGTAGGGCGACAGATAGCCCCGGTCGAACTGCATGCCTTCGACGGTCTCGAGCGTGGTCTCGAGGCCGCGGGCCTCCTCGACCGTGATCACGCCGTCCTTGCCGACCTTCTCCATCGCGTCAGCAATCAAGTCGCCGATTTCGCGATCGTTGTTCGCCGAGATGGTGCCGACCTGGGCGATCTCCTTCTTGCCGGCGGTGGCGGTGCTGAGCCGCTTCAAGTCCTCGACGACGGCCTCGACCGCCTTGTCGATGCCCCGCTTCAACTCCATCGGGTTGGCACCGGCGGTGACGTTCTTGAGGCCTTCGCGGAAGATCGCCTGCGCCAACACGGTCGCGGTGGTGGTGCCGTCGCCGGCGAGGTCGCTGGTCTTGGTCGCGACTTCCTTCACCATCTGGGCGCCCATGTTCTCGATCGGGTCGGCCAGTTCGACTTCCTTCGCCACGGTCACGCCGTCCTTGGTCACGGTCGGCGATCCAAACTTCTTGTCGATGACGACGTTCCGCCCCTTGGGGCCAAGCGTCACCTTCACGGCTTCGGCCAACTGGTCGACGCCCCTCTTGAGTTTCGCGCGGGCATCGCCGCCGAACACCAGATCTTTAGCTGACATGTCTTATCTCCTTACCCGAGCTTCGCGAGAATGTCCGAAGCCTTGATGATCACGACCTCTTGGCCTTGGAGGGTGATGTTAGTGCCGCTGTATTTCCCGTAGAGGACCTTGTCGCCGACCTTCACGTCGACCGGAACCCGGGCGCCCTTCTCGATCCGGCCCGCGCCGACCGCCACGACTTCGCCCTGGGTGGGCTTTTCCTTGGCGGTGTCGGGGATGTAGAGCCCGCCCCGCATGATCTCGGTGTCTTCATCCGGCATCACGACCACCCGATCTTCAAGCGGCGTGATATTGAGCTTCGGTTTTGTCTTCGTCGCCATACGCACCTCTCTAAACTGTTGTGGTACAAGGATTTGAAAATCGCGTTAGCACTTGAACCGGCAGAGTGCCAATATCGGACGCAAGATAATCCGACCTCTGGGCCCGTCAAGCGGCAGTGGTTAGCAGTCAAGCAACCCGAGTGCCAGCGATCTCGGCCATTCTGGCAGAAGACTACCAGTCGAATCGCAGTTCGAAGCCCCAATAACGGCTCGATCGGTCATAGAACTGACGCTGGGTAGAGGTACCGGCCAGCCCGATCAGACTGACCGCCAACCGGCGTCCGTCCCGTTCGAGTTCCAGGCCGGCGCGGCCGGTGGTGGTCACCTTCCAGTCTGCGTACCCTTGGGCCTCTGAGAACACCGCCACCACTGGGCGAACCGCGCCGCCGAGCGCCGAACCGAAATGCCCCCGATAGTCGGCGCCGAGCCCGGCGGACCCTCGTCGAAGCGGCAGGGCGTCGATCAGGGTATAGCCGGCGGTTCCGTGGAGTGCGATCGGGCCGGCCTGTCGGCGAATCCAAAGGGCGGCCACCTCGCGGGTCCAATCCACCCGCCGGGATCCGAACCGCTCGGCGTATTCATCGCCCAAGTGGCTACTTTCGTGGAACAGCTCGGTTGCCACCCGCCATGGCCCCCGATCGAACACCCCATGGATGCCAACCACCCAGTCGTTGCTAATGAGCGAACTCTTCGGGTCGTCGAGGCTGAATCGGCCGCCGACCCGAATCGTCAAGCCGATAAACCCAGGGTGATCACCGCCGGAAAAGCCGAGGACCGGCAGATTCCCGCCGATGAGGACATCGGCTTCCCGTTCCGGCCCGAACCGGGAGTCACCCCGGCGCTCCTGGACCACCCGACCCACGACCCCCGCTGCTCGGGGCCCGGCGGCCGGGTACTCGAACCGAGCGACCTTCGGGAAAACCCGGACCTGGGCACCCGCCGGAGCGGCGGCGGCCAATGAAACCAAAATCGCCGCCGAGGCGTTCAAAGCGTTGACCGATTGGATCATCCGTTTAACTTGTCGGGCAGTGGGTACCTCTGGCAATCCTCTGAAGCGGAGTGGAGCATGTTGTTGGCAGGGTTGGCAGTACTAGCGCTGGTGGTTGGCGGAGACGATCCCCGGGCCACGGTCGCCGTCGATCGAGCGAAGCGTGAGGTGGTCATTACCGCCGGTCCGTTTCACGTCCCAGCCATGCCGCCCGGCATGAAGCACGAGGACATGGCCATGATGAACGACCACAACACGCCGCTGGTCCGTTTCGAATGGCCGGTCGAGGGCTGGCTCCGGGGCTTTTCGGTCGAGGTCGAGGACGGCAATGGAAAGCCGGTCGACCGTCGGATCGTTCACCACCTGATCGGAGTGAACTTCGATCGGCGCCAGTTGCTGTATTCCAACATCGAACGCCTCTTCGGCGTCGGCCAGGAAACCGAGGCGGTCTCAGTCCCGAAAAGCATCGGGGTGCCGATGTCCTCCGGCGCCCGGCTCGGGATGTACATGGCTTGGCAGAACGAAACCGGGGCCGACCTCGACAATATCAAGATTCGGGTCCGGATGCTCTACAGCCCGCCCAACTTGAACCCGAGGCCGGTGTCGGTTCTCCCGCTGTACATGGATGTCAACTTGATTGGGGCCCTGAATCTGTTCGACGTGCCGCAAGGCCGGAGTGAAAAGTCGTGGGAATTCACCATGCCGATCGGCGGGCGTCTGCTCGGCTATAGCGGGCACCTCCACGACTATGGAGTCAGCGTCCGGCTCGAGGACGTCGCGAACGGCAAAGTGATCTGCACCGTGACCGGGACCCGGACCCCGGACGGGAAGCTCGCCAAGATATCGCGTAGTCTCCCAGGTGTCGGGGGCGATGGACTCCGGCTTCGGGCCGGTCGCACCTATCGGGTAGTCGGGACCTACGACAACCCCACGGGAGCCACCATCGCCGGCGTGATGGCCCACATCACCGGCATTTTCGCCCCCGACGACATGTCGAAGTGGCCCAAGATCGACCTCAGTGACGAGGTCCTCCAGGATGACCTCGCCTGGCTCGATGAGCTGGGGGCCGCCGTTCACCAGCACAGCGGCCACGAGCCCTAACGTCTGGGCCAGCCCGGCCGACGGTAGTTCCGCGCATACTCCGGCACCGCCAGCTTCGAATCGAGGCCTGGTGCCGGAATCGGTTCCAGCGCCACCGTTTCGAATGGAATAACCCCAGCCCAAATTGGAAGGCCGATGTCTTCCGGGTCATCTTTGGGCGGGCCGGTTCGAACCTTGGCCGAGGCTTCCTCGATCGGAAGCGCCAGGACCCGGGTAGTGCGGATCTCGACCTCCGAGGGCTGCCGGGCATCGGCCCAGCGGCCCTTGGCCACCTGGTCGACCAGCGCCTCGAACGACGCGAGCTTCTCGGCTCGATCGGTCACCTCCCTGGCTCGGCCCAGGATGACGACCGACCGGTAGTTGGCCGAGTGCGAGTAATGCGATCGGGCCAGCACCAAGCCGTCGATCAGGGTGATCGTCACGCAGACCGGGATGCCCTCGGCCATGTTGTCGAGCATCCGATTGGCCACCGCGCCGTGGAAGTAGAGGGTTGCCCCGACCCGGGCGTAGAGCGTCGGGATGACGTACGGCTGGCCCTCGACCGCAAATCCGACGTGGGCCACCAGGCCTTCGTCGAGGATCGGGTCGATCGTCGCCCGATCATAGTGGCCGCGCTCGGCGTGTCGTTTCACCGTCGTGCGGGGCGAGTTGGTCTCAGACATATTTAACTCCCTATTCAATGACTCGGCGAGTTGACATCCATCGTTCGACCCACCATTGCCCGGTCGGGTCAGTGGCGCTGAACCCGCTGATCTGGACCCCTTGAGATGCGCTGTGAATGAACCGGCCGCCGCCGAGGTAGAGCCCCACGTGACTCACGCCGCCGCCTGGATTCGCGCTGAACACCAAAATGTCTCCGGGTCGAAGCTCGGACTCCGTGCTGCCGACCTCCCGGCCGATCGTCGCTTGGTCGGCGCTCCGTCGGGGGACCGACAGCCCGGCCTTCCCATAGGCGAACTGGATCAGGCCCGAACAATCGAATCCGTTGCCACCGTTGCCGCCCCACTGGTAGGGGGTTCCCATGGCGCCGAGCGCGAACTCCACCGCCGAGGCCGCGCCGCCGGCACTTCGGCGACTGACCCTTTCACCGGGCCGCTTCAAGATCCGGGACCCGACCCGCAGGCCGACCGACACTCCCCGGCCGACCCGGCCGCCCAGTGACTGGTATCGGCCCTCGATCGCGACGGCGCCGAGCGGCCCCAATCGCAACACCTCCGCCCCAACCCCGATCGATCCTGACCGCCAAAGGCGGAACCCGGCCGATCGGTCGAGGTCGAGAAACCCGCCGCTCAGGCCTCCGATCAGATATCCGGGCCCCTCGGTCATCGGCCGGACCGCGGCGTCGAACCCGACGCCCACCAGGGTCATCCCCGCCCCGCCGACGAGGAACTGCGCCACGGGCAGCACCACGATTGGGCCTAACGAGGTCCGGGAAATGCCGAGCCGGTAGTCCGACAGATGGGGAGCCGGAAGCCAGCGCGAGACAGTGACGCCGATCGATTGGGCGGCGCCACTCGGGGCCGCCATCAGCCGGAGCCCCAGGGCCACGACGACGACCCCGATCCTCAATGGTTCTCAATCTTGGTCGGGCGCCCGGTCGCGAGTTCGACCTGGTACACCGCCATCGGGTGGCACCGATAGCTCAGCAGGGCCCGAACGTGCTCCCGGTCGAGTTTCGTTGGGGCTTCGAGCACGTAGAGCAGCGGGACCTTGGTCCGGCCGGCATCAGTCCGCACCTCGACGCTCCGCTCGTAGCACCGCGCCCCCGTGCTATCGGTGGCGGCACGACCCTCGGCCAACCAGATGTGGTACGCGCCCGCCTCGAGAACCATGGTATCTGCCGGCGCTGCCGGAGTCGAGGCGGACGTTGACCGCCCGTTAGGCGCAGGGGGCCTCGCACACCCGGCCACCAGGCAGGCGGTGAGCGCGACACGTCGGACGCTCATTCCGGATGGTCGCCGGTCGCGGCCAGCGGACTGCCGTCCCGATCCACCCGGAGCGTTGCCCGAAGTTTGGCCGACCGCCGAAGGAGCCGGAGCCACAACACCAGGGCGACCACGGCGGTGAGGCCCCCTCCGATGATGGTCGTGATAAGCTGGGTCCGGGCATCGGCCCACCCGGCCACGATCCACGACACCAACGTCGCCCCACAAAACGAAGCTGCCCACGCCACCACGGGCGTGAGCAGCCAGCCAAACAATTGGGCGATGACGCGACCGATCGTCATCTCAATGGCGACGGGCCCCGAACGAGCTCACCAGGACCTGGATGGCCATCGCCGGAAGGACGGCGACCCCAAAGGTGCCCAGTCCGAACGAGGCGCCCGGAACCTTGAATGTCGCGGCAGCCGCCATCAAGACGGCGGAAACAACGACCGTGCCGCCGACCAACGCCACCGGATTGGGAGCGCCCGACTTCGCCGCCTGATTCGCCAAAACCCAGGCGCCCATCCACGGCAGATACGTTCCGGCCATCCACCACACCGGGTGATACCACCAGTTGGAGCCGCCGCCAATGGCGAGCCAGCGGCTGGTGTAGACCCCGATCGGCTGGAGAATCGCCACGTCGATCAGGAGGTATACCACCGCGGCACAGAGGCCGATACCGGCCGCGCCGGCAATGCCCTCGATGGTGCGAGCGTTGGTCCACAAGCCCGGCAGCGCGATCGTGGCGGCGATCCCAACGATCAAGATCAGGCCGAGGACGATCAGTTCGAGCGAGCCCGTCAGCCGTGGCTGGAGGAGGCCGAAGGCCCCGATCAAGACGGCCTGGAGGATACCGAGCTGGACGCCGGAGCGCAGCACGTGGGGCAGCTCGGTATGGTCGGCGGATGAGGTGGCGACGGCGGCAGTCATCCTGGAATCTAATGACCTCGATCCACCGAGGCCAAGTCCGGCACGGCGATGGGACCGAGCACCGCCACGTCGGTTCCGTCGTCGAGCCGAACCAGCAGACGACCATCCGACCGGAGGCCCCGGACGACCCCGGGCACCGGCGTCTCGATCCGTCGGCCCTCGAGCCAATGGCGACGTGAAAAGGCGGCCAACTCATCGACGGACAACGGGCCCGACAAGCGACCGGCCGCGAGGACCGCATCGCGCACGCACGACTCCAGCTCCCGGGGATCCGACGGGCCCCCCAGATCCGCCAGCCGAACCGCCCCGGGGGCAACGGCGGCCGGGACCTGATTGGCGACGTTGAGGCCAACCCCGACCACCACCCACCCGGGCCGGTCACCCGTCCACCGAGCTTCGCAGAGGATCCCGCCCAGCTTGCCGCCCGCCGCGATAAGATCGTTAGGCCACTTGAGCTGGATTGATTGATCGGGCCGAAGGGTCGGTTCGAGCCTGGCGGCCACTTCGAGCCCGACTCGGACGCTCAAACCCTCGAGCATCGGTGCCGCGTCCGGCCGTAGGATCACGCTCAGCCAGAGCCCTCCGGGGCCGGAACTCCACACCCGCCCCCGCGTTCCCCTTCCCGATTGTTGCTGGATGGCGACGACCGCCGTGCCGTCCTCCGCGCCATGCTGCGCGAGGTCGTGGGCGATATCCTGGGTCGAAGGGACCGACCCGACTCGGTGGATCACGACTCGCTTAGCGTCCAAGCCAACCGAACCACACCAGGCAGAAGACGCCGACCGCGGCGCAATAGGGCGCAAACAGATGGAATCGGCTGCTCCGCAGCAACGCCACCAGGAACCGAATGGCGATGACCCCGGAAATCAGGGCGGCGACGAACGCCGTGACCAACCCCGGCTCCGTCAGCGATACGCCAGCCGGGATCTTGCTGAGTTCGAGGATGCCGGTCCCCGCGATGACGATGATCGACATCAGGAACGAGAACTCGGCCGCGACGGCCGGAGTCACCCCGGTCCACAACGCCGCCACGATCGTCGTGCCGGAGCGCGAGATGGCGGGGATGATGGCCACGGCTTGACCGACGCCGATCAGGATCGAGCGCCACCAATTGATCGGGGATCCCTTCGACCGCTCGACCGCCCACTTGGTGCTCCAGAGGAGCGCGGCGGTGACCAAGAACTGCCAGCCAAGATCCACCGGCGAGTGGAAGGTTCGTTCGAAGTAATCGCGCCAAAGAATACCCGCCGCCGCCGCCGGCACCGACGCGACGATCAACAGGCCGGCATACGTGAGGGCTTCGCGCTGGCCCGCCACCAAGCCCTTCAGCAACTCGAGGATCCGGTGCCGGTAGGCGATGAAGACCGACAGGAGCGTGGCCAGATGGACCATGATCTCGAAGAACACACCCTGGGGTCGATACCCGACCAGTTCCTCGGCCAGGACTAAGTGCCCTGAGCTGGAGACCGGAAGAAATTCCGTGAGGCCCTGGACCAGACCAAGCACCAAGCCTTGCCACCATGTCAACGTCGTCATCCGACCGCCTCAGCATAGAGGGCCTCATACAGCGGAACGACCCGGTCGGCGGAAAACTCCCTCGCCCGGGTCAGCGCGGCCTCTCGCATGGTGCGAAACGCCTCGGGGTTCCGGAGCAACTCGCCTGCCCGCCGACCCATGGCCTCGACCGAACCCGCCGGTTCGAGAATGCCGGACAGCCCGTCCTCGATAACTTCCGGAAGTCCGCCGGCCCGGCTTCCAACCACCGGGGCGCCACAGGCCATGGCCTCAAGGGCCGCCAGCCCGAAGGACTCCGATTGCGAGGGCAAGAGGAAGAGGTCAGTGGCTTGGAGCAAGCTGGCGACATTGCCGAGCCTCCCAAGAAACCGGACGTCCCCGTCGACTTTCAGCTCCCGGGCTTCCTTTTCGGCATCGTCCCGCTCGGGGCCGTCGCCAATCATGACCAGGGTGGCCGGCATGGCTCGCCGGATTCGGGCGAACACCCGCACGACGTCCCGAACCCGTTTCACTTCCCGGAAGTTCGACACATGGGTAATGACTTTGTGGCCCGCCGGCGCCAAATGGTCACGGCAGCTCGCGTCATCAGGCGTGTACTCGTTCAGGTTGACGAAGTTCGGAATGGTCCGGATGTGGCACTCGGTA
>JAYTTT010000007.1:0-3190 GCA_043744895.1 Gemmatimonadota bacterium | reverse complement strand
TGGCGACCGGTCTCGTCGCCGGAGTGGCGGCGACCCTGATCAAGGGCAATCCGATGTTTGGCGTGGTGGTGTTCTTGGCGATGACCGGCAACATGCTGGTGGCGGGCTTTGCCGGCGCCTCGATCCCATTGATTCTCAAACGGTTCGGGATCGACCCCGCGCTCGCCTCCTCGGTGTTCGTGACGACCTTTACCGATACCTGCGGCTTCTTCCTTCTCCTCGGCCTCTCGACCTGGCTGCTCCTCTAACCGGCAGCTGCCTAACCTCATTTGCGGCCGCAACTTGCGTGCGGTTGTCCGGGGTGCCAGTTTCCACGTAATGGAACGACATCCCCTGCTCGCCACGCTGACTGTTGGGCACCCGGCTACCTTGGCGCGGGCCATTTCGATCGTCGAGAATGGCCGAGCCGGGTTCGAGCAATTGCTGTCGGCCCTTCATTCGAAACTGGGCCGGGCTCATCGGATCGGGATCACCGGCCCGCCGGGCGCGGGAAAATCGACCCTGACCCACCAACTGGCCGCCGCCTACCGGGCCCAGGGGATGACCGTGGCTATCGTCGCCGTCGATCCTACCAGCCCGTTCACCGGTGGGGCGCTCCTCGGTGACCGGATTCGGATGGAAGGCGTGGCGCTCGACCCGGGGGTGTTTATCCGGTCGATGGCCACTCGGGGCTCCCTGGGCGGGCTGGCGATCAGCACCCGGGAAGTGTGTGACGTCCTCGATGCGGCGGGGTTCGACCGGATCCTGATCGAGACGGTGGGCGTCGGGCAATCGGAACTCGATGTCGGGCGGATGGCGGACTCGACCATCCTCGTGCTAGTGCCTGAATCGGGCGACGGGATTCAGACCCTCAAGTCGGGGGTCATGGAGATTGCCGACCTGTTCGTGGTCAACAAGGCGGACCGCCCCGGGGCCGAGAAGTTGCAGTCGGAAATCGAGGTCACGCTCGGAATCCGGAGGGGCAACGCCCTTCGGCGGATCAAGGGGCATCACGGCGTTTCGCTGAAGCCGGCCGGGGTCACCCCCGTACTGACTACGCCGGCCGTGGACGATCGGTGGGAGCCGCCGGTCCTGCTAGCCACGGCCACCAACGCCGAGGGAATCGGTGCCATCGTGGCGGCGGTCAAGGCCCATCAGGCGGCGATCTCGGCCACCGGCGAGTTGCGGGAGCGGCGTCGTCGCCGGCTGGCCCTCCGGACCCGGGAAGTGGTCAATCGGTCAGTCGAGCGGTGGGTCTGGGGCGAGACGAAGATCGAAGCGCTGATTGGCGAGCGGCTCGATGACATGTTCGAAGGTCGGGTGAGTCCCTACGACGTGGCGGCGCTGGTGGTGGCCGGCCTGAAGGAAGGAGTGCTCTCATGAGTCAGGGCAATGAGGCTGCGGCGGAGCTCGCGGCACTCAAACGGGAGGTGGCGGCCTGGCGGGCGGAATTCGGCCGGCTGCCGCTTCGCACCGACGGGAACTTCACCACGATCTCGGGCCGGTCGGTCGACCCGGTGTATACCCCCGCGAATTTGGCCGATACCCTCGGTGGCGACGGGATGCTGCCCGGCGGATTTCCGTACACTCGCGGCATTCACCCGACGATGTATCGCGGAAAGCTCTGGACGATGCGGCAGTTTGCCGGGTTCGGCACCGCGGTCGATACCAATCAGCGATACAAGTTCCTGCTCGAGCGGGGGCAGACCGGCTTGTCGGTGGCGTTCGACTTCCCGACGCTGATGGGGTACGACTCCGATCATCCCCGTTCCGAGGGTGAAGTTGGGAAATGCGGCGTCGCGATTTCCAGCCTGGCCGATATGGAGACACTGTTCGACGGCATCCCGCTGGACCAGGTCTCGACCTCGATGACGATCAATGGTCCGGCGGCCATTCTCTGGTGTTTCTATATCGCGGCGGCGGAAAAGCAAGGCGTTGATATTGCCAAGCTCCAAGGGACCGTTCAGAACGACATGCTGAAGGAGTACCAGGCGCAGCACGCCTGGATTTACCCGGTTGAGCGGGCGATGAAGATCATCGTCGACATGTTCGAGTGGGGGTCGGAGCGAACGCCCCGCTGGAACACCATCTCGATTTCCGGGTATCACATCCGAGAAGCGGGGGCGACGGCGGCGCAGGAATTGGCGTTCACGCTCGCCAACGGGTTCTCGTACATCGAACACGGGATCGCCCGGGGCCTGCCGGTTGACAGCTTCGCGCCGCGGCTGTCGTTCTTCTGGGACGTCCATAACGATTTCTTCGAGGAGATCGCCAAATTGCGGGCGGCTCGGCGGATCTGGGCCCGCCACTTGCGAAACAAGTACCGGGCCCAAGACGAACGAAGCTGGAAGATGCGATTCCATTGTCAAACGGCCGGCGTGAGCCTGACGGCGCAGCAGCCGCTCAACAACGTGGCCCGGGTGGCCTATCAGGCGTTGGCCGCGGTACTCGGCGGGACCCAGTCGCTTCATACCAATGCGCTCGACGAGACGCTGGCGCTCCCGACCGAGGAGTCGGTTCGGGTGGCGCTCCGGACCCAGCAAATTCTTGCCTACGAAACGGGCACTGCCAATGTCGCCGACCCGCTTGGCGGCTCCTACTACGTCGAAGCGCTGACCGACACCATGGAGCGCGAAGCCGAGGGACTCTTTGCCGAGATCGATGCCCACGGCGGGGTCGTCGAAGCGATCGAAAAGGGCTGGTTTCAGCGCCAGATCGCCGCGTCCGCGTCGCGGTTCCAGGATGAGGTCGACGCCGGAACCCGGGCGGTCGTCGGTGTCAACGCGTTTGTCGAGGAGGAACCGGATCGTCCGCTTGAGACCCTTCGGGTCGGCGAGGAGGCCGACCGGACCCAGCGGGCCCGACTGGCGAACCTCCGGTCGGCGCGTGATGCTGATCGAGTCGGCAGGGCCCTGGCCGAACTGACCCGGGCCGCCGAGGAGGACCGCAACGTGATCCCGGCCATGCTCGACTGTGCCCGGTGTTACTGCACCCTGTTTGAAATCCGTCATGCGATGGAACAAGTCTACGGCGCCTATAAAGAACCGGTGTTCTTCTGATGCCTAACACGAAACCGTTACCCCGGCCGATCCGGGTGTTGGTGGCCAAGCCGGGTCTCGACGGCCACGACCGCGGGGCCAAGGTCATCGTCCGCGCTCTGCGCGACGCGGGCTTCGAGGTGATCTACACGGGGCTGCACCAGACCCCCGAG
>JAYTTT010000006.1:0-12701 GCA_043744895.1 Gemmatimonadota bacterium | reverse complement strand
AACGGATAGTCGGCGATCTTGGGGCGGGCCGCCGAGACCACCGACAGGAGGGTGCTCTTCCCAGCGTTCGGTTCGCCGACCAGCCCGACATCGGCAATCAGCTTGAGCTCGAATTCGATGGTCCGTTCCTGGCCCGCCTCGCCCGGCTCCCACTCGCGCGGCGCCCGGTGCGTTGAACTCGTGAACCGGGAGTTGCCGCGTCCGCCCCGGCCGCCCTTGGCCACCAGAATCGTCTGGCCCGACGTCAGGACGTCGCCTAACGACTCGCCGGTGGTGGCGTCCTTGATGATCGTCCCCGTCGGCACCGGCAGCACCACGTCATCGCCGGTGGCGCCCGTCATGTTCTTGCCCTTGCCGTGCTGACCCCGCTCGGCTTTCCAGATCGTCCGATAGCGGTAGTCCAACAGCGTCGTCAGGTTGGAATCGCCCCGGACGTAGACGTTGCCGCCGTTCCCGCCGTCGCCGCCGTCAGGACCACCTTTCGGGACGTACTTGAACCGGGCAAACGACGACGTGCCCGAGCCGCCGGTACCGGCCGCCACTTGGACTTCGACCTGATCGACAAAGCTCATCGGCTGACCCGCTCCCACAGTCGTCGCGCCATGGCCATGGCCGGGGCGCTCGCCTCGAGCGCCGTCGCGTCGAGCACCGCGGCGATGGCCGCTCGATCGGCCCCGGCATTCCGAGCCCCCCGCAAATGGGAGTGGAGTTGGGGCTCGGCCTCCAGCACCGTGACTTGCGCGATCACGCAGAACTCCCGGCGAATGAGGTCGAGGCCGGGCCGCGACAAGGTCCGCCCGTACCCTTCGGACACCATCCAGGCGTCGAGGGCGGGGTGCAGACTGGCCACGTTGTTCCTGAGCTTCTCATAGTTCGCCCCATAAATTGTCCGGCAGGTGGCCTCGCCTCGTGCCAGCCACGGCCCGGTCTGAGTCAGGTCGGTCCCGTCTTCATGCCCGGACGCCGGCTGCCCGGTGGCCAACCGCCACTGCACCGCAGCCGACAGCGCCCGCGGATACCCGACCATCAACACCGATTGGAGCACCAGTTCGTCGCCCCAAAGCACCGGCACGCCGGCCTGGTACGCCGCTTGCGCCGCGGCGGCCACCCGCGGTGCCCGGCCCCCCGCAATGGCGGCCGCGAACCGCACCAACGCGTCGGTCGGTCGATCGAGCCCCATCACAATAGCGAGTGCCGCTGGGATTGGCGTACCATGTTTCCGCAATTAGGCGCGGAAAAAATCGAGATGCCCCGCCGACCGGATCTGACCCACCACCGCGCCCCGCGTGGTTCGAATCGGAGCCTCGGCGTGCTCGGTCAGGCCGGCCAGCCGGTCCAAGGCGTCGCCCGACTCGGTTCCATGCTCGACGATCTGCCGAATCACCGCCAAGAGCGCGATCCCAACCGAGGTCATGTCCCCATCCTCGACCTTGATGGCAATGCCCACGCCCCGCGCCGGGATCGCCGCGCAGTAGACCCCCTCGGCGCCAATCTTGGCAAAGATCTCGCCGGGAAACGCCACCATCAAATCGGTGCAGAGCCGCTTGGTGCCCGCGATCAAATGGGGATGGTTGGTGATCGCCTGCCAGAGGGTCCGGACTTCCGGCCTGGTCGAGCGGCCAAACCGGGCATACGCCTGGGCCATCCGCCGGAGCGGAAGTCCGAAGCACACGGTGGTGCAGCCGTCGACCGCCAGGACCAATTCGTTCCGGGCCATCCCGGTCCACTGCTCGACCTCGTCCTGGATTCGCTCCTGCACCGGATGCCCCGCCCGCTCATATCCTTCGAGCGGCCACCCGTGATGCTTGGCCAACGCCAGCAGCCCGGTGTGCTTCCCGGAACAGTTGCTCCACCGGGCGGTCATCCCGATGCCGCTTCGGATCACTTCTTTGGCCACCTCGGCCGACATCGGCGGGTGCGGCCCGCAGGCCAGGAGCGACTCCTCGATGCCGGTCTTCGCCATGAACCGGTCGACCGCCTCGAGATGGAAGGGCTCGCTCGAGTGCGACGCGCAGGCAATCGCCAGCTCTTCCTCGGTCAGCCCAAACCGTTCCTGGGCGCCGTCGAGAATCAGCGGCAGCGCCTGAAACGGCTTGGCCGCCGATCGCCAGAAGGTCACCAGATCGGGATCGCCGCTGCCCGCCACCAACCGGCCGTCAGCATCGGTAACCACGGCCGTGACCCGATGAACGGATTCGACCAAGGGGCCCCGCGTCACTTCGATCCGAAATGGGTCCATGCCGAGACAAAGATAGCCGGTCGGCCCATTACATTCCGGCCGTGCGCCTTCTGCTCCTCGTCCTTATCCTGGCCCTCCCGCTGGCGGCTCAGTCGTCGCCCTATGTGCCGCTCGACCATCCGCTGCTCCCAGTGGCCGAGTTCCTGATCGCTCGTGGTGACATCGACGACCCCTCGCCGATGATCCGGCCGTTCCGAAGATCCGATTTGCTTCGGGTCCTGGGCCGCGCCGAGCTCGACCCCAACACTTCATCGGGCCGGGTGGCCGCCGAACTCGTCAAGGCGTTCACGGAGCCACCGGGAGACCACTGGATCCGGGTTTCTCCCCGGCTTGGGGTCGACGGCTTTTCCCGGGCCCGGCGCGATCTCTTCCATCCTGCCGGCGACGGCGGCGTCCGTCCCTATATCGAGTCGAGTTTCGAGCTTCGATCGGGCCCGCTCGTCCTGATGAGCCGGGCGGCGGCCGAGAATCGCCTCAAGCTCGACCCCGATTGGCCCGGAACGACGTTCCAGAATACCAAGTCCCAGGCCTACCGATTCATCGACGCATACATCGCGGGCCAGTGGAAACACGGTCGCTTGTTCTTCGGGCAGATGGATCGCAACTGGGGGCCCCCGGGCTCGGCCGGGCTCTCGATCGCCAATCAAGGCTACCCTCGCACCGATTTGGCATTCGATATCGTGTTTCGTGACCTGATGTTCAGCGCGGTAGCTACCCAGTTGACCGAGATGAAATCGACCGATGGGTCGGTCCACAAACGGTACTTCGCCGCCCACCGGCTCAACGTCCGGCTCACCCATCGCCTCAACATTGCGTGGTGGGAAACGGCCGTGCTGACCGGACCAAACCGGTCGTTCCAGCCGGGTTTGGCCAATACCATGATCCTGTTCTCGTTCCCGGCGCAGCAGGGCATGGCGGACGACCGCAACACCATCCTCGGCGGCGATCTAACATGGCGGCCCGCCAAACGGCTGCTGCTCCAGGGCCAAGCCATGATCGACGACATGTGGCGACGAAAGGCCGACCCGAACGGCACCGGCGAGCCGGTCCATCCCGGTCGCTGGGCCGCCACGATGGTCGGCTCGGGCGCCCTCGGCAATCGCCTCAGCTGGCGGGCCCATCTTGCCGTCGTCAACGCGCTGGCCTATCGAACCGTCGACAGCGCCAAGAACTTCGTCGATCGGGGCCTCGGCATCGGGCCCCAGTTCCCCGACAACCTCAGCCTTGGTTTGGGCGTCGGGGTTCCGGTGGGAAAATCCTGGCTGGTGACCCCAGATCTCACGCTGTTCAAGCAGGGCGAGGGCCGGCTGGACCAGCCGTTCCCCCTCGGTGCGAACCTGACCGCCACGCCGGAACTCTTCCAGGGCACGGTCGAGTCCACCTGGCGCCTTGGGGCTCGGGTCTCCGGAGGCCTCGGCGCCTTCCAGCTTCTCGGCGACGGCGGCTGGCACCACGTCACCAACCCCAACCACCTCGTGGGCGCCAGCCGGAGCCGGTTCGAAGCCCGCCTCCGGGCCACCATCGGATTCACCGGCCACCGAGCAATCCAATGACCACCCAACCCCTGGCACCGCTGACCCGCGACCGGATCACCGCCCTGATCGAGGCCATGCCCGGCCGCCGCATCGTCGTCGTCGGCGACGTGATGCTTGACCGCTACCTGATCGGCGATACCGACCGGCTCTCACCTGAAGCCCCGGTACCGGTCGTGACGGTCCGGACCTCCCGGTCGGCGTTAGGCGGGGCCGCCAATGTCGCCGCCAACATCGCGGCCGTCGGCGGCACCGCCCTCCTGGCCGGGGCCATCGGCGACGACGAGCATGGCACCCTGATTCGGACCGAATTGGCCGCGAAGCACCTCGACGACCGGTACCTCGTGACCGTCGCCGACCGGCCCACCACCACCAAGACCCGGGTCGTGGCCCGAGGCCAGCAGGTGGTCCGGATCGACGAGGAGCAGGACGGCCCCCTGGCGTCGAACGACCTGGCCAGGCTCTGGGCCGTGATCGACGCCACCATGGCCTCGGCCGACGCCCTGGTGCTCGAGGACTACAACAAAGGCGCCCTGGCCCCCGCCCTGATCAAGGACGCCATCGCCGCCGCCCGCCGCCGCGGGGTCCCGGTGGTGGTCGATCCCAAGTTCCGCCATTTCTTCGAGTACCGCGGGGCCACCGTGTTCAAGCCCAACCGCCGCGAACTGGAGGCCGCGTTAGGCGCCGGGGTCGACTTCGCCCTCGACCCCCATTCCTTGGTGGCGGCCCGAGAACGGCTCGGCGTCGACAATCTTCTGGTGACGTTAGGCAGCGACGGAATGGCGTTGGTGACCCTCGACGGCACCCGCAGTCAGGTCCCGAGCCGGGCCCGCGAAGTGTTCGACGTCTCGGGCGCGGGCGACACGGTGACGGCCTGGGTGGCCACCGCCCTGGCCGCGGGAGCGACCGTCCCGGAAGCCGCCTACCTCGGCAACTACGCCGCCGGACTCGAGGTCGCCAAGGCGGGAGTCGCGACGGTGTCACCGGCCGAGGTCTTGGCCAAGTTCGATGAGGAGCATGACTCAATCGGCCGGTGGCGCCGCGGCGGAGCGATCTGACATCGATCCGAATGGGCGGTGAGGGGATCGAACCCCCGACCTCTGGTATGTGAGACCAGCGCTCTAACCAGCTGAGCTAACCGCCCGAAGCGCCGATAGTCTAAGCCGATCCCCACCCCCGAGCAAGCCGCCGAGCGCCGAGTCCCGAGCGCCGAGTGCCGAGCAGACTACCTTTCGGTCATGAGTCGCGCCCTCCCCGTGTGGCCGGTCGCTGCGGCCGTCCTGCTCTCCCTGCCGGTCAGAGCCTCGGCCCAACCAGCCCCCCGGCCCGCCTATGCCGTCGTCGGCGGCTTTGCCCTCCGAGCGCCGGAGGCATTCGGCAGCAATAACGTTTGCCCACCCAAGGGATCGGCCAGCATTTCTGTCCGACAAATCAAGCCACTCGGGCGCTCCTTCGCGACCGAAGTCATGGTGGACGCCTGGACCGGTGCGCCCCATCCTGAGTGTGTCGCCAGTCCGGTTCCGCCGCCGCCGACCAACGGGCCGTACACCCGGACCTTCTATCAATCTCGATACACCGGCTACCCCTTCCTCCAGACCGGGTTCCGCCTGACCGCAATGCCGCTGGCAAGACGGGGACTCGACCTCAGGTTGAGCGCGGGCATAAGCCGCGCCTGGAGCCGACACCTGTGGATCCCCGAAGCGGCGGTGGCAGTGGTGACCGGCCGCGGCGCGACTCGCGGGCTCCTGGAAGCCGGCATCGCCCGCTACTCGATCCCCCTGACCACCACCGCCGAAACCTACCAAGCCGGCGCCGTAGTCAATTCCGTCAGCACCGACCAGCCGGTCCGAACCCTGTCAGTTGTCCTCCGGCTCGGCCTCGTCCTCAATCGCCCCCCCAGCCGCACCCGCCGGACCCGAGGCTTCTAACGCCGAGCGCCGAGCGCCGAGTGCCGAGCGCCGAGTGCCGAGCGCCGAGTGCCGAGTGCCGAGAAGATGGGCCCTCTGGGATTCGAACCCAGGACCTACGGATTATGAGTCCGCTGCTCTAACCGCCTGAGCTAAGGGCCCTAACTCCGTAAATATAGGTCGTCGCCTTTCAACTTGGCCCCCGCCCCCCCATTTTTGGGCCGTGCGGGTTCTCGTTTTCTCCGATCAATGCGATGATGCCGGCCGCCGAGAGCGGCTCCGCGCCATTGCCGGCCAAGGGCCCGAGGTGGTGTTGGCCACCGCCGGCGGCACCGCGGGCGCTGACGGCACCATTCGTCTCGCGCCGGTCGCGGTCCGCGGCGACCCCGCCGACCCCGCCGGCCTGAGTTGGCACCCGGCCACGATCCGCCGGCTCCTGGCCGATATTCGCCCAACCCTGGTCCACATCGAAGCCGAGCCCGAGTCGGACCTGGCCGATACCACCGCCTCACTCGCCACCAAGCTCGGGATCCCCTATTTGCTGTTCTCCTGGCAGTCGGTCCAGAAGCCCCTCGGCTTCGGAGGCCGGCGCCGGGCCAAGCGGGTGCTCTCGGGTGCGGCCGGGGTGATCGGCGGCAACCGCCTCGCCATGAACCTGCTCCACGCCCAGGCGCCCACCGCGATCGCCACCTCCCTGCTGCCCGCGGGCGTAACCGTCGGCAATCTGGTCGAGCGGCCGGTCGGAGACGAATTGGTCGTCGGGTTCGCCGGCCGGTTGGTGCCGGAACGAGGTCTTGCGTTTCTGATCGAGGCCCTCCGGCATACCTTCGGCAAATGGCGGTTGGTCGTCGCCGGCACCGGACCGGAGCAGGAGGTGATCGAAGCCTCGGTCCAGCGGCTGGGATTGGCGTCTCGGCTGAGCTGGTTGGGCGGCCTTCGGGAAGAAAGCCTCAACGCCCTCTGGTCCGAGATCGACTGCCTGGCCGTCTTGTCTCGCGATACCCCGACCTGGGTCGATCATCATTCGCCGATCCTGCTCGAGGCGATGGGCCGGGGCATCACCCCGATCGTCACCAGCACCGGTGCGCTGGCCGAACTGGTGGGCGAGGCCGGCCCCGTCGTGGCGGACCAAACGGAGCTGACGGCCGCGCTCCAAGCCTGGGTGGCCGATCCGGCCAGCTGCCGGGCCCGCGGCGCGGTAGCTCGGCAATGGACCATGAGCCGGTTCTCGACCACCGTCGTGGCGACCAAGACGATCGAATTCTGGACCGCCCTGGTCGAGCCCCAGTCGTGACTCGGCCTCTTTTTCGCTGTGGAGCATCAATGCGCGAGCTACTTGTCGTCATGGCGCTGGCCACCGCACCAGCCGTCTTGACCGCCCAGACTCCCTCGCCGGAGCTCCTGAAACGGCCGGAGAACGCCACCCGGATCCGAGGGGCCATCGGCAGCTCAGGTCTCAGCCCAGCTCAAATCCGGGCCCGGCTCCGCGCCCTCGGCTACCCCGAGACCATCCTCGATCAATTCCTCGAGAACCGGCCCGACTCCCTCGGGGCGCCCAACGCCCAGGCGGTGGACGCCCTCCGCGCCCTCGGCCTCTCGTCAAGCGAAGACGCCGTCCTCCCCGACATCGTCCCCGGTCGAGCCGGCGACCCCCGAACCGACTTGCCGGCCGAACGGCAGCCCGGGCCGAAGATCTTCGGCCGGGACGTCTTCGATCGGGTCACCAGTCAGTTCCAGCCGGCGCTCTCGGGACCCGTCGACGAGACCTACCGACTCGGCGCGGGCGATGTCCTGGTCCTGATTCTGACTGGCGACGTCGAGCTGACCCACCAGCTCGAGGTCACCCGCGAAGGGTTCGTCCTGATCCCGCAGGTCGGCCAGGTCTTTGTCAGCGGCCTCACCCTCGGCCAGCTCGATCGGGTCCTCGCGACCCGGTTAGGCCGGGTCTACAGCGGCATCAACCGCGGCCCGAACGCGTCGACCAAGTTTCAGATCACGGTGGCCAAGCTCCGCACCAACCAGATCTTCGTGATTGGAGAAGTGGTCCGCCCGGGCTCGTATCAGGTATCGAGCGCGGGCACCGTGCTGAGTGCGCTCTATCTGGCGGGCGGCCCGAGCAACAACGGATCCTTTCGGCGAGTCCTGATCCGCCGGGGCCCGCGGGTGGTCGACTCGCTCGACCTTTACGACTATCTCCTCCGGGGCGACACCCGCCACGATGTCCGGCTCGAGACCGGCGATGTCGTGTTCGTCCCAGTCCGAAGCGTGCCCGTCGAGATTGCCGGCGCGGTGGTCCGCCCGGCCATCTACGAGCTCCATCCTGGCGAAACGCTTCGTGATTTGCTCCAAGCCGCGGGCGGGTTCGAGCCGACGGCCCTTCGGCGCCGGATCCAGATCGACCGGGTCTTGCCGCCGGCCGAACGAAAGGCCGGGGGCCGCGACCGGGTGGTGCTCGACATCACCGAGGACCAGCTCCAACTCGACGAGCCGCCGCCTTTCCCGCTCGCGGCGGCCGACCGGGTCAATGTCTTCTCCGTGTCCGAGCGGCGCCGGAACGTGGTCACGGTCCGGGGCAACGTGTGGGTGGCGGGGCAAGTCGGGTTCACACCGGGCATGCGCCTGAGCGAAGCCCTCCGCCTAACGGGGGGCGCCAAGCCGGACGTGTACCTCGATCAGATTCTAATTTCGCGGCTCAACGCCGACTCCACCCGGCGTCAGCTTCGATCCTCGTTCCGGGACTCGACCGGAGCCCTCGTCGAGGACCTGATCCTGGCGGAGGACGACGACGTCCAGATCTTTTCGCGGACCGAGTTCCGGCCGATTCGGTATGTGGTGATCAACGGCGCGGTCCGTCGCCCCGGGCGCGTACCGTTCCGTGAAGGCATGACCCTCCGCGATGCCATTCTCGAGACCGGCGGGGTCACCGAAGAGGCCTTGCTGTCTGACGCCGAACTGGCCCGGCTCCCGAACGATCGATCCCAGGGCACCATGGCGGTCACCAGCCGGGTGGCGCTCGACTCGACCTACCTGTTCGACCGGAGCCAATCCGGGGCGTATAGCGGACCTCCGGGTTTGCCGGCCGCCCGAAGCGGTGCGCCGGAGGTCAAGCTCGAGCCCTATGACAATGTGCTGATCCTCCGTCAGCCGGACTGGGAGCTGGCCCGGTCGGTGAGCGTGGTTGGGCAGGTTCGCTACCCCGGGCGGTATGTCCTCCGCAGCAAGACCGAACGGCTGGTCGATTTGGTCGCTCGGGCGGGTGGCCTGACCAAGGAAGCCTATGCCGAGGGGGCCGAGCTCTACCGTCAACTGCCGCCCGATCAGGCGGCACCGATCCGGATCGGGAGCCGTCTCGTCACCATCGATTCGACCGCCTCGTTCCGTTTGGATCCGCGCTTGTCTCAGCGTGTCGGACTGAACTTGGCCCGGGCCATGGCCGAGCCAGGCCGGCGCGACAACTTGATCATCCAAACCGGCGACTCGCTCTTCGTCCCGGAGTACCAGGCCACGGTTCGGGTCCTGGGGGCGGTCAACGCACCGACCTCGATCATCTTCCGGCAAGGCTGGAACCTCTACGACTACGTTGGGGCGGCTGGGGGCGTCGCCCGTCAGGGTGACAAGGGCCGGTCGTACGTCGTCCAGCCCGGGGGGCGGCTCGAAAGCGTCAAGTCGCGCGGCCTGTTTTCGGCGTCCAAGCCCAAGCCCCTGCCCGGAGCCGTGGTGTTCGTTCCCGAGCGGGATCCCAACGACAAGAAAGATTGGGCGGGGCTCCTGGGCTCGATTGCCCAGATCCTCGCGAGCACCGTGGCCATCATCGTCGTCGCCGCCAGACTATGACGTCGCTTCTCCATGTCGTCGGCGCGCGGCCCAACTTCATGAAAGTCGCGCCCGTGCTCCGGGCCGGCACGGCCCGCGGGTTCGAACAGATCCTGGTCCACACCGGGCAGCACTACGACGCCACGATGAGCGACAGCTTCTTCACCGATCTCGAACTCCCCCAGCCGAACGAGAACCTCGGCGTCGGCTCCGGCACTCATGCGGAGCAAACCGCCCGCATCATGCTCGGGTTCGAGCCCGTACTCGACCGCTACCGCCCCGACTGGGTGGTCGTGTACGGCGACGTCAATTCGACGGTGGCCTGCGCTTTGGTGGCCGCCAAAAAGGGCATTCGGATCGCCCACGTCGAAGCCGGGCTCCGGAGTGGCGACTGGTCGATGCCCGAGGAAGTGAATCGGGTCGTTACCGATCGGTTGGCCGATCTCCTGCTCACGCCCAGTCGCGATGGGGACCAGAACCTGGCCGCGGAGGGCATCCCGGCCAGCCGGGTTCAGTTCGTCGGGAATGTGATGGTCGACACCCTGCTCCACTTGGAGCCGAAGGCAGCCGCCCTTGGCATGCCGGGGGCGCTCGGACTGGAGCCGGGCCGGTTCGTCTTCGTCACGCTGCACCGGCCATCCAACGTCGATGACCCCGCGGTGCTTCGAGAGTTGGTCCTGACCCTCGATGAGTTGGCGGGCCTCGTCCCGGTTTGTTTTGCAGCCCATCCACGGACTCGGCAACGGCTGACCCAATTCGGATTGCATCCGTCTGCCGGGGTCCGGCTCATGGAACCGCTGGGGTACCTGGAGACGATTGGCCTGATTCGCCAGGCGGCATTGGTGCTGACCGACTCGGGCGGGTTACAAGAAGAGACCACGGTGGTTGGGGTTCCCTGCCTCACGGCCAGGCCCAACACCGAACGGCCCGTGACGGTGACTGAAGGTACCAACCGGCTGGTCGCGTCCTCGCGGGAGGCCATCATCCCTGCGGCAAAGCAGATCCTCGCCGAGGGCCACCACCCGAACCGGCGACGGCCCGAGGGCTGGGATGGTCAGGCCGGGGTCAGGATCATCGACGCAGTCGACCGCCTCACTGGCGGAGCGATCCCAAGTGCTCCGGACCGCTGATCCGACTGCCCTGTCGCTCCCCGCGGCCGGAAATGTTGTGGGCACTGCCCTCGGGATGGTAATCAGGCACCAGACGTCGGAGGTAGTCGAGTAGCTCGTAGTGGGGTCGGCCCATCTGCGCGCGGGCCAGCAACTCTTCGACCACCGACGACAGCCCCAGTGGCAATTCGGCATGCTTGGCCCGGAGCACTTTCGGATGGTTGGTCGGCTCGGCCTGCTCCCGCCCAAAGAACAATTCTTCGTACAGCTTCTCGCCTGGCCTGACCCCGGTGAACTGCAGCTCGATATCGCACCCGACCTCGAGGCCGGATAGCCGGATCAGGTCGGTCGCCAAATCAACGATCCTGACCGACTCCCCCATGTCGAGCACGAAGACTTCGCCCCCAGCTCCGATCGAAGTGGACTGGAGGACGAGTTGCACCGACTCGGGAATCGTCATGAAATAGCGGCGCATCTCCGGATGGGTCACCGTCACCGGGCCGCCGGCCTGGATTTGCTTCAGAAAGGTCGGGACGACACTTCCCCGACTGCCCAGGACATTGCCGAACCGAACCGAGATGAAGTTCCGACCGGACTGTTGGGCCAATTCCTGGACGATCTGTTCGGCCACCCGCTTGGTTGCACCCATGACGTTGGTGGGCCGGACAGCCTTATCGGTCGAGATCAACACGAGGCGGCCCACCTCGTACTCAACCGACGCCTCGGCGATATTTCGGGAACCGCCAATGTTGTTGGTGATGGCCTCGGCGACGTTGAGTTCCATCAACGGCACGTGCTTGTGCGCGGCAGCATGGAGTACGAGGCTCGGGCGGAGGCCCTTGAAGACCCGATCGATCCGGCCCCGGTCACGGACGTCGGCGACGACCGGCATGATCGAGACCCCCGGAAAGCTCCCGGTCAGCTCCTGGGTGATGTTGAAGATCGAGTTCTCGCCGTGGCCAAGCAGGACCAACTGCCGTGGCCCCAAGGCGGCCACTTGGCGGGCAATCTCGCTACCGATCGAACCGCCGGCCCCGGTCACCAAGACCGTTTGCTCCTCGACCAATGCGCTGAGGCGGTCGAGATCCAATCGAATCGGCTCCCGTCTGAGGAGGTCCTCGATCTGAATCGGGCGAAGGGAGTTGATGCTGACTTTGCCGGAAAGGAGCTCGTACATCCCGGGGATCGTCCGGGCAGTGAGGCCCGCCGTCTTTGCCAGCTGGGTCAGGCGCCGGATGACGGGGCCGGACGCCGAGGGGATGGCGATGATCAGTTCGTCAGCGAGATACCGTTCCCGGAAATCAACCAGCCGATCGGCCGAACCGGCAACGGGAAGGCCTCGAAGTTCGAGGCCGTGCTTGGAGACATCGTCATCGACGAACGCGACCGGGGTGACCCCCAGTTCAGCGTTGGAACGCAACTCGCGAGCAATCAACTCGCCTGCCGAGCCCGCACCGGCGATGATGGCTCGGAGTCCGGGGCCGCCTGGGCGGCGGCCGGGCCGGCTCGCGATCAACCGAATCAAGAACCGCGGGGCCACGACGACGACCAGCGTGGCGATCGCGTCAAGCGCGGCCACCGACACCGGAATCCGAGTTTGGAGGTACCCAATCGACGGCAGCACCCAGACCCCAAGCGCAAACACGGCCAACCCTGAGATCGCGGCGGCCACGCTGATCCGTTCCAACTCGACGACGCCTGCGTGGCGCCACAGCCGACGATACAGCCCGGCAAAGTAGAGCAGGACGATCTTGACCGCGACGGCAACCGGCAGAAAGCGGAGAAAGGTCTCGAATTGCTCCGCGGGAAGCGAAAACGTCTCGAACCGCACGAAATAGGCAAGTGCCAACGACGCCGCGAATCCGGTGATGTCGCAGCCGACGATGAATCGGTTCCGGAAGTGGCGTTGCTCTTTTGTGACGGCCACCAGAGGATCCTTTTGAAGTCGTAATCAAGCCTAACCAAGTGAGTTACCCATCGCTACTGATCTTCGTCACTGCTAGGGCCATTTGGCCCGGTCGCGCCGCCCGCATAACGAAAAGCTCGGTCAGCGATTTCGCCGACCGAGCCCGTTCCCCGCCGAGTGCCGAGCGCCGAGTGC
>JAYTTT010000005.1:0-3235 GCA_043744895.1 Gemmatimonadota bacterium | reverse complement strand
CATTGAAGGTTCCGTAGTGAATCGGCGGCTCCCGCATGATTCCGTTGTCGATCCCCTTGAGCCAGTAGTCGTACCAGCGGAGATGCTCGGCGACGTTGTTGAGACCGGTGGTCTGCTGATGGAACCACGGGCCGATCACGATCTTCTGGGGGACCCGGAGATTGGCGTACCAGACGAGGGCATCTCGGGGAACCGGATCAAGCCAGCCGGTCAGGTGGTAGATGGCGACGCCGGAACGGTTGATGTCGGCGAGGTAGGTGCCCGGGCTTCGATCGCGATGGAACACTTCCCCGGTGACCGAGTCGCGGCTGTCGCGAAATGGGGCCCGGGCCCACATGTCTGCGACGTCCCAACTCGCCTGGTGCTCGGCAACGGCGGCGGCGCGTAGGGCGATGCCGGAGTCCCCATCGACCGGCGCCACCGGTCCGAACGGAACGCCGAACCAGTCGAAGGTGACGGAGGCATCGAGATTTCGGGTGACTTGCCGCCAGTTGGGGAGGGCGTAGGCCTGAAAGATCCCGCCCGGATAGAGCATGCTGTAGAAATCGAACACCGCCATCTCGGGGAAGATCGCCCGAAGATGGGGAGGACGTTGCGCGGCGGCAAAGTACTGGGCGTGCCCGAGGTAGGACCGGCCGTACATCCCGCTCTTGCCGGTGGACCACGGTTGGGCGGCGAGCCATTCGGTGACCTCGTACATGTCGCGGGTTTCAGCAGGCGCATAGAAACCGGGCCGGGTCCCGAAGGACGCCCCGCCGCCCCGGGCATCCACCACGGCGATCACGTAGCCGTGGCGCAGCAGCGGGGCGGTCCAGTCGAACGTCGTGCGGAGCTTGCCGTTGACGATCGAGGCCCGATGGTAGCGCTCGTGCGCCCAGACGACGGGGAGTTTCTCCTGATGGAGGGTGCCGCCCTGGGTTGGGCGGATGATGTCGATGGCGAGTCGGACGCCGTCTCGCATGGTGAGGTAGCGGGACTCGCGCTGCCATCCGTCGTACCTCGCCTCGAAGTAGCCCCGGTACTGTCCGAGACCAGAGACCCGCTCTTGCCCGGCCGCGGGACGGACGGACCCGACGAGCGTACCGAGCAGGAGGACCATGGAAGCGAACCAGATCCGAAGCATGATCCCTCTCAGCTTACGCGGATGGTGCCGCCAGGCGGGCCGTGGCGGCGGTCACTCGTGGCGACAGCGTCGCGATGGCAACCAGACTGATCGCGGCCACGGCGCTCACCAGGATGAAATGGGTCTGATAGCCGAATCGGTGCGCCATGAGGGCCGCGCCGCTCGCGCCCACGACGGCCATCAGTGAAAACATGCTCGAGATGGCGGTGAAGTCGGTCGCGACCTGGGCCGGCGAACACCAGTTCATCACATTGGCGTAGAACACCGCGAAAATCCCGGACATCGAGAAGTTGACGGCGCCGACCATCACGGCGAGCGGAAGCATGTCGGAGGCTCGGCCCGCTGCCAGTCCCGCGGCAAGGAGGGCCACCACGAGCGCCAATCCAATCGTCGCCAGGTACGCCCGGGTGAAGCCAAGCCAGTTGACCGAGGCACCCCCGATGAGGGCCCCGGCGATTCCGGCGATCGTGCCGAGCCCGCCTTGCAGCGCGCCGACCTGGCCCAGGGAGAGACCGGCATCAATCAAGAACGGCCCGACGATCGGTCCGATCATGTAGTGGACGAGTCCTGTCAGCAGCGCCAGGAGCAGGGTGAGTGGGGTCTCCGGCCGGCGGAAAAAGCCGAACAGGCTGGCCGGCCGGACCCGGTTGTCGACCGCGGTGGGCGGGGGCGGCTCCCGCCGGAGCAGGCCCGGGGCGGCGATCAATGGAATCAACAGCCCGATCAACGTGAGAGCGGTGGACCAGCCCAGCCGTTCGATCAGGACCAGCGAGAGACCCCGTCCGACCAGTCCCCCACACGCGAGCCCCGCCGCCTGGAGGCCGTTCCCCAGCCCCCGCTCGGCTTGGGCTAGCAGCTCGACCGTGTAGGCGTCGGTGGCGATGTCCATATTGGCCCCGGACAGCGCAATCAGGAAGAATGCGGCCCCGGCCCCGGCGATGCTCTGCTCCGGCGAGAAGCGCGAGAGGACCAGGAAGGAGAGGCCGAGGCCAATCGTCGAAGGGATCAGCCAGCTCCGGCGCCGCCCAATCGAGGGCAACCAATGCCGGTCGGCCAGGGGAGCCCAGAGGAACTTGACCGAGTAGACCGCGACGGGAAGGTAGGCCACCCAGAGGAGATCGAGCGGCATGCCGTACTTCCGCAGGACACTGGGCACGCCTAACACCAGAAACGTGGTAGCGATCCCCTGGGAGAGGTACAGACAGAAGATCAGGGCGAACTTGGTCAGGCTGGGGCGACCCAGGGGTATGCCCGTCATTGCGTGTTCGCGAACGGATCGGCCACCAGGGGCCACCAGTTCCCCACCCGAAGGCGATACGGAATGGCCGGGAAGTCGATGGTCTGGGCGCCCGGGGTCCGAACAATCCGGGATCCGCGCCCGACCCCCCGAAAGCCCGCTTCTCCGTGCCGCCACATCTTGCCGATCACCGCCCGCTTCTGCGACAGGTCGATCCCGAAATCGGTGAGGACGTTAGGGCGGAGCGTGCCGGCGCGCGCTGAGTGCAAGATCAGATCGATCCCATTGGCCGTGCTGACCCACACGGCGGCGCCGAAGTTGAATCGCCCGAGCGGCCCCATGGCTTCTTGCCAGAGCTCCGGGATGATCTTGCGGATCGTCACCTGGAGGTCGACCGGTTGGCCCGCCTCGGGCCCGGATTTTCCTCCGATCCGCAGCACCAATCGCTCGCCCTCGCCGACGGCCTGGCAGATGTCCACACTCATCGGGTCCCAGATCGGCCCGAAAGCGACATCGCCGATGCCCCGCTGCACCACCCGGCCGAGCACGTAGGTGCCGTCGCCGGCGCTCCCGCCGAGATGGTTGTCGCCCTGTTCGCAGAGCACCAAGGGGCCGTCCGTTTGGGCCATCACGTCGTCGAGGGCTTCGTCGATCGTCCCGTCGCCCCGCTCCGTCACCTGCTCCCGGAGGGCGAAGAACTCAGCGGCCAACTGGTCCGCCAAGACGCCCGCCTTCGCCTGATCGCCATCGGCCACCACCAGAATGCGGGTCCCAACCTCCGGCACGTCGGCCCAGGGATAGCCGTGGGCCAACGAGACCGAAAGGATTCCGGGCTCTCGCTCAGCGGCCGTCATTCGACGAACGAATCCGGCCAT
>JAYTTT010000004.1:0-3244 GCA_043744895.1 Gemmatimonadota bacterium | reverse complement strand
TCGCCGGGTGGCCGCGGTGGTGGGCACGCCGGGGTTGGTGGCGTTGGGGCCCGCCCTGGCGATGCTGGCCGGTCCGATTCCACCGCTGGTGCTGGCGGCCGGGGCGTTAGGCGTCATTTACCACTTGATGCGCCGGCCCGATCTCTCAGTCCCCCTGGGCGGCGGGGCGACCATGGAACTCTCGGCAGCGCAAATTCGGAATGCGCTCCTGATTCGGGACGATACCGATCCGGGGGGCTGGGCCCTGATGGTCCAGCACCTGAAAAGACTCGATCGGCAGGATCTCCTCAAGTTCAAACGGGACGTGGCCCCCGACTGGGCTATTCTCCACGGCCAGGAAGGCCGGATGGCCGCCTCGTTGCTGCTGCCAAAGGTCAACCCGTTAGGCGGCAATCAAGAGACCGTGACCGAGGCCGTTCGGTGGCTGGAGGCCTCGGGCGGGCCGGAGGGCGCGTTCCAGACCTTTTCACGGTCGCACCTGGTCCGGATGCCGCTCGACAACGTCGAGTCGCGAATCACGACGCTGCATGCCGAGGTTCGGCTGGCGCTCGAAATGGCGCTCCACGAGGACGAGGAACGCCGGGCCCTGGCGGGCGAGCTGTCAGTGTTGGAATGGATCTGGCGCCACGAAGAAATGCTGGCCGACCTGGCCGACAGCATCGGCACCCCGACCGGCCTCGACGAGCAGGTCGAAGCCCTCCGCCGCCCCAGCTGAGCAACCCTCCCCACCCGCCAAGCATCGAAACCCGAGTCCCCCAATCCATCAGCCCGAGATCCCAATGCCGAGTGCCGAGTGCCGAGCCCCTAGTGCCGGGCAGCGCCGAAGGCCCCGGCCAGTTGGTGATCAAGGTCTTCGACTCCGCCGGCGGGTTCGTGCGAGCGATTGGCCGCGAAGGGGCCGGGCCGGGGGAGTTCCGGATGGCGTTCATCGCGGTCCGCGGGTCGAGCCTCGTGGTCCACGACCCGATGAACAACGGGGCCTCGGCGTTCGACACCTCCGGCACCTATCTGCGAAGCTGGAAGTCGTCGTGCTGTTTTTGGGACGACGTCTTCATCGACAATGCCGAGCGGCTCTATACCCCGACGTTCATGCAACCCGACTCGACTGGGTGCGGCCCCGGTTGAAGCGGTGACGGTGCGGATCGCGGATCTGGCCGATCACCTCAACCTCGCGCCGGTCTTGGCGCGGTGGCACTACGATGAGTGGCGAGATCTGATTCCGAATTGGAGCTACGAGATCGCCCTGGACGAGCTGCTGACGCACCGGAACCGGGCCGCCATCCCGACCACCTTCGTGGCGTTACGCGACGAGGTGCTGGTTGGCTCGGCCAGCCTCTTGATCGAAGACATCCCGGCGTGGCGGCACCTAACGCCATGGGTTGCCAGTGTCTACGTGGTCCCGTCGGAACGGGGTCGGCAGATCGGGAGCCAACTGGTTCGGCACGCCGTGGCGGTGGCCGGCCAACTAGGCGTTCCCACGGTGTACCTACTCACGCCCGGACAGGCCGAGTTCTATCGGCGACTCGGCTGGGCGGAGGTGGGCGTGGGGTCGGGCGACCGGCCCTACGTCGTCATGGCGTCGAAGGCAGTCGCGCCGTGATGCGTCGTAGGCGGGGCCCGGCTTTATGCCGATTCCAGTCCCGTTCGCGTTCGCTCGAGCGGTACCCCGTTAATGGGCCACCGACCCACTGAGCGGCTCGATCCGCCGGCGGAGCTGCTCCGCCACCCAGATATTTCCGGTTACACTCAAGTGCCGTCCTTCACGCGGTACGAACAGGGCTTCGACGGAATCCGGCGGGACCTTCCGCAGCGGATCGATCAGATCCACATGCGTGAACTCGTGTCGGGCCGCCGCTTCGCCCAGCCAGCGCCGCCACCGATCGCCGGTATTCGTTCCGGTAGTCACCGATCGTCGGCAGCATCACGGACACCAGCGTCGCTCCCGACGCATTGTCCCGGCGCACCAAATCGTAGAACGCGGCCCGGGCGACAGCGGATCAGCGTCCGGCCGAGGCCGGGACGGGGCACTCACAACGGGCGGCTCCCACCGGCCGAGCAGTGCAACCGGTCCCGCCGCGATCTCGTAGGGGAAGGAACCCAGGGAAACCAGCATGCTTTTGACGAGCGTCCTCTTATTGCAAGCCGTCGCCGCGCCGACCCCCCGCCCCCTCGGACGGTCCGACGCCACCCTGTCACACGAGTTCGTCCGGGTGTTCAGCCTGGCGGAGCGACCCGACGGCCGAGTTGTGCTGGTCGACCGGGGCGACGAACTGCTCGCGGTGGCCGACTTCGGCCGCGGCACGGTCACTCGGATTGGGCGGACCGGCGGCGGCCCCGAGGAATACCGATTCCCGGGCCGGCTGGTTCCCATGAGTGGGGATTCGCTGATGGCGGCCGACGACGGCAACAATCGCCTCGCCGTGCTCGGGCCTGACCTCAGGATTCATCGAACCACGAACGGCCGCGCCCCGGGGCTGCCGGCCGAACTCTCCCCCCGCGCGGTCGATTCGAAGGGCCGCTTCTATGCCGTCATTCCGGCCTGGATGTCGGTCACGCAGGGAATCATCCCAGACTCGCTTCCCATCGTTCGTTTCACCCCTGGGTCGGGACCGGTCGAGTCGATCGCCCGGCTCAAGGCAAGCCCAGAGCCGCCCCCGCCGCCCCGCCGCGATCGACCGACGTTTCCGGTCTGGGTCTTCGCACCCGGCGATTCCTGGGCGGTGACCCCGAGCGGACGAGTGGCCCTGGTTCATGCCACGAACTACCAGGTCGAGTGGATTGAACCGAACGGCCGCCGCACCAGCGGACCTGCCGTCGCCTGGAAGCCGATCCGGGTTACGCCGAAGGACCGGACCGATTTCGTTCGCCGCTCGCTCGCCACGTCCGGTACCAGCGGCAAAGGCGGCCCGGGCCGGCCGCCCGGGGGCTTGAGCCCGATGTCCGCCAAAGAAATGACGGACCAGGCCGTCGGCGAATTGGTGGCCAATATGACGTTCGCGGCAACCAAGCCCGCCTTTACCGATGCCGCCCCGATCATCGCGCCGGACGGCACCCTGTGGGTCGAGCGGTCGGTGGCGGCGGGCGCCCCCTCCACCTGGGACGTGTTCGATCCGGCGGGGCGGCCGAGCGCGAGTTGGCAATTGCCGCCGGGCCGGCGGCTGGTGGGAGTGGGGCGCGGCCGGGTGTACCTGGTAGCGGCCGACGAGAACGGCATCGAACGGCTCGAGCGGTACCCGCTTCCCGG
>JAYTTT010000003.1:0-12784 GCA_043744895.1 Gemmatimonadota bacterium | reverse complement strand
CCTGGGTCTCGAGCGCGGGGTGCAACGCCACCGCCGTCATCCTCGGTCTCCACCCGCTCTTTGCGGCTGGGCTCGTCGATCGATCCGCCACCGTGGTCGAGGCCAAGGTCGGCTCCAGCGAGGGTGGGGCCGAGTTTTCCGAGGCGACTCACCATCCGGAACGGAGCGGATGCGTCCGGTCGTATCGCCCCACCGGGCACCGGCACGCCGCCGAGATGATCCAGGAACTTGGCGCCGACCGGATCCATTTCTCGGCGACCGCTGTTGAAATGGTCCGCGGCGTCCTGGCGACATGCCATGTGTTTTTGAAGGAGCCGCTCGACGAGCGGGAGATCTGGCGGGTCTATCGCCGGGCGTACGGCGAGGAGCCGTTCATTCGCCTGGTCAAGGCACGCGACGGTGTCCACCGGTATCCCGAGCCCAAGCTGCTGGCCGGCAGCAACTATTGCGACATCGGATTCGAGCGCGACCCCCACAGCAACCGGCTGGTGGTCATGAGCGCCATCGACAATCTCATGAAAGGGGCCGCTGGCCAAGCCGTGCAGGCATTCAACCTGATGCACGGCTTGGCGGAAACCACCGGTCTCGAATTCCCTGGCCTCCATCCGGTCTGAGCATGTGCCGTCTCTTAGCAGTGCGCGACACCGAGCCGTTTCCGATCGCCGATCAACTCCAGGCCTTGGCCACGATTGCGCGCCAGAGCAAGGAGTATCAGGGCGACGGCTGGGGCTGTAGTTGGTGGGACGGGGCGGGGTGGCAGGTCTATCGCTCGATCACCCCGATCTGGGAGGACCGGTTCGACCAGTTTGGCCAAACCCGGATCTTGGTGGCGCACGCCCGGAGTGCCTTTCGGAACGAGGGCATTGCCGTGGAGAACAACATGCCGTTCGTCGACGGTGCCGTCGCCTTCGTCTTTAACGGCGAGTTGCGCGGGGTGCGCCTCGCGGTTCCGGGGCGAATCGGGGCGGAGAAGCTCTTCGGAGTTCTTCGCCGGCTCGGCGGGGACCGCGATGGGGCGGCGTTGAGGCACGCGGTCGACGTCGTAGTCAGGCGGACCGGATACGTCCGGGCCATGAATTTCGTTCTGGCCGCCGGCGAGACGCTTCGGATCGTCTCCCGCTTCAGCGAAGATCCGGCCTATTTCACGATGTACCGAAAGGAATCCGGGACTCGGCAGGCGGTCTGTTCCGAGGCGTTTGCCGGCGACGCCGGCTGGCTCCCGATTCCCAACGGCACCGTCCTGGAATGGGCATGACCGAACTGACCGACGTCCTGCTGGTCAAGATCGGCGGCGGCGCCGAGCTCAATCTCGAGGGGATCGCGGCCGATCTGGCTCTGGTGCCCGGGCCGGTGGTCGTGGTCCACGGCGCCAACGCGCTCCGCGATCGGCTCGCCCTGCAACTCGGGATGAGCAAACGGGTCATCACCTCGGTGTCGGGTTACGAGAGTGTCTACTCCGACGACGGCGCCATTGATCTTCTCATGCTGGCCTACGCCGGCCTCGCCAACAAGCGGATCGTCGAGCATTTGCAGCGCCACGGCCGGAACGCCATCGGTTTGACGGGAATGGACGGCCGCCTGGTCGGGGCGACCCGGAACCAGGGCGTCCGGGTCCGCGAGGCCGGCAAGACCATGTTGGTCCGCGACCGATCGGGCAAGCCGACGTCCGTCAACGGGCCGTTGCTCCATCAACTGCTCGACGGGGGGTATACCCCGGTGGTGACCGTTCCGTTGGTCGACGAAACCGGGGCGGCGGTCAATGCCGAGAACGACGATGTGATCGTCGCACTGCAGGGGGTCGTGCGAGCGGCCCGAATCATTCAGTTGATCGAGGCGCCCGGCTTGCTGGCCGATCGGGATGATCCGACCTCGGTCATGGCGCGAGTGTCGGTCGCGGAACTCAATCGCCGCGAAGCCCTGGCCACCGGTCGCTTCAAGCGGAAGCTTTACTCGCTCAAGAAGCTTTTCCTTGACGCCGCACCGATCGTCACCATTGCCGACGGTCGGACCGCCCACCCGGTGGCCGACGCCTTGGCCGGACAGGGGACCCTCATTGGCTGACCGGCCATCCGTTATTCCCCTCTATCCGAATCGAGGGCTTTCGTTCGTGAAGGGCGAAGGGGCCTACCTCTTTACCCGGGATGGCACCCGGTACCTCGACCTGATGACGAACTACGGAGCCAGTCTGCTTGGGCACGGGCACCCGGTCGTCACCGCGGCGCTGACGGAGCAGCTTAGCCGGCTGGTCTCGATGCACGGCAGCTTTGGCAACGATCTCCGGGTCCGGGCTTCGCTGGCGTTGGCCGACCGGCTCCCGATCCGGGAGGCCGGCCTCTGTTGGCTCAACTCCGGCACCGAGGCGATCGAGGCGGCGCTCAAATTCGCGCGGCTGGCCACCGGCCGTCGGCGGTTCGTGGCCTGCGCCGGTGGTTACCACGGCAAGACCCTCGGCGCCCTGTCGGTTACCCACTCCGCGAAGTACCGGGCCATGTTCGACGGTCTCTCGTGGCCGGTGGACCACGTGGCGTTCGGATCGGCGGCGGCGGTGGACGCGGCGATCAGCGATGACACGGCGGCGGTCATCGTCGAACCGATTCAGGGCGAGAGCGGGATTGTGGTGCCGCCCGACGGGTACCTCCGGCAGCTCCGTGAAGTCTGCTCCGCCCGCAAGGTCCTCCTGATCGTGGACGAAATCCAAACCGGATCCGGCCGCACCGGTGTGTTCACCGAGTCGGAACGCGAGGGAGTCGAGCCGGATATCATCTGTCTGGGCAAAGGTCTGGCCGGCGGGGTTCCCATTGGCGTCACGGCCGTGAGTCCGGCGGTCGCGGATCGTCTGGCCCGAGGGGTTCATACCTCGACCTTCGGCGGCAATCCGCTGGCCGCGGCGGGGGTACTGGCAACCCTCTCGGTACTGACCGTCGATTTGTTGGCACGGGTCGACCGGCTGGGCCGGGCATGGCGGGACCAGTTGACGTCGATCGGCAGCGATCGGGTAGCGGAAGTGCGGGGGCGGGGCCTGATGATCGGAGTGGCGGTGCGGGGCGGGCGAGATCAGATCTTGAAGGACCTTCAGAAGGAAGGAGTTCTCGCCATTCCCGCGGGCGACGACGTGATTCGGTTCCTGCCGGCCCTGATCGTCACCGAAGCGCAGTTGGCCGACGCGGCCGGGGTGCTCCAGCGGGTTGTCTGACGGCGAAGGGCTCCGGCGGCGACGTTCCTTCGCTGGCTAGAAAGGCGCTGTGTTGCGGATCCTGAACGGGGCGGACCGTCGTTCGAGGTCCGAGGCAGGATTGGCGACGAATGGCGGACCTGCGGTCTCCGACAGGTACACGCTGCCGACCAGCCGATAGGTGCCCGTCACCCGAGCCGTGCGCCAGACCGGCAAAGCATTGAGCCGCCTGACACCCGCGTTGTCAACGGAGTCGGTATGGGCTTGTAAGGGATCCACTCGGGTCGGCCGCAATGCCGTCAGTTCGCAAATCGGCGCGAAGACCAGCTGCCAATTCGTCCCGTCCCATTTTTCTAAGACATAGCGGACATTGGTGTGGAGTGAGAACGGCTCAGGGCATCGGTCCAAGAATCGACGCTCAGGGAATGGATTCGTGTAGCGGACATGGAAGATGATCCGGAAGACCCCGAGTGCTGGGCCGGCCTCGGTCAGAACCAGGTTTTCGAGCACCGCAAATGGTTCGGCGCCCGTGGTCGGCGGCGGCGCTTCAAGGGCGACCGCGGCGAGCGGGACACCCCGGTCCGAGACCATCTGTCGAATTCGGGGCACCTCTGAGGAGTTAACTAGCCCAATCCAGATTCGATTCAGCTCTGGATCGACCTCCACCGCCCATACACCAAGGTCTCCCCGAACCGGCTGGAGCGCGCGGAGGTAGGAAAGCAGTTCCGTTCCGCTGTACTGCGCGGAGCGGAAGCCCATGACGGCCGGGGTGACCAGTTCGTCGGCCCATCCCGGGTACGCCCCACCACAATAAAGCAATGCCCGTAGTGCAGTTCCGGCGGGCCCAGATGCGGCCGGATCCTTCAAGGTCACGACCAATCGCTGCGACTCGAGGTTCTGATAGAGGCCACCGAAGCCGCCGGGGATCACCCTGGCAGCGATGTCGGCCTCTTCCGCCACGGAGAGGAACTGCGGGCCACTCCGAATCGCGAGAGCCGCGGCACACGGGTCCTCGGGCGGGTCAGGAGGGCCAGCGGCCGCGCCACATCCGGACGCGACCATCGAAATCACGAAACAACGGAGCAACGGCTGGCGGTGCCTCCGCACGAAGGCGCCACCACTCCTGGCCGAGGGTCTCAGGCTCGTGACCGAGTCCACATGCATCAGCATCTTGAGTAGCTAGAAAACCGACGACCAGACCGTCATCGCGCCGAGGTCGGTCTTTATTCCAGCGATCGGGCTAAAGATCGAGACCGTTTGGCCGTTGCTGCCCCAGAGGATTCCAGCCAACCAGGCCTTGCCGGTCGCCGCCTCATACGAGAAAACGGGAGAGCCGCTATCGCCTGACCTGGAGACGCCAGAGAAGAGGTACTGACAGCGGAGCACCTTGGGACTTGTGATATAGGCATCAACACACGTCTGTTGGACTGTCCCGCCAGTCCAGCCGGACGTTACGCCGACCTTGCTCAGTGCCGTACCTTGAAGCAGCGACCCGCTCGACAACTCACCCACCACAAACCATGGCTCTGTCGTCAGCTGGAAGGATCCGCTTTGGGTCCAGTCGCTACCCGTGTATTCGAAAGTCGTCCGGGCGACGGTGTAATTGCTGCACGCCGCGATCGTGTCGCACTTCGCCAACGACGCATCGGAGTATCGGCAGGTGTAACCCGAGGGGCAGCCGCTCCCGCTCGTGAAGCTGGGGTCAGTGACTTCGGTCGCGACGTAGTAATTCGCTTGAAGTAGCGGCTGTCCGATCTGGGTGCCATCAACCGCGCCGAAGGTGCTGGTGCAGTGCGCGTTGGTCACGACGTACCGGAGAGCGCCCGTCTTCTTCGCTTTGAATCCAAGGGTGCAAGCTGAAGCAGTCGTCGAAATTTGGAGGCCGCCATGTACTGGCCGCACGGCACTTCCGAGGTAGTCCGTTTGTTGCCGAAAGGGAGCAACGACCTCCGCACTGATTCCCTTGTCCGGGATCCCGAGAGCACGCGCGCGGGCCAGCACGATTCCCGCAGTTGTTTCATTCTCCACACCAAATCGAACGATGTTCGCCCGTTCGTCCAGATCGACCGTTTGCAGTCCATCGATCGGACCAACGTCGGCGAGTGCGTCCCGCCACTGAGCCAGTTGCTGGAAGGTGAAGTCAACGGTTCCAATTCGAATGGACCTGCCACGAACCATCGGCTCCTCACCGAAGAGCCGGGTGACAACGGCCCGGGCTCGATCGCTCTGGGCAAGGTCGGCTAGTTGGATCACGACCAGCCCCTCTGCGTCGACGAAAAGTCCGCCAAACGCGGGCGCTTCCCGGGCGGCCACCAAGAACAATTCGTCAAGTGATGGCCCGGCGGGCGTCGGTTCAGGGTCGAGAGTCGAATCTTGAGAGGTGCGCAACGCCAGGGGAGTGTTGACTGAGACGCCACCGTCAGGCGAGCACGCCACCTGGCCAACAACAACGGCGGCGAACAGTGCCAGCGAAACTACGAGGCTGCCGTTTTTCTTGGGGGGGGGAGAGAGAGGTTCATCGGGTGCTTTCTGACTGAAGAGTGACCGAACTAGTCCGATTGATGGTAGGCCGCCGGCCTCGCCTGGGCAAGGGGACCGGAATCCGCCATCGGCGCGTGTTGCTGGGGTGATCAGATTCGTCGCCACTAGAGTTACAGACTTAATCGAACGAATTGGTTGGAACGCCGTTCGGCCGAGCCCGGCCCAAAACCAGCGGAGATACCATGCCAAGGTTTTTGATGCTCATTGCCACAGCTATGGGCGCCACGTCAGCCCTTCGGGCTCAGGTTAACGTACAGGTTTCTCCCGTCCTCGCCACCGACCCGGTCGCGAGGTATGCCAACTCGACTGGTAACACCGTGATGTTCACCGTCACCAACAACGGCACGTTCGACACCCAGTACTCGCGAACCTGCAACCACACTGGGCAACGTCACTTCGGTCACCTGTACGGTGCTCGGCGGCGTGCTCATCCCGGGTGAATCAAAAACGGTCACGGCCACCTTCGCCGTCGGGGCGGCCGGCACCGGGAGTGTGAAGATTTCGGTGACGTCAATCAACCCCGCCGGCGCCTCGGGGATCGGGCAATGGGACGAGGTAATCATCAATTCCCCACCCAGCCCATCGGTGACCCCAGACAATGGGACGGCGTCGAACCTGGTGCCCGGGGCAACCCAAACGACCGCGTTCACGGTCACCAATACCAGCGCCGTCGCCAGCGGAACATTTGATTTCACCGCTGCGTGCCGTGGTACTGCCGTACCTCGGGGCTGCTCTATCACGCCCGCCTTCGCTACCATCGCGGCTCTTGGCAATACCACCGTCAACGTCCAGTGGAAGGCAGGCGGAGCTGGGACGGCCGGGCGGGTCGTCTTGAGCGCCACCTGGAAGGGCGATGTCAAGTTTACTGACGATGGCTCCGTCAACGTCTCGACCCAGGCAGCGACCGCCCCCGCGACCACCGCGATCACGACCGTCGGGGAGAACCCAGGTACCAGTGTTGCACGGGATCTCTGCCTGACGGTCGGCCTGAGCCGGAACATGGCGAGCGAGTGCGGCGACCTACGGGTGTCCCATCTACTGCCCGCCGTCAGGACAATCAACAAAGTTTGGGTTCCGGCCCTGGTCTACAGCAGCGCGACCGCTCATCCCTACCCGGCGGTGGTCGTGACCCTGACCCGTGGCAGCGGCGCGGCGGCGTTCGATTCCGTGGAGGGGATCCTCAAGATCAACGGGGTTCAGATGCGACGGGCCAGCTGGACCGGTGCGAGCCTCCCGGCGGGGGCCGCGCGGCAACTGGTCCTAACGTACGACGCCTTGGCAGATGTTACCGGCATCTACGGCTACACCGTCGATATTTCCGGATTCATCGCCGGAGTGAAGCAGCCCACGATGACCCAAACTGGCCAGCTGGTCGTGGTCAACCGGTCGGTCAGTCCGTATGGGGTGGGGTGGTGGATCGCTGGGGTCGAGCAATTGTTCACCCAGCCCGACAGCAGTCGCCTGTGGGTCGGCGGCGACGGCAGCACTCGTCGATTCGCCAAGGCCAACAGCACCACGTTCGTGGCCGAGGGGATCGAGTTTCCCGATACCCTGAGATACACCGCGACGCCGTTTCAACGGTTCACCCGGCTGTTGCCGGGCGGCACCAAGGTGCGGTTCGACAATGCCGGCCTCCGCGTGGCCACTCTCACTCGACTGAACGATTCGACCACCTTGATCTACGCCGGGACTGGCACCTCGACCCGAGTGACGAACATCGGCATCCCGCCCGTCGGGAGCGGGCTGAGCTACACCTTTGTGTATGACGGAACCAGCCGGCTCGATTCGGTGGCCGCGCCCCTGATGGCCGGTCGGAGTCGAGGCGTCAACCTGACCTTGTTGGCGGACGGCCGGGTCCAGACCATTCGGGACCCCGACAACAACGCGGTCACTTTCGGCTACGATGCCACGCTCACCCGCCTGGTGAGCAGCCGAACGGACAAGCGTAGCACGGCAACAACTGTGAGCTATGACTCGGCGCGGAAGGTGTCCCAAACCACCATTGCGATGGCACCGTTCGCGGACATCGTGTTCGCGCTGCGCAACAGCCTTACCCAGGGCCTCAACCTGGCGACGAGCCAAGCCACGCTGGTCGACACGGCGAGCGCCTACAGCCATCTCAACGGGCCCCGAACCGACGTTGTCGACACCACGGTGGTCTGGCTGGATCGGTTCGGCGCGCCGAGGCGGGTGCGGAATGCCCTCGGTCATCAGGCGGTGATCGAGCGCGCGGATACCCGGTTTCTCGGATTGGTGACGGGCACGATGGGGCTCAACGGGTTCTGGCGCGGCGGTGCCTACGACGCCCGCGGCAATCTGTCTCGGGATTCGTTGTTCAACCCCTACGGAACCGGCGCCAACGCCGTGACCCAGTATACCTGGCATCAAACCTGGGATGCCCCGACCCAGATCACCAGGCCGCTCGGTGACGGGATCACCATGACCTACGACGCCACCAACGGCAACCGTCTGACCCAACAGGACGGTCGGGGCGCGACCACCCAAGTCCTCTTCCGGTACGGGGCCACCGGCCTACCTGGGCTCCTCACCTCGATTCAATACCCAGTGACCCGGACCGGCGAGACCGACCGCGATTCGCTGACCTACGGGGCTCTTCAGAACCCGGATCAGTTGCGGACGACGACCCAAGTCGGTGTCGCCACTCCCACCGTCACCACGCGGCGGGTCTTCACCACCGACAATGTCGGGCAAGCGACCCAAGTCTGCGTCGACATCACCATCGGCGGCGCTCAACAGTGTGGCAAAACCGGGTTTGATATCATGAGCCGGGATTCCATCGGCACCGATTCCGCCGGGGCCGCACTGGTCAATCCAATGCAGGTCCTCAAAGTCACTTCTCTCTATGATGCCGAAGGAAACCGGCTCAGCCTCAAACGGTCGTCGAGCCCTGATATCGCCGTAACGCCGATCGGCATGTTGACAACCCAATGGCTCTACGATCGGGCCCACCGAGCGATCGTGGAAGTGGCGCCGGACGGCGGCCGCGATAGCACGGGATACGGGCCTGGCAGCACGATCGACGTGGTCAAGACCCGTCGCGGCCATCTGATTACCATGAGCTACAACGGGCTCAATCAGCTGACCCAGAAGATTATCCCCAGCACCACCTACTCGGCGGAAACGTTTGGGCTGGCCACCTTGGCGGCGAACAGCCCCACCTATCCGAGAAAACCGCTCGATGGCATCAACGCCACGACCATCGGCGCCGATACCGCTACCTTCAGCTACGATTCGCTTGGCAGTGTCGCGACCGCCAACAACAAATACGCCCAGATCTCGCGGACCTACTGGCCGGGAGGCGCACTTCGAGTGGAAACGCAACGGGTTCGGGCCTATGCCGACAACGATTTCGGCCTCCACGTTTATCCCGTTGGGTACCGATACGATCTCAACGGCCGGCTGGAGACGCTTCGGGCCCCAGTCGTGCTCACTAATACCCCATCGGGCACCCGAGACTCGGTCCGGTTTGGCTACCTCAGTGGCCTGGGCGCCTTGAGCACGGTGATCGAGCCGCTCGGCACATCCTTCACCCTGGGGTACGACGATCGCCAGCAATTGAACACGGTGGCGATGCCGGGGTCGATCACTGAGGCCTTCAAATATGATGGCCCGGGCCGGGTGGTCCAGGATTCGATCCAAAACCCGACGATCACTGGGGATCGGTTTGCCTTCAATCCGCTCCGGAAAACCGTGCTCGCCTACGAGGGGCGTGACAAGATCGCCCGCTTCGCCAACTCCATGGGGGCCAAAGACACGCTCAAGGTGGACTACTCGGGCCTGGGTCAAGTGGAGAAGACCGCGTATGCCGATCACGGCACCAACGCCTTCAACTCGGCCCAGGTCTACACGTCAACCGAGATGTTCAAATACGATGCGATGGGCAACATCGACACCTCCAACACCGCGACCACGGGGTCGACCGGGAGTCAGTGGGAGACCTGGTTCGGCGGGCGGAAGACCCGCTACGCGAGCGGCGCCGGGCGGGTCCGCGCGGTCCAGCCCCCCGCTGGGGGGGCGCCGAACGACACCCTCTGGTACGACGCCGCGGGCAACCAACATGTCCTCTCGTTTGCCGGCAGCCTCGCCTCACCCGCGCAAGATCGCGTCAGCTATTTCGATGCGGAGCAACGGCTCCGCGCTGTCGACTATCGGACCTACCAAGCGGGGTTCCTCGCGACCAAGCCGATCGTCAGTACCTTTGAAGAGTACCGGTACGATGCCCTGGGGCGCCGGGTGGTGGTCCGGACCCGGCGCCTCTGCAGCTTTCAGTCGGCGGACCAGCAGGACTGTGGCCTGCATGTGATCCGGCGGACGGTCTGGCACGGCAGCCACGAACTCATCGAAATTCAAATGCCGGGCGACGATTCGGTGGCGCCGGCCACGCTGGAGAACGACACCCTGGCGGTCCGCCACGAGAAGGTCTACCAGGGCGCCACCCCCGGGGCCTGGATCATCGACCCGAACCCGTTCTACGGCCGGGTGATGTACACCCCGGGGCTCGCGATCGATCAGCCCCTCGCGGTCACCCGGTGGGGGCTGCAGGATTCGATCCAAAGCCTGGCGGTGTTCGAGCGGTACGTGGCGCCGTTTACCATCGTGCCGCACTGGAATGTCCGCGGCTTGGCCGACATGGGGACCTTCACCAGCGGGGCGGCCAAGCTCTGTGGGGCGAGCAGCGTGGCGGGGCAGTGCCTGGTGATCGTTTGGCCGTTTGGGTGGACGGTGTATCAGCAGCAGACCTACGGCAAGCCGCTGGTGTGGCACGGGACGATTCTTGATCAGAAGCGGGAGGGGAGCGGGTTGCTGTTCCGGCGGAATCGCTATCTCGATCCGTCGACCGGGCGGTTTAGCCAGGAGGATCCCATTGGATTGGCGGGCGGGGTCAACACCTACGGGTTTGCCAACGGGGATCCGGTCAACTTCGCCGATCCGTTTGGGCTTCGGGTTGGGTTCGAGAACGATGAAGCTCGGCAGGAGTACTATCGTCTTCGGCAACAGGCCTTCGACGCGCAATTCTCCGAGGATAGGCGGGTTGCTGGCAGTGGCCGTAAGCTGCTGGGTACACTCAGCGCCCTTGAAGGTGATGATGAGTTGGTGACTGTCTCAGTCAGGTCGTTGGGTGCTGAGCAAAGCCACTTTTTCGGCTCGCGGAATGACGGAGGCGAGGGGTTTGGGATTGTCTTGAATCGGGATTGTCGAACGGACATTGCCCTAACTGTCGGGCTCGCGCATGAGAGCGGGCACGCCTTCAGCCGAATGGTACGTGGGCTGCTGGGTGGAGCCATCGAGAACATCTTTTTCGATCGCGCTATCCGAACTGAGAATGATGCCCGCCGAATTCGAGGCTGCGCACTTCGGGAGGGGGCAGGCATACCTGCCTGCAAATAACAATGGAGCAGGCTGACAGCGGGATTCAGGTAAAATGGCGGGCCCTGGTGGTGCTTGTTGCGGTGGCCCTTCTCGCGCTGGATAGGTACAGCTTCGGATCGGTCGGCGGCGAAGGTCCGGCTGCGAGCCATTGGTGGCAGGTCGTCGCGGCGGTCGTTATGTGGTTGTTGCTTGGCCTTGGGGTATGGTGGCTGCTGCGGCGTCGACCTGAACGGGCGCGCGTGGCGTTTGCCATCGAGTTCCTCCTCTTCGTCCTCGTAAACGTGGGCTACCTCTGGCGTGATGGTGAAGGCCGTCTGTACTGGGGCTACGAACACGCGCGGACCGGTTTGGTCGTCCTGGCAGGGGGGCTGGTGGCCCGACTCATTCTTAACTGGCCTGGAATGAAACGCCGCGCCGCTCAACCAGCGGCATAGCGAACTCCCGCATCGGTGATGCTTGAGCCCGGCCTTGCCAGCCGGGCTTCTTGCGTTAGCGGGATTTGGTCCGGGTCGCGGTGAGGGCCTCGACGAGTTTGAGAATCGTCCGTTGGTCCGCGGGCGGAAGATCGGCGACCGGCTCGAGGTAGCGGCGGAGAAACCGATCGGTCGGCACGCCCAGCTCGATGGCGGCCTGGGCGGCGTCGTTGACGACGGCGGCGCCGTAGCGTTTCGCGAGCGCAAGGACGCCCTGAATCCGACGGATGGCCGCGGCGCCCTCGTGCCGGTGAATCTGGTCGCACAGGGTCCCGAGGTGAGGGCCGGCGGTCGTGGCGCGGGCCAGCAGGGTGACGGTGCCCGGCGGCGTCCGAGGGCCGTCGGAAGACCGGTTGTCCTACTACGCGGCAGACGGGCAGCTCAAAGCGTCTGAGTGGCGGTGGGTGGCGGACCGGGGCAATGCCGTCAGCTCGATCAAAGGAACGCTGGAGCAATATCGCTACGATGGGCTGGGACGGCGCGTCTTGGTGTGGGCGAAGCGGGCGTGCGACTACATCGGGAATAGCAGTGCGGCCGAGTGCAACGCCAGCACGGTGCGGCGGACGATTTGGGACGGACCCCAGGAGTTGGCCGAGATTCAGGTGCCGGGTGGGGTCAGTGAGACCGCGTTCTACGAGAACGATGCCGGGCCCTACCCGGTGCCGCTGATTGCGCCCGCCACCGAGGGGTCGAGCCTCGATCGGAACCCGTTCTTTGGGAAGGTGTTGTATACCACCGGGGCTCACCTCGACCAGCCGCTGAGCATCAGTCGGTTCGGCTACACGGATTTCTTGTTCAGCGCGCCGACGGCCGAGACCTGGACGAGCTTCGTGATCTTTCCGCTATGGAACGCGGGGGGGCGGGCCTGGCTCGGGGTCTATTCGAACGGGGCCGGTGCTCTGCAGAAGGTGGCGGGGGCCGGGCCGTGCTTCGCGTTCTATGGCCCGGGGTGCTGTGTGGTTTTAGATTGGCCGTTGAGCTGGTCGGCGTGGGATCAGCACCGTGGATTCACGCCGCGAAGTTGGCACGGCACGCTGGTGGAGGGGAAGAAGGACAAGACCGGGACGCAGTTCATGCGGAACCGGTATTACGACCCGTCGGCGGGACGGTTTACCCAAGAAGATCCGATCGGGCTGGCGGGTGGGCTCAATCTCTACGGTTTCGCGGGCGGCGATCCGGTCAATTTCGGCGATCCCTTTGGGCTTGA
>JAYTTT010000002.1:0-3259 GCA_043744895.1 Gemmatimonadota bacterium | reverse complement strand
TCCAGATGAATGCCGGCCCCGAGGGTTCCATGCCCGTACGGCTCGCCGAGACAACATTCGGCCACGGCCACCGCCAGGCCGCCGTCGGCGCAGTCATGGGCCGACCGGAGCAACCGGGCCCGCGCCGCCGCCGCCAAGAATTCCTGGAGGCGCCGCTCGGCGTCGAGATCGCATGGCGGCGGCGGCCCCCCAAGGAAATCGCGGACCAGCCACCAGTACATCGACCCGCCCAAGTGTCCGGCCGTCGAACCGAGGAGGCCGATCAAGTCGCCGGCCCGCTGGAATCCGCTCGGGACCCGGGTGGTGACGTCTTCGAGCAGTCCGACGAGGCCGACGGTCGGCGTCGGGTCGATGGCGCCCGTCGGGCTCTCATTGTAGAGCGAGACGTTGCCGCCGGTGACCGGCGTATTGAAGGCCCGGCAGGCATCGCCCATTCCGCGGACCGATTCCTTGAACTGAAAGAAGATGTCCGGCTTGTCGGGGTTTCCGAAATTGAGGCAATTGGTTATGCCTAACGGGACGGCACCGGTGCAGGCCACGTTCCGGGCGGCTTCCGCCACCGTCATCTTGCCGCCTTCATAGGGATCGAGGGCGACGTAGCGGTTGGGGCAATCGACTGATACCGCCAAGCCGAAGCCGGTTCCCTTGACCAGGAAGACGCCGGCATCGCCACCGGGGCCGAGGACGGTGTTGGCCTGGACGGTCGAATCATACTGATCGTAGACCCACCGCTTGCTCGCGATCGTCGGATCATCCAGCAGTAGCGACAGCGCCCCCGGCAGGTCGGTCTTCGGCGCCGCGGTGGGCCGGGCGGCCCGCCTGGCGACGGCCTCGGGCGCCTCGACGGCGTTGGGGTGGTACATCGGGACGCCGTTGACCAGCCGTTCGCCAGGAATGCAGGCGACGGTGATGCCGTCGTGGACCACCCGGAACAAACCATCGTCCGTTACGGTGCCGATGGCGGTGCCGGCGAGTTCCCACTTGGCGCAGATGGCCTGGACTTCGCCGACCCGGTGCGGCTCGACGACCAGCAGCATCCGCTCCTGGGATTCCGAGAGCAAGATCTCGTAGGGCGTCATGCCGGCTTCCCGAAGCGGCACCTTGCTGGTGTCGAGTTCGACCCCGACCTCGCCGCGGGCCGCCATTTCCGAAGCCGAACTGGTCAAGCCGGCCGCGCCCATATCCTGGATGGCGACGATGGTGCCGGAGGTGATCAGTTCGAGACTGGCCTCAAGCAGCAGCTTCTCGGTAAAGGGATCGCCGACCTGGACCTGAGGGCGGTGGGCCTCGCTCTCGGCCGAGAGATCCTCGGAGGCGAAGCTCGCGCCGTGAATACCGTCCCGGCCGGTCCGAGCCCCAACCGACATCAGGATGTTCCCAACGCCATGGGCTCGGGCGGTAATGAGGTCGGCTTCGCGCAGAATCCCGACACACATCGCATTGACGAGCGGGTTTCCGCTATAGCCCGGAGCAAACGTCACCTCACCGCCCAATGTCGGGACGCCAACGCAGTTGCCGTAGTCGCCCACCCCTTTGACCACGCCGGCAAAGAGGTACCGGTTGCGGGGATCGTCCAGCGGCCCGAACCGGAGGCTGTTGAGGACCGCGACGGGGCGGGCGCCCATGGTGAACACGTCCCGCAAGATGCCCCCGACCCCGGTTGCCGCGCCCTGGTAGGGCTCGACCGCCGAGGGGTGGTTGTGCGACTCGATCTTGAAGGCAACGGCCCATCCGTCCGGAAGCCGAAGCACGCCGGCGTTTTCACCCGGCCCCTGGATGACCTGGGGCCCCTCGGTCGGAAAAGTTCTGAGCACGGGCTTGGTGTGTTTGTACGAGCAGTGCTCGGACCACAGCGCACTGAAGACCCCGAGCTCAGTCATGGTCGGAGTTCGGCCGAGCAGGGCCAGGATTTCGGCATACTCGCGCTCGTTGAGCTTGTGCTCCCGCACCAACGCCGGCGTGACCGGGGGGTCCCCGGGGAAGGGCATGGCAGCCGGGGGTGTGGTGACCGAAATCATTTCTTCTTGAGGCTGATGAAGAGGTCGCCGAACACCTTCCCCATGAATCCCGGGTCGCGGTGCTTCGTGACCACGTCGAGCTCGCCGGCGTCGAACCAGATCCCGGCGCAGTCAGGGCATTGGTCGATCTGCACCCCGTGCAAATCGGTGGTGGCCAGATGGCCCCCACACTTGGGGCACCGCATCTGGTGGCTTCGGCGCTCGGCGTCGCCGGCCGCCTTGGCGAGGCCGGCCCGCTGCTTTTTCATCAGTTCGGCATCGCGAAGGGCGAAGTACTCGTCTTCGTTCTGACTTGGCTTTTCAGTCATCTGAGGGCTTCGAGGTTAGGGCTAAACATGGACGGCCATCGGCCGCTTCCATCGGATCAGGGAACGAAACACCCGAGTGCCGGCGTCGCTGCCGAGCAACCCATCGGCCAGACGCTCGGGGTGGGGCATCATTCCAACGATGGTGCCCTCGCGATTCGAAATGGCGGCAATATCGCGGCTGGCCCCATTGGGATTGGCCGGGCTGTCCGGCATGCCGGTGTCGACGTACCGGAACACGATCCGGCCTTCGGCTTCGAGGCTTGCCAACACCTCGTCCGAGGCCGTGTAGCGACCATCGCCGTGGCCGACTGGAATCCGGATCACTTCGTCTTTCCGGTAGTTCGAGGTAAACGGCGTATCGCAGCGTTCGACCCGGACATCGACTGGGCGCGAGACGTATTTGAGGGTCGCGTTCTGCATTAAGGCCCCCGGCAACAGGCCCGCCTCGCAGAGGACTTGAAAGCCGTTGCAGATGCCGGCGAGCGGCTTGCCGTCCGCGGCGTGCCGCTCGATCGCGGCCATGATTGGGCTGAACCGGGCGATGGCTCCGGCCCGGAGATAGTCGCCGTAGCTGAAGCCGCCCGGGATGATGACCGCGTCGGCATCCTGCAGATCAGTGTCCCGATGGAAGATGTAGTACGGTAGGCCGCCCTCGCGTTCGACCGCCCGGTAGGCATCGGGCTCGCAGTTGCTTCCCGGAAACCGGATCACGGCGACGCGCCTCATTTGGCCTCGATCCGGATTTCGAAATCCTCAGTGACCGGATTGGCCAAGAGTTTGTCACACATCGCCCGCGCCTCGGCCCCGGCGGCGTCCGCGCTCGGGGCCTCGAGATCGAACTCGATGGCCTTGCCGACGTGCACGTTGCCGGCCTGTTCGAACTTGAGCGCCTTGAGCGCATGCTCGACTGCCTGGCCCTGGGGGTCGAGCAGG
>JAYTTT010000001.1:0-12830 GCA_043744895.1 Gemmatimonadota bacterium | reverse complement strand
GACCTGAGCAGTGGCGGCGCGGTGCGGGTGGCACTGCGATCGGACGCCACGATCACCAACAAGTTCGGCACGTCGGAGCATCCGAATCTGATCATCTCATGCACTGCGAGCGGCTACCTGTGGGTGTACGTGACGTTCAACAACTTCGTGACCGCCAACGGCTTGGTGGCGTACAACTTCGACGGCGGTGGCTTCGTTGTGGCGACCTGGGATGAACTGCCGCCCTCGTACGGCTCGCTCTGGCATCCGGGCCTCACCAACGTGCCGCGGCGAGCGTTCGCCGCGGTGCTGGCCTCAGCCCGGCGGTGGGCGTTCGCCTTCACGGAGTTCAACAGCACGTCAAAGGGGATGTTGTTCCGGGTGACGGGGCTCACGCCGCGGGTGGCGCCGATCATCGCGGCCTGCCCCAGCAACTCGCAGGTCGTCGATGGGACGGCGCTCGACCGAGACCGCAAGGAGGTGATGCGGCTGACCGGTGGAAGCGGCCCGGTGGCGGCGGACGCCCAGGCACGAGCCCAGGGCGGGCCCCAGGCGATGCGGATGCCGGCCTTGTCCGGGCTGTCCTCCCCCGATGGTGAAAAGCGGGCGATGATCCGCAGGCGGTGAGTCCGGGCCTTGTCACAGGGGGCCGGTACACTGGTGGCGGCCGGAACGACCCGGCCGCCGCTTGCCACCGAGGTCCCCAGGTGCGAACATCCCCCGACCCCATGACGCCCAAGCTCCGCCGGTGGATCGACCTGCTCGCCGCCCTCCTTCGGCGGAAATACCCGGTTACGCTCGAGGATCTCTGTAAGGAAGTACCCGGCTATCCCGAGGCGAACGATGCCAAGGGCGACCCGGGCAAGGCCGCCCGGCGCCGAATGTTCGAACGGGACAAGAAGGAACTCCGCGACTTCGGGATCCCGATCGCAACCGTCGCGATCGAAGGCAACCAGGGCTACGGCCTCGACCGGGCCGGCTTCTACCTTCCCTACCTCGAGTTGCTGAAGGACGGCCGGAAAACCACGCCGCGCCGGCCCGGCCGGTACGGATACCGTAGCCTTCCCAGTCTCTGCTTCGAACCCGACGAACTCGCCGCGATCTACTTGGCCGGCACCCGGGTCGAGAAACTCGGCATCCCGGGCCTCGCGGCCGATGCGCGCTCGGCCGTCCGGAAGCTGGGGCACGATCTCCCAATGCCGGTCGATGCCGACGACGGCGTTCACCATCTCCGCCAGACCCGGGCCGCCGAAGACGGAGCGTTCGAGGCACTGAGCGACGCGCTCACCCGCCGCAAGCACGTCGCGTTCACCTACCACTCGATCGGCCGCGACGATACCGCCGGTCGCACCGTGTTTCCGTACGGACTCTTCTACCTCGGCAATCACTGGTATCTCGCCGCCGTGGCGCCCGGCGAAGGGCTGGTCAAGAAGTTTCGCTTGAGCCGGATCAGCGACGTGGAGGTCAACGCCGTGAGGCCCGATACCCCCGACTTTACGGTGCCGAAGAGCTTCGACCTCAAGGCCCAGGCGCAATCCAAGCACGTCTGGGAACTCGGCAGCGGCGACGTCACGGAAGTCCTGGTGCGGGTCACGGCTGAGACCGGCACCGCGCTCGCCGCGATGGAGATGGGCGATCCCCTGCGCGGCGATCCCACCGCGCGGCGATTCCGGGTCCGCCGGCTCGATGCTTTCGCGCGCTGGATCCTCGGCGCCGGCGGTGCCGTGGTGCCGCTGGCGCCGCCTGAGCTGGTGACGGCGTTCCGTGACCAGGTGCACGCGGCCCAGGCCCTCTACGCCGGAGACGCGCCGTGAGCGACACTGCCGCCGCCCAGCTCCGGCGCATCCTGGCCCTGATCCCCGAGTGCGCCAACGAGAAGGCCCACTCGATCGACCATCTCGCCGCCCTCGCCGGCGTCGACGGGAAGACGCTCCTCCGCGACGTGCGCGCCCTGGCCGACCGGTTCGACGATCCCGCCGAGTTCGTCGAAGCGGTCCAGATCTTCGTCGACGGCCGGCAGGTCCGCGTGGTGGCCGATCACTTCCTCCGGCCGATGCGTCTCACCCTCGTCGAGCTGGCCGCGCTCGACCTCGGTCTCTCGCTGCTGCGGGCCGAGCGGCCGCCGGACGAATGGCCGGCCCTGGACAAGGCGAGGACCCGCCTCGACAAGGCGATGGCCAAGGTTCCGCGCGAAGAGGGCGACGGCCCCCGCCCGATCGACGGCGTTCGCCACGCCACGGTGGCGCAAGAGGCCGATCCCGCCGTGCTGGCGCTGCTCCGTCGGGCCTACAAGGGGCGCCGCAAAGTCGACCTGGAATACCGGAAGGCGGACAGCACCGTGCGGACCAGGCGGGTGGTGTGTCCCTTCGCGATCGTGTTCACCTCGGGGCACTGGTACCTGGTGGCGCAGTGTGACGGGGCGGACGGCATCCGGATCTTCCGGGCCGACCGAATCGGCGCGGCGGTGATGATCGAGGAACGCTATGAGGTCCCGGCGGACTTCGCGGTGGACCGGGTCCTCAAGGACGGACGGGCGTTCGCCTCCACGGTCGAGGAGAAGGTGACGATCCGGTACTCGACGGGGGTGGCACGCTGGATCGCGGAGCGGGATGGAGGAACAGTGGCGGCGGACGGGACCTATGTGCAGGAGCTGCCGCTCGCCGATCTAGACTGGCTTGGGCGGTACGTGATGCAGTACGGGGCCGAGGCCGAGGTGGTCGGGCCGCCGGCGGCACGGGCGGCCGTTCGGGCGCGACTCGAACGGACCGCGAGCCTGCTGTGAACGGGGTCGCCGGATGATTCGCCTGTCGAAGTCCCGGTTCGTGGCCGGCGGGCAGTGCCACAAGCTCCTCTGGTGGAAGGTCCACGAACCGGCCGCAGAGGAGTTGCAGGTGGACAAGGTCCTGCAGGATCTGTTCGATCAGGGGGTGATCGTCGGCACGCTCGCGACTGATCAGTTCCCGGGTGGCGTCCTGATCGATCTGCCTCACACGGCGGTGGCCGAGCGGGTGACCGAGACGCAGGCGGCGCTCGACGCCGGTGCGCCGGCGATCTTTGAAGCATCGTTCTTCACGGAGCGGGTCTTCGTGGCGGTGGATGTTCTGCTCAAGACGGCCACCGGTCACACGCTGATCGAAGTGAAGTCGTCAACCGAAGTTAAAGACGAGCACATCGTCGACGCCGCCATTCAGGCCTGGGTCCTCCGTCGCTCCGGCCTCGCGGTGGATCGGGTCGAGATCATGCATCTCAACAAGGAGTACCGCCACCCCGGCCAGGGCCCGTTGCTGGTGCGCGAGGACGTGACCGAGCGGATCGAGTCCTGGCAGGTCCGGATCCTGGAGATGGTCGTGGCGCAACTGGCCATGCTCGAGGGTCCGCAGCCCGAGGTCGTCGTCGGCGCCCAGTGCTGGGAACCGCGGGAGTGTCCGTTCTTCGAGCGCTGCTGGCCCCAGGATCCCGATCACATCCGGAACCTCTACAGCACCGGCGCCAAGAAGACGGTGGCGTACATCGGGCAGGGCATCAACCGGATCAGCGACCTGGCCCCCGCGGCCAAGCTGTCCGACGCCGCCCGGCGCCAGATCCGCGCGATGACCGAGAACCGGCTGATCGTGGAGCCCACCCTGGCTCGGGCGCTGGAGGCGTTCGGCGGGCCGTTAGGCTATCTCGACTTCGAAACCGTGGCGCGGGCGGTCCCGGTCTGGGACGGCTTGGCGCCCTGGGGACAAGCCACCGCTCAGTTCAGCTTTCATGAGGAGCTGCCCGACGGCACCCACCGCCACGTCGGCTGGCTGGCCGAGGGGCCGCACGACCCCCGCCGCGAGCTGGCGGAGGCGATGATCGCGGCCACGAAGAGCGCCCGCCGGATCGTCACCTATTCCGCCTTCGAGAAGACCAGAATCACCGAGCTCAAGCAGCTGGTGCCCGAGCTGGCCGATCCGCTGCAGGAGCTGCTCGACAAGCTGGTGGATTTACTGCCGGTGGTGCGGAATAATGTCTATCACCCGGACTTCGGCGGGAGCTTCAGCCTCAAGGCCATCTTGAATCCGTTGGTGCCGAGCCTCTCGTATCAGGATCTGGTGATCGTGGACGGGATGGTGGCGAGTGTCGAGATCGCCCGGCTCCTGTTCGTGGCCCACCGGATTCCGGTGGCGGAGCGGGACCGGCTCAGGCAGGACCTGCTGGACTACTGCGAACGGGATACCTGGGCGACGGTGGAGCTAATGCGGACGTTGAGGACGCTGGCTCGGGCCTGACCGGCTACCTATCTTGCAACGTATCATCACCCCGCGAGCATGAACGAAGCCCTCGACCGGTTGAGAGCCGCACTCGCCGACCATTACCGCATTGAGCGCGAACTCGGCGCCGGCGGCATGGCCACGGTCCATCTCGCCCACGATCTGAAGCACGACCGCAAGGTCGCCCTCAAGGTCCTGCGGCCCGAATTGAGCGCGATTCTCGGCGGCGAACGCTTCCTGGCCGAGATCAAGACCACGGCCGGCCTCCAACACCCGCACATCCTTCCCCTCTTTGATTCGGGAACCGCCGACGGGTTCCTTTACTACGCCATGCCCTTCATTGAAGGCGAGACGCTGCGCGAGGCCCTTGACCGGGAGACCCAACTCGGGATCGATGAGGCCGTCCGGATCGCGGCCGACGTGGCCGAGGCGCTCGACTACGCCCACCGGCACGGCGTGATCCACCGCGACATCAAGCCCGAAAACATCCTGATCCACGACGGCCGGCCGATGGTGGCCGACTTCGGGATTGCGCTGGCGGTCAGCGCCGCGGCCGGCGGGCGGATGACCGAGACCGGGCTCTCGCTCGGGACGCCGCAATACATGAGCCCAGAGCAGGCGACGGCGGAGAAGGACCTGACGCCGCGATCGGATATCTACTCACTGGGTGTGGTGCTCTACGAAATGCTTGCGGGCAAGCCGCCGCACTTCGGCGCCACCGCCCAGCAGATCATCATGAAGATCGTGACCGAGGAGCCCGCGCCGGTTGCCAGCCTGCGCCGGTCGGTTCCGGCCAACGTCGCGGCCGCGGTGGGCCGGGCGCTCGAGAAAGTCCCCGCCGACCGGTTCGCCACCGGCAAAGCGTTTGCGGACGCGCTGCGCGACCCGGCCTTTCGGTCGGTGCCGACCGGTCCGGTCGCGGCTCCGCGCGAGCGGCGGCTGGGTTGGCAGCTCGGGGCGGCTGTCGGGCTCCTCGCGGGCGGCATGCTTCTCGGCACGCTGTGGAGCCGGCCGTGGGCGGGGCCGCCGTCCGGGCCCGTGGTCCGATTCGATGTCTCGCCGCCGGAATCTGAGCGGGTGGTGTCCGCCGCGGGGGTCAACCTCGCCCTGGCTCCGGGCGGCTCCCGCCTCGTGTATGTCGGCGCGTCAAAGGGCGGCGAGGCCCAGCTCTGGCAGCGCCCGCTCGACGCGTTACGGTTCCAGCCGATTCCCGGTACCGACGGGGCCCGGATTCCCGCCGTCTCGCCTAACGATTCCGTGGTAGCGTTCACGGTGGACGGGGCCCTCAAGACGGTGTCGTTCCACGGCGGCCCGGCCGTGACGCTCGTGGCCGGCGGGGTGCCCTCAGCCGGGGGCGGCCTCGCGTGGGGCGACGACGGGCAGATCTACTTCGTGGACGGCACCGGGGCGATTCAGCGAGTGCCCGCAGCCGGGGGCCCGCCCAGCCGGGTGGTGCCGCCCGCGACCGGGGGCGGCGGGTACATGTGGATCGACGCCTTGCCCGGCGGGAAGGGGCTGCTGCTGACCGTCGCCAGACTCGGCTTGCCGGAAACGAGCGAGATCGCAGTGGTGGCGACGGCCGGCGGACCGGTTCGCAAGCTGGTGAAGGGAACAATGGCGCGCTATCTCGCGCCGGGATACCTGGTGTACGCGACGGTCGATGGAACGGTGATGGCCGCGCCCTTCGACGCCGGCGCATTCAAGTTGACCGGTGCCTCGGTAGCCCTGTTCAACGGCGTGGACGTCTACATGGGGTCCGCGTCGCAGTTCGCCGTGTCGCGGTCGGGAACACTGGCCTGGGTCGGCAACGAGGGCATGAGCGAGGTCGTTCGGGTGGACCGGAACGGCGCGGGCGGTCCGGTCGATCCGGGCTGGACGGGCGGGATCAAATTCCTCGCCCTCGCCCCGGACGGGGCCCGGCTCGTCGTCAACACGTCCGATGCGAGTGGCGCCAAACTCTGGATCAAGCAACTCGACCGCGGACCGCTCACGCCGCTCGCCTTCGACGGGACCCGGAACGTGGGACTCTCCTGGTCTCCCGACGGCCAGTCGATCGCGGTGCTGTCGAATCGCTCCGGCCCCGGTCAACTCTGGGTGACCCGGGCCGACGGCACCACGGGGGCGGAGCGGGTTCCCGTTGACGGCAACCCCTACTCGGCGGTGTGGACACCGGACGGCCGCGAGATCGTCATCGGCCGGTCGAGCCAGAGCAGCACGTCCGAGCTGATCGCTTACCGGCCTGGGAGCGACTCCGCCACCCGGTCGCTGATCAAGGGGACCTTTCTGGCCATGTACCCAGCCGTGTCGCCGGACGGACGCTGGTTGGCGTACTCGTCGAATGAGCCCGGCCAAGACGAGGTGTTCGTGCGCCCGTTCCCGAACGTCGGCGACGGCAAGTGGCAGGTTTCGACCGCGGGAGGGATGGAGCCCGTCTGGGCGCACAGCAGCCGCGAGCTCTTCTTCCGGACCGGGGCCGGCGAACTCGTGGTCGCTCCGGTCGGAGCCGAGCCGTCGGGATCGTTGCGGTTCGGGGCGCCGAAGACGTTGTTCGCCGCCGGAGTCGATTCCCATACCGATGGGAAGCACTACGACGTGACACCGGACGACCAGCACTTTCTCCTCTTGCGTCCGGTCGGCGGCTTACGGACCCGTCTCGTGGTGGTGCAGAACTTCGGCGAGGAACTTCGGCGGAAGGTGGCGCGGTGAACGCCTCCGATACCCCGTCAATCGTCGGACCTTCACAACTCGGTCACAACTAGGACCTGGCGTACCGGGTCCGGACTCGACAGCTTGGATCCGATGACCCGATCTCCGACCACACCTCGCGTTGGGTGGCCTCTCGTCCTGCTCCTGGCCGGCCTCGGCTGCATTGGCCTGGCCACGCTGGAGGCCAGGCGGAGCATCAAGTCCAACCGTGTCATCGCCAGCGTAGCGGCGTACGGCTATGCCCGATTTGCGGCCTGCGCGGCTGCCGAGTTGTTGCCGCTCGATCAAGTTAGGCCGGAGTCGGTCACCGACGTCGAAGCCGGTCTTCGCTGGACCCGGGGCGCCTTCGGCCTGAACGCGAATCTCTTTGCTGCGATTCCACAACGAAATCGCCCCGATCGGCGCGATCTCGATCACCGGGAGCCAGCTTCGACGGAACGTGGCCCGGAGCAGCCGGACCGGTCTCGAAGTCGAGGGAGAGTGGCGGGCCCGGCCTTCATTGACGTTCACCGGGAATGCGATGTGGATGCGGGCTCGGATCGCCGAGTACACCGACGGGGCGAGCGGGACGACGTACCGTGACGTGCCGCCGCTGTTGTCACCGGCGCTGATCGCCAATCTGCAGGGGGCGTGGCGGGTTCGGGACCAGATTGCCCTTACCGTCGGCGTCCGGCATGTGGGGCGGGCATTCCTGGCCAACGACGGCAACGCGGCCCTAACGGCCCCGGCGTATGCCCTCGTCGATGGGGGCGTTGCGCTCACCGCGGGCCGGTACGCGGTTCGGCTCCAGGGTCAGAACCTCTTCAGCGGGCGGGCCTATGCAAGCGGGTATACCGATGGGGTAACCCGGTACTACTTTCCGATCGCTCCTCGAACCGCTATCGCGTCGTTGGTGTTGACCCTGTAGATCAAGGGAGATTCCCCATGGGACAGCCGATCGCTTGGCTCCTCGGTCTCGTTTGCCTCGCCGGATGCCGCCAACAACCGGCGCCAAGCACGTTTGTGCGACCGCGCGCGGTGGTCGACTTAAGTCCGGTCATCGGCGAGGATGCTCCAGTGCGGATCTTGGGGCGGAAGTTCCTGAAGGACTTCGGTCTGCCCGAGTCCACCACGTTCCATCACACCATCAGCGAAGCCCCGGCGTACGTCGCCGACAGCAGGCTCGAGTTGTTCAACCACGTCGGCCCGCACCACGACGCCCCGAATCACGCCATCAAGGGCGCCCGAGGAACGGACACCTTCCCGCTCGATCAGTTCATTGGTGTCGCCAAGGTGCTCGATTTCCGCGATCGGGCCAAGGATGCGCCGCTCTCCCGGGCCGACTTTGCCGGCCGGGGCTTGGTTGCCGGCGACGTGGTGATCGCCTACGTCGGGTACGTGCCGCCCACCGATCCGAATGATTACCCGTCGTACGCCTACCTCTCGGGCGAGGCCGCGGAATACCTGGCCACGCTTCCGGTACGCCTGTTCGCGACGGACATGCCGAGCCTGGCGGGGCTCAAGAACATCGCCGCGATCATGGCGAAGGGTGAACTCAAGGGATCCCAGGCGATCGTACCGGAGCACTACGCCTTCCTGTCTCGGAACGTGCCGAGCGTCGAGGGGTTGGTCAACCTGGACCAGATCGTGAATGAGGCCCATGTGGTGTTTGTCGGGTTCCCGCTCAAGATCAAGGGCGGCAACGCCGGGCCGATGCGGGCGGCCGCGCTCGTCTACTAGGCAAGTTGCCACCCATCCCACGCCGTCCATCCGGAGGTACCTGAGATGAGGACTCGTGAGTTCTTCGTCCTCGCCACCGTCAACGGTTTCCGAACGGCGACGATCGCGACCGCCTTGTTGGCTCCGGCCATCGCGCCGGGCCTGGCGGCGGCCCAGAGCATCCCGGAATGGACAGCGCCGTTTCCTCCGTTCCGGATCGCCCGGAACCTCTATTACGTCGGGAGCAAAGGGCTCGCGAACTATCTGATCACCACGCCCCAGGGCCACATCCTCATCAACAGCGATCTCGAGGCGAACGTGCCGATGATTCGGGCGAGCATCGAAACGCTCGGGTTCAAGTTCAGCGACGTCAAGATCCTCCTGATCAGCCATGCCCACTGGGACCACGATGCCGGCAGCGCGCTGATCAAGCAGCAGACCGGCGCCCGGTACATGGTGATGGACGCCGACGTGCCGGTGGTCGAATCAGGCGGGAAGAGCGACTTCCCAATACGGCGCCATGCCGGGCACGCTCTATCCGGCCACCAAGGTCGACCGCGTCCTCCACGATGGGGACGAGGTGAAGCTCGGCGGCGCGGTGTTGGTCGCCCGGCCCACGCCGGGGCACACCAAGGGCACCACGACCTGGACGATGAAGGTGACGGTGGGCGGCACGGTGCGGGAGGTGGTGATCGTCGGCAGCCCGAATGTGAACCCGGGATACCGGCTGGTGGGAAACGGACGTTCCGGGTCTTGAACGCCCTGCCGTGCGACTACTTCCTCGGTGCCCACGGCAGCTATTTCGACATGGAGGCCAAGTACGCCCGGCTCGAGAAGGGCGACTCCGCGGCGTTCATCGACCCGGAGGCTACCGAAAGTTCGTGACCGACCGGGAACAGGCGTTCAAGGTCGAGCTGGCCCGGCAGAAGCGCGACCCCCAGGGTGGGTAAACGTTCTGAATCTCTAGAAGGACCGCAGAGTCACAGCAGGCGGAGCGTTGGCCGCCTTATTTGCTGGTAGCACGGCGGCGCTTACTGTAGCCGCAGCCAGGAGCACCGCAGCCCCAGCAAACGCCAGTGGATCCGTCGCGCTGATGCCGTGAAGCCACGACTCGAGGAATCGAGTGAGCACGGCGGACCCCGCCAATCCGAGGCTTACACCAGCCAGGGCCGCTCGCGTTGCAGACGCCGCAACGAGCCCAACAATCTGTCGAGGCGTCGAGCCGAGTGCGAGTCGAATGCCAACTTCAGTCGACCGAACGCCTACACTATACCGAACCACCCCATAGACTCCGATCACCGAGATCAGCAGCGCGGTGAGCCCGATTACGGCTGCGAGGATTGCGTTCAGACGCAGAGGGGCCAATCGATGCTCGACCACCTCGTCGACACTATCAACGCGAAGCACGGCATCGGGGAAGACGGCCTGCACGGCGGCCCTGATGTTACCGACGTACCGTGGCGCCGGACCCAGTGTTCGGACGGCGAGGCCGAAGCCGGGGCCGAGCGCTTGACGGAGCGGCCGGTAGATCGTCGCGCCACGATCTTCCTCGTTGGTCAGCAAGTTACGTGTGGTTCCGACCACCCCAACGACCCTGAGCCAACTGGTCGGTACCTCTGGGCTGCCGACCTTGATTCGGCCCCCGATCGGGTTGTCCAGCGGGAAAAGCCTTCGAGCGGTTCGACTATCGATGATGGCGATCGGCTCTGCGCCAACCGCATCGTTAGCGTCGAAGCCTCGGCCCGCGAGCAGCCGCAGACCAACTACCCCCAAGTACTCTGGCGAGATGGACAGGATCTCCGGCGGGATTGGGTCGGTGATCGTGTTGCCCGGCCCTTCACGGCTAATGACCGATCCGGTCGGTTGGTCAAGGCGCGATCCGACCGACGTCATTGCCACGCCAACTACGAAATGGAGGCGTTCCTGCACGCTCTGAATCAATGCCCGTTCCTCAGTGTCATTGGCAAAGCCGACGCCCTGCCGATTGATGCCCACACGGACAACGGACGCCTTCGCGGTACCGAGGTCCCTTGTCGCGGCGGTGATAAGCGTCTTGATCAGCAGCCCAGCGCCCGTGAGGAGGATGAGGGAGCCGGCAATTTGAGCCCCGATCAACACCATGAGGCTACGCCCAACCGGCCGAGCGGTCTGCGCCCCAGCTTCCGACCCCAACGAACGTTGATTGCGGCCAAGTCCCGCAATCACGGAAGGCATCACACCCACCACCAGCATCGCGACCACGCTCGCTCCAGCGCCAAACGCCATCGTCCGCCAGTCGATATCGACCGCCGCCCAAAACGGAAGGGAATCTGACGGAATGAGCCCGAGGAGGCGGGTAGCGAGAGAAGCGAGGTAGAGCGCGCCGATCAAACCGGCCGATACAACAAGGCCCGCCTCCACGAGAAATGGGGCGTTGAGTTGATACCAGTCCGCTCCAATCGCCGCAAGGATCGCTGCCTCTTGGCGTGCGTCGATGTTCCGGACCAGGAAAAGCGCGGCAAGATTGCCACACGCAACCAGCAGCAACGCGATAGCTGCTCCGAGAACAACGAGGTACGGGGAACCGAACATATCCGCATGAGCACGCCGCAGCGTCGTTACTCTCGGCCTGACTGGACCGTTAGGGGCGGCGTTTGGCCGAGCCGGGGCCTGCTCGAGATGGGCAAACCCAATGGTAAGCTCTGAGCGTAGGCCTTCCAACGTTCCTCCAGGACGAAGGCGGCCGACCACGGTCTCAAACCCTGCTCCAGGCTGCTCCGACAAAACCGCTCCAATCGGCACATAGAAGGGCGCAGTGGCGGTGTCACCAAAGAACAGGGGCTTCCCCAGGACGGCCGTCGGGGGCAGCACGCCGATAATCTGGTGTTGCTGCTTTCGAATGGTGAGCGAGCGACCGACAACGGACGAGTCGGCACCGAATTGCTGGGACCAGAAGGCATGACTTAGGATGACCACGGGCGCCGTTGGCCCGTCCTCCTCCGCGAGAAAGTTACGTCCGAAGGCCGGATTGAACCCGAGAAGAGCGAGAAAGTTCGCTGAAACGACCGCCCATTGAGCTTCTGAGGGCCCACCCGGCGTCCCGATGACGCCCTGGTCCGTCGAGAGGCCCCCAAGGCCCGAAAGCAATGCGGCGCCACGGGCGAGGACCGGGAGCTCTCTTGCAGCGATTGCGGCGAAACACAATGGACGACAGGTGGATTGGGGGCGCTGCTCCTCAATCATGACCAGCTGGCCGGGATCCGCGAACGGCAGGGCGGTGAACATTGCGGCGTTCACGATACTGAACACCATGACGGTGAAGCCGCCGCCGAGAGCGAGGACGAGCGCACTGGCCAACGCCGTAACGGGCCGTCGAAGCAAACGTCGGCAGGCGAGCCGCATAGCCATCGGGAGGTAGCTCATTGCTCGTCTCCTTGTTTGGGCCGACGCTAGGCTAGGGCCGGGGTCCGACAGTGATTCGTCGCAGGTCTATGAGGTTTCGGGTGACGCGTTCCAATACCCATTCCCATCCGACGAGGGCACCGGCAATCCTGAAGGGAATGCCGAGATATTTCCGAACCCAAGACCGCAATGTGCGAGGATCAAGGCCGTTGCCGTTGGCGACCAACTCAGCCTTGCGGGGCACTGGCGTCGCACCCCAAAGCGTAGCCAACCGGCCGATAGCGCGCCAGTCGCGCGGCGTCAGCGAACCCAGCGACCGGCAATGGCGACTCGCAGATGTCGGTGCCTCCGAGAAGCCAGGTGTGAGCGATCGCCGGAGCCAGGCAGCCGCCTCACGATTCCGTAGCCGCATGCCAACATAGGCGGCCAAGTCGCCGGGCGAGGGAGCCTGCCTGCGCGACACCGCGAGTAGAGAGCGCTGGGGATCGCTCAGAAACGCTTCTGATCTCCCTTTGACTACCAACAGCCGGCTGGGTATCGGCACCATCAGATCAACGAGCTGCCGGATCTCGGTCAACGCAGGCACAAGTTCAACACAGACTACAACCGGCGCCCACGGAGACATCTGAATGCAACGGATTGCACTGAGGAGACCGCTACCGTCCGTCTCCACAGAACCCAGAAAGAAGCTCCCGCGGGGGGCGGCAACTATCGGGCCCGGGCGGGCTCGCGTGTACGGCGGCTCAACGACGAACGGTTCCAAAGATGCAGCGACCACCAGTCCCCCACAGGATTTCGGGAGGTCCGTCGGCGAGCCCTTCTCGTCCG